>CAZXRQ010000105.1:0-1593 GCA_964642795.1 uncultured Oscillospiraceae bacterium | reverse complement strand
GTGGTGGGATTAGTTGGGATCGAACCAACGACCTCTACGATGTCAACGTAGCGCTCTGACCAGCTGAGCTATAACCCCGTAACGCAAATACTATTATACATAAACCGCGGCACTTTGCAAGTGTTAATTGCTGTGCGGGTGTGATATAATCATTTAAAACGACGGGAGCGAGGCGGTCAAATGCCATATTTTGCGGACGGATCCAGCAAATATAAATTGATGATACTTTATTTTCTCAAGGCCGTACACACCGAGCTAACACGCGAGCAGCTTACTACGGTATTTGCCTGGCGTAATATGATATCCTATTTCGATCTGCAGAGCGCGTTGGCAGAGCTTGAACAGGAGAGCTTCGTGGCCGCTGTGCCGCGGGCATACGGGCAGGCATATGCTATCACGGCTGCAGGCGAAGAAACGCTGCAGATGTTCGAGGAGCAGCTTCCGCAGTCGCTGCGCGATGATCTGCTGATACACGCCGAATCCCAGCGCGATGAGCTGCGCCGCGAAACACAGTTTTCCACTTACCACGAACAGAACCCCTACGGCGGCGTAGATGTTATGCTCAGCATACTGGAGCGGGAAAACGCAACGCTGCGTCTGCGCGTAAGACTTCCGGACGCGCAGACGGCCAGCGAGGTGTGCAAGGCTTGGCCCGACAGGGCGCAGCGCGTTTATCAGGCCGTAATTAAGGAGCTTACCGAATAGGCGTCACACATATTCCAGTATTTCCTGCTGATTGGATTGCTCGGTGGCAAGCAGACGCTTTGCCAGATCAACTACGGCGGGATGTGCATTGGGCAGCTCACGAAGCTGCCTTTTTATGTCTATCATACCCATCACGCTGCCCTGAACCACCATCTCAGCCATGTGCGTGCTGGTAGCGTCCATGCCTAAATTGACTGCCAGCGAGGCAAATATGGGCGCGCGGGGTATCCGGGCACCGCTTTTTGCATCTCCCAGCATCTGGTCTGCCTCCGTGCAGATTGCATGGTATTCCGCAAACTGGCGCGCGAGGGTGTTGCGCATCACCGGATCGTCGCTGCGCTTAATAAGTTTGCACAGCGTTTGTTTACCTATTGCGGCGTTTTCGACCACCGCCTTGAGCAATTCCCGGGTTTCACGGGACATTTCTTCCATAGCTTTCATCGCCTCCGCCATTATTGTGGCGGTGACGGCAGAAAAATATTCTGCCGATTTATTCGCCGGCTGTCAGAGTAAACTGAATGTACAGATGGCCGTACTCATAGTCTTCTGCCTCGCTGGGAAAGCTGTAGGTTACGTTCAGATTATATCCGTTTGCGGATGCGGCAAGCATATATCCGGTGTTTCTGTCGGAAAAACTCTCGTAAGCAGAGTAGCCGTTAGGTTCAAGCTGGTCTAAAAAGGCGCTAACCTGCTCCGCGCTAAGCCCGTCGCAGCGCACACAAAGCTTATCGCTGTTGGGGTAACTTGTGCTTACATGCTCGCCCTCGGGCAGAATGAATACGGAAAGGGGATCGTCGGGCAGTTCGGCGTCTGCTGATGGACGAACCGGCGCCACAGACGCAAGCTCATCATCCGTCATACGCGCAAAAGCCAAGGTCAGGTCGCCTG
>CAZXRQ010000104.1:0-1612 GCA_964642795.1 uncultured Oscillospiraceae bacterium | reverse complement strand
GCGCCGCTTCAACGTGGATACCAGCAATATACAGACGGGCGCCGGCAGATTGGGTATCTACTACATAGAAACGGGTGCGAATCAGAGGCCGTCCAAGGTGGTATACGACAGGTCGTATTCGGCCATTGCCGAGGCGCCTGCCGGCTCGATAGACTGGAATACCGTGTTTACCGGGGCGGACTGGTTCCACGTTACCGGTATAACACCTGCAATAAGCGCTTCTGCGGCGGAGCTTGCGCTTAATTCGGTAAAGGCGGCACAGCGGGTGGGGATCGCGGTTTGGATGGGTCTGAAGTACCGTCAAAATCTGTGGAAATACGGCTCGAGCGCGCAGGAAGTGATGTCGGAGCTGGTAAAGTATGCGGATATCTGCATAGCCAACGAGGAGGATGTGCAGAAGTCCCTGGGCATACAGAACGATGCGAACGTTGCATCCGGCAAGCTGGATGCGGTACAGTATGAGGCATTGGCCAAGAAGGTGCTTGCCCGGTATCCGAATGTGAGCCTTATTGCAATAACCCTTCGTGAAAGCAAGAGCGCGGATCATAACGATTGGGCCGCCTGCATGTACGACGGTAACAAATTCTACCTGTCCAAAAAGTATGAGATGCGCGATATAGTAGATCGGGTTGGCGGCGGAGACAGCTTTTCCGGCGGCCTGATCTACGGCTTGAATACCTATGAGGACAAGGCGCTTGCGCTGGAGTTTGCTACTGCGGCAAGCTGCCTGAAGCACAGCATCGGCGGCGACTTCAACCGCGTAAGCATTAAGGAAATAACTTCGCTTATGGGAGGAGACGGCTCAGGCCGTGTACAGAGGTAAAGAGATGAAAGCATTGATGAAGACCGCCAAGGGCGTAGGCAATTTCGCAATTTGTGACGTACCGGTACCCTCCGTAAAAAAAGACGACGATGTGCTTATCAAGGTGAGCGCAGCTGGCGTATGCGGTACCGATGTGCATATATACCACGATCAGTTTCAGAATTATCCACCGGTGATACTGGGGCACGAGTTTTCCGGCGTGGTCGTGGAAGTGGGTAAAGACGTTACCCGTTTTAAGGAAGGCGACCGCGTGGTGGGGGAGCCGCATACGCTGTTTTGCGGCAAGTGCGATATGTGCCGTGCGGGCAAGATACAGCTGTGCGCGAATAAGCGTTCGCCCGGCTGGGGTATAGACGGCGCGTTCACGGACTATCTGGTTATGCCGGAGCTGTTCCTGCATCGCATACCCGACGCAGTTCCGGATGATGTCGCCGCGCTTGCTGAGCCCATGGCGATAGTAACGCACTCGGTGCTGGAGCGCGCGAAGGTGGAGCCTCAGGATACTGTGGCGGTCATAGGCGCAGGCCCCATCGGGCTATTGGCCGGGGTGGCGGCACGCTCGGGCGGAGCATCCAAGCTGTTCGTGCTGGGTACCGATGCGGATGTGGAAATGCGCTTTCCCGCCGCAAAGCAGGTCGGGGCGGATGAGGTGATAAATGTGATGCGGGAGAATGCCGCAGACAGGATAATGGAGCTTACCGGCGGCCGCGGAGTCGATCTCGTCATAGAGGCGAGCGGATCGGAGCCGGGCATAAATACGGCGATAGACATAGTGAAAAAATGCGGCCG
>CAZXRQ010000103.1:0-1669 GCA_964642795.1 uncultured Oscillospiraceae bacterium | reverse complement strand
GTACAGGCCAAGCCGGAGCGCAGCGGCAAGGTGTACAAGGCCGACACGCGCGGCTTTATGGAAGCATTTTGTAAGGAAATTGAGGTGCTGGGCATTGAGTGATCATATAAGCGAGATAACTTGCACGGGCGGCATACTGGTGATCGCCGAGCATAACGACGGCAGCTTTCACCGGGTGTCCTACGAGCTGCTCAACGTAGCCTGCGGACTGGCCGCCAAGAAGCCCATGCCGGTGACCTGCCTTGTGCTGGGGCCGGAAGGCCTGCCGGCGGAGGAGCTGTGCTACCGCGGCGCCGAAAGGGTGTTCTACATATCGGCGGAGGAGTTTGTACTGCCGGAGGAAGGGCTGTATAAGGCCAACATAGTGCCGTTTCTCAAGCAGATGCAGCCAGAGATAGTGCTTATTGGCGCAACCGGTTTTGGACGGTCGCTTGCTCCACGGCTGGCTGCGGCGCTTAAAACCGGCCTTACGGCGGACTGCACGGGCTTTGATATGGCGGAGGACGGAAAACTTGTCCAGATACGCCCCGCGTTCAGCGATAACATATTTGCTCACATATACACCGGCCGCTGTCCGCAGATGGCTACCGTGCGCTATAAGGAGTTTTCCGAGGCGCCGCGTGATGCTATGCGTCCGGCGGCGGTGACAAAGCTCGCGCCATACACTACGGAAAACAGCCTGTGCAAGGTGCTTTCACAAAGCCCGACGCAGGGCGGTGATATAAGCGAGAGCGAGGTAGTGGTGTCAGCCGGGCGCGGCGTAAAGCGCGCCGAGGATCTGGCCATGATAAAGGAGCTTGCGGAGCTGCTGGGCGGCAGCATGGGCGTCAGCCGAGCGCTGGTGGACGCGGGCGTGGCGGGTAGCGAAATGCAGGTTGGATACAGCGGGCATCGCGTAAAGCCGCGGCTCTATGTGGCCTGCGGCATATCCGGCGCGCCTCAGCATCTTGCGGGCATGAAGGAATCCGGCATGATAGTGGCGATAAACAGCGACCCGTCGGCGCCCATATTTTCAATAGCGGATATAGGCTGCGTGGGCAATCTGTATGAGGTCGTGCCGGAGCTTATCAGTTACATAAAGGGCAGAGGTGCAAAATGAAGCAGCATATTATCGATGATATGATCCGCATCGTGGGTGAGGATTACGTTATTGCCGGCGAGGAAAACATACAGCCGTATATATTCGACGAGGTGGAGGTAAGCATGCGCCCCGTGCCTGACTATGCCTCCATAGTCGTAAAGCCCGCGACGGCCGATGAGATATCCGCCGTAATGAAATATGCCAACGCGCATCGGATATGCGTAGTGGCGCGCGGCGGCGGTACGGGCCTGTGCGGAGCGTGCGTACCCACCCGGGAAAGCATAATACTCTGCATGGAGCGGCTGAATAAAATATTGGAGATAGATACCGCAAATATGGTTGCGGTGATGGAGGCGGGCGTAACGCTTGCGGATCTGCTGGAGGAGCTGGAAAAGCACGACAACCTGTGCTTCCCGGTGCATCCCGGCGACGAGGGCGCACATATGGGCGGCATGGCCGTAATGAACGCAGGCGGTGCGCGGGCCGTGCGGCACGGCGTAATGCGCCGGCAGATAATGGGTCTTGAGGTGGTCACCCCGGCAGGCGACATACTTGAGCTGGGCGGCAAGATGATCAAGAACAATGCCG
>CAZXRQ010000102.1:0-1786 GCA_964642795.1 uncultured Oscillospiraceae bacterium | reverse complement strand
ATATATGTCTTTCGGTATTGGAAAGGGTCAAGGGCGTGGTCGGCATAAGCAAAAAGAAGGAAGCGAGGATTGCAAACGAGTGGGTAGAGAAGATCAATATCAAGACTACCGACGTAAACAAGGATGTAAACTCGCTCTCCGGCGGCAACCAGCAAAAGGTGGTAATGAGCAAATGGCTTGCTACCGAACCCAAGGTGATGATACTTAACGAGCCGACCCGCGGCGTGGATGTCGGCGCAAAACGCGAGATATACAAGATCATACTGGATCTGTGCGAGCGCGGCATGGCCGTCATCATGATTTCCTCCGACCTGCCCGAGATGATATCCATGGCGGACAGAGTGGTGGTAATACACGAAGGAAAACTGGCAGGCGAGATCAAGGGAGACGATATAACCCAAAACAACCTTATGACAAAGGCGGTAGGCGAATAATGAAAGAAAGATTTAAAGTATTCAAAACAAGACTTATGAAAATCCCGTTTTTCCGGGAGATGCTGTCTGGTTCCACACTGTCAATACTTATAGCGTTCATAGTGATAAGCATCGGAATATCATTTATGTCGCCTTACTATTTGACGCTGCAAAACTTCAAAAACATAGGCTTGTATGCGTCGATAATCGGCATAATGGCGGCAGGCGCCACAGTGGCAATGCTGATGGCGGGTCTGGACCTTACGCAGCATGCAGTCGCGGCATTTTCATCGGTGTTGACCGCGATATTCGCAATCCGTATGGGATTGCCGCTGGGGTTGTCCTTGATAATCGTGCTGGCGATATGCGTTGTGGTGGGCCTGTTCAACGGTGTGCTTATAGCCGTATTCGGGATATCTCCCATGATAGCCACCATGGGCAGCCAGTACATCATTCGCGGCTTGTGCTATATACTGACGGGTGCTGAAACGATAGTATTCCAGCATGCAACGCTTGCCTTCATAGGACGCGGAACGCTGATATTCGGCATACCAAACTCAATACTGATAATGGTTGTAGTGTTTCTGGTGCTCAGCTATGTGTTGAACAAGACGCCGTATGGCCGCAAGGTATATGCAGTGGGCTCAAACGAGCGCGCAGCGTACCTGTCGGGCATCAATCCGGTAAAGACGAAGCTCATAGCGTATGTGATAAGCGCCGTTTGCTCCGGTTCCGCGAGAAGCATTTCGATGTCGCAGTTAGGCGCGTCGGTGCCCTCATCCGGGCTTGGATCAGAGATGGAGATAATCGCCTCGGTATATCTGGGCGGCGTCGCAGCCGCAGGCGGCAAGGGCAGCCTGTTCGGCACTTTCCTCGGCATACTTGTTATATGTGTTATCAATAACGGCCTTACACTTGCCGGCGTTCAGTCCTATTGGCAGACATTGGTACGCGGTATAGTAATACTGGTGGCCGTATATATGAATACCCTTCAGTCCAGAAAGTCAATCTGAATTAAAACGGCTTAGCGCCAGTGAATTTCAAAAGGAGGGAAGCATTATGGGAAGAACGGATTATAAGTTTAGAGTGCCGGATGGCTACGGCAAGCTAATGGTAGTAGAGCCGGAAAACAAGGATATGGAGTTTGTACATCTTGAGTACCTCCGGCTCAGAGCAGGCGAACGTGCAGAGGTCGGGCGGCCGGATCGCGAAATAGGTATATTGCTCATGGGCGGCGATTTTACCGTGCACTACGGCCGGAGCACAAACTCCATAAAGGGCCGCAAGGATTCGTTTGACGGACTGCCGCACTGCGTATATGTACCGGCGGGCCAGACCGTGACGGTTACAGCAGATACAGACTTTGAAGCTGC
>CAZXRQ010000101.1:1185-1814 GCA_964642795.1 uncultured Oscillospiraceae bacterium | reverse complement strand
CCAGCGCCTTGGTGCATTGCCAAAAATCGTCCTCCAGCGGTTCAGATGAAGCAAGCGCCACATCTGCCATACCTTCTATTGGAGCGCCCAGCGCCTCCCGCGCGTATTCCACGCCGCGCCTGTGCGCCTTCACATAATGCCCCGCAACCGCCCTGTAAAGCTGCTGATCGCCGGTGAGAATACAGTTTATGATAAAATGCAGTCCTATGCTCTTGGTCCATTCCTCAACGGCAAGACGTATAGAGCAGTCCGCTTTGGCGAACAGAAACTCATCCGTAAGCCCCTGCATAGCGTGGAATTCCGACACTATGTCCTCTGAGGTGACGCCGGGATAGAGTATTTTTGCGCCGCCGGACCATCCCATACAGCTGTGCGGCGCAATGGTGCCAATACCTATGCGGACGTCCGCTTCCATCACCTCGCGCAGCACGCGGATAGGCGTGCCCAGTCTGCTTTCACCAACGCATACAAGGCGGCTCTTATCACGAAATTCGGAGTTGATCACACGGTATGCATCGAACACGTCGCCGCCGACCCGTTCGCGCATCTCCTCATCGGTCATCCGACGATGGCTGCCCAGCGCAAACACGATGGTCAGTGCCACCGGGCCAAACAGCTTGCCTTCCAGG
>CAZXRQ010000101.1:0-1175 GCA_964642795.1 uncultured Oscillospiraceae bacterium | reverse complement strand
GCCGCTACGCGCGGCATAAGCTCATGAAGTATAAGCCGCACCGGCGTGCCGCGCGTTATGTCGTCGCATATTACCGCTACCTTCTTCCCGGGAGACAGCAGTCTTTCTATCGGCTCCGCACCCACAGGCGCGTCCAGCGCGCGATTGATCTCCGCTGGCACATCGCGTACAGGTTTGACCGCGGTAGGATCGGCCAAGGACAGATGAGCCTTGGCGGGAATATTTACCGTGTAGCTGCGCCTTCCGCACGCAAGACGTACGCGCCTCTGCTCCTGCATATTGCCGCCTCCATTATCCGTGTGAAGCGTGCGTTACAGCCCGTCCACCACGGTATCCGGATTGAGTATAAGGTTTGGGTCGAACACGCGCTTTATGCCGCGCATCAGCTCAAGCTCCGCCTCGCTTTTTTGCAGCTTCAGCTCGTCCACCCGCATTTTGCCTATGCCGTGCTCGCCCGTTATTGTGCCGTGATGGCGGAAACACGCGTTAAACATCTTCAGGGTAAGCTCGTGGGTATATTCGGGCAGTTTGCCGTCAACAAGCACGATATCGCTGTGTATGTTGCCGTCAGCGATATGCGCCGTTACGTTAGTGACGGTGTTGTACTGCGCCACAAGATCCTTCAGCTCCTTCAAAAACGCCGCCACCTCACCTACGGGCACGGCCATATCGAAGGAATGACCTTCTATATCCTTTATCAGCTCCCAATGCTGGTTGCGGATGTAGAGCAGCTCGTCCTGCTCCTCCTGGCGTCCTGCATACAGCAGCTCATAGCTGCCGTTAGCCTTGCATATTTCATTGACGCTCCTGACGGTGTTGTACAGCGCATCCTCGGTCTTTTCGGACAGTATTATCAGCAGATCGGCGCCGCCTTTTTCGGCCTGCCATACCTTGCCCAGCATCTTGGCCGTTTCCACAAACAGCCACTTATCCTGGTATTCCACCGCAAGCGGGATATTGCCGCTCTCCAGCAGATCCGTTACGGTCTTTGAGGCGTCCTCAAACCGATCAAACGGCGCCAGTATCGTCGCTGAATACTTATCGCGCGGGTATATCTTCAATATTACCTTGGTAACTATTGCCAGCGTACCCTCGCTGCCTATGATCAGCTCCTTGAGATTGTAGCCGGCATTGTTCTTGATCACCTTGACGAGCGAGCTGACGATCTGCCCATC
>CAZXRQ010000100.1:0-1989 GCA_964642795.1 uncultured Oscillospiraceae bacterium | reverse complement strand
AGGTTCTGGCGGAAGCGTCCCTGCTTGCCGCGCAGCATATCCGAAAGCGATTTGAGCGGGCGGTTGCCCGGGCCTGTCACTGGTCTTCCGCGCCTGCCGTTATCTATAAGGGCGTCCACAGCCTCCTGCAGCATACGCTTTTCGTTGCGCACGATTATGTCCGGCGCGCGCAGCTCCAGCAGCCGCTTCAAGCGGTTGTTGCGGTTTATCACCCGGCGGTAAAGGTCGTTTAGATCGCTGGTGGCGAACCTGCCGCCGTCCAGCTGTACCATCGGACGAAGCTCCGGCGGTATCACGGGGACGACGTCCATAATGATCCATTCCGGCTTATTGCCGCTGGTTATGAACGCCTCTACTACCTCCAGACGCTTAATGGCATTTGCGCGCTTTTGGCCTGTGGAGTTGTTTATCTCGTCGCGCAGCGATTTTTCCAGCGTAACAAGGTTCAGCTGCTTTAGCAGCTCCTTTATAGCCTCAGCGCCCATGCCGGCCTTGAAGCTCTTGGCGCCGTATTCCGCCTGCGCGTCGCGGTACTCGCGATCCGTAAGCAGCTGCTTGTATTCCAGCTTGGTCTCGCCGGGATCGGTAACGACAAAGCTAGCAAAATATAGCACCTTTTCCAGGTCTCGCGGCGACATATCCAGCAGCATCTTCATCCGGCAGGGTATACCCTTAAAGTACCATATATGGGATACCGGAGCCGCCAGCTCTATGTGGCCCATGCGCTCGCGGCGCACCTTTGCACGGGTGACCTCCACGCCGCACTTATCGCAGATAACGCCCTTGTAGCGTACCCGCTTATAACGCCCGCAGTGGCACTCCCAGTCCTTCGTCGGCCCGAAAATCCGCTCGCAGAACAGGCCGTCCCGCTCAGGCTTAAGGGTGCGGTAGTTTATGGTTTCCGGCTTCTTTACCTCGCCGTGAGACCACTCAAGTATCTTTTCGGGGGACGCCAGCCCTATCTGTATAGCGTCAAAATTGGTGAGTTCAAACAATGGTTTTTTCTCTCCCTTCCGCCCGATCACTCTTTATCGCCGTCGGTCTCATCCTGAGCCTCGCCGGCAGCATCCTCGTCCGAAGCTTCATCCGAGTCCCCAAACTCGTCAAATTCGCTGAATTCGCCTTCCTCGTCCGGATCTTCCTCATCCGCGTCGAAGTCCTCGAAATCGTCAAACTCGGAGAAGTCGCCCGCAGCGGGCTTGGCAGGGCCTTCATCCTCGTTGCCCGCGATGTTGACATCCAGCGGTCTCGTGTCCTCGTCGTCGATGGACTCGCCGATGTATATCTCCTCGTGGGTGTCGTTGAGCACCTTTATATCCAGACCCAGCGACTGCAGCTCCTTGATAAGCACCTTGAAGGATTCCGGCACGCCCGGCTCCGGCACGTTTTCACCCTTGACTATGGCTTCGTAGGTCTTTACCCTGCCCACCACGTCGTCGGACTTGACTGTAAGTATCTCCTGCAGGGTGTTGGCCGCGCCATAGGCTTCCAACGCCCAAACCTCCATCTCGCCGAAGCGCTGCCCGCCAAACTGCGCCTTGCCGCCAAGCGGCTGCTGCGTTACCAGCGAGTACGGGCCGGTGGAGCGCGCGTGTATCTTATCGTCCACCAAATGATGCAGCTTCAGGTAGTACATATAGCCTACCGATACGCGGTTTTCAAAGGGCTCGCCACTGCGGCCGTCGTACAGCACGGTCTTGCCGTCCTCATCGCAGCCGGCCTTTACCAGCAGCTTTTTGATGTCCTCCTCGGTCGCGCCGTCGAAAACAGGGGTGGCTATATCCCAGCCCAGCCTCTTTGCGGCCATGCCAAGATGCAGCTCCAGTACCTGCCCTATGTTCATACGCGAAGGCACGCCCAGAGGGTTAAGCACTATCTGAAGCGGCGTACCGTCCGGCAGGAAGGGCATATCCTCCTCCGGCAGTATACGGCTTATAACACCCTTGTTGCCGTGGCGGCCCGCCATCTTATCGCCCACGGAAATCTTGC
>CAZXRQ010000099.1:0-2106 GCA_964642795.1 uncultured Oscillospiraceae bacterium | reverse complement strand
CGAAGGGCAAGCCCGCGTCGCTGATATGAGCAAAAGGAATCTGATCACCAGCTCCAAAGCAAAAGACCGCCGATAAAGCGGTCTTTTATTGTGTGCGTATTTCCATATCCGGGTCGGAAAGCTTGCCCTTGCTTACCTCTGGTGTGGGCTTTTTTACTGTATATCCAACTCATATGAATACGCCGCGCCCGTCACAACTCGCTGCACGTCCCATGCCTCCCCTGACCATACAGAATCAATGTACCATGCGCTGTCGGAATTATCCGCGTCAGCATTCCAATGCCGTGTACGCAGCAGGACGCTTTCTCCCTCCCGAACAAACCACGCCCCCCAGCAAGCTGTGTTTATATTTTCAAAAAATGCGGCATTTCCCGCCGTCGAATCTGTAAAGTCATAGTTTATGGAGTATTCCGTCAGCTGTCCGTCCGCAACGCATAGGATATGCACATTGCTGTCAAGTCCGCTTCCTCCGCCATATTGGAGCACAATCAGCATATCGGATTTTCCGTCTCCGTTGATATCGGCGCATTGAATATCCACGGGTTCGCCGCCCGCCTCTGGAATATCACCGGCTGCGTCCACCGGCCACCACCAGCCGGGGAATTCCTTTTTTAGCACCGTTCCATTGCCTAAGGTTACCGTCAGCAAGGCATGGTCTGTGTCGGCCGCCTGCACGGTCGCGGTGTCGGCAGCACCGTCACCGTCAAAATCAACGATATCCCCCGAAGGTGCGTTATCCGTGGTTTCTCCCGGTTCCTCAATGCCGGACGTCACACTGCCTGATGTCACGCTAAGAGAACCGCCATCCGGAGCGGCAATACCTGCGCCTTTTCCGCACGCCATCAGTGCAATCGCAGTCAAAATGCAGGCAACGCCCAGAAAAAGTTTTTTCATGCTAACCCTCACAGCTTTTTTATACAGCATAACATGGCAGGCAGTGTTTACCGCCGCTTTCAGCACATAGTTCAATGTTTGTTCATATTTGCTATTCGAGCTCGAACGCGCCTGTATAGAGCTGGTAATGCCTGCCCTTTTTCTCTGTGAGCCGCCCGTGACTGCCGCGCCCGATAACGCGTCCGTTTTCCAGGGCAATGATAACGTCGCTGTTTTTGACCGTGGAGAGTCGGTGCGCGATAACGAACACCGTCCGTCCCTCCATGAACGCGTCCACACCGCTCTGCAAGGCGCTTACCTGTTCGGTTTTCTACGCAAGCGCGGTAAGGCGGTGCGTACCGCGGCGTGCCTTCTGCTATCGGCGGTATTGGTCTTCGGCGTATGATTATTTTCATCCTGCCGAACGAAAGCGGGCGGACACAGCTCGCCCCTGCTTTTGCGCCATAATAATACGCTGCATTTCGGAATATACTATCCAAGAGGTGGTCGTATGAGGATAAAATGGAAAACGTTATTGATCTGCATCGCAATCCCGTTACTCATAGGCGGGCTCGCCGGATTGATTTCAAAAGGCAGTATGCGCGAATTCGCAATGCTGAACCAGCCGCCGTTATCGCCGCCGGGCTGGTTGTTCCCCGTGGTTTGGACCGTGCTTTACACGCTGATGGGTATCGCATCCTATATCATTTTTACATCGGGCGCGCCGCAAGCAAGCATCCGCAGAGCGCTCAGAATATATGGAGTGCAGCTGCTGCTGAACTTTTGCTGGACGATTTTGTTCTTCAATTTGCAATTATATTTCTTCGCGTTCATCTGGCTGATCGTCCTGTGGCTTTTCATCCTGGCTATGATCGTATCCTTCCTGCGCATTGCAAAGCCGGCCGCATACCTTTTGATTCCGTACCTGCTGTGGGTGACCTTCGCAGGATGCTTAAACCTTGGAATCGCTTTACTCAATTGATTCGTACGCAGGTATTACGGCAGAATACGGGGGATAGTACGCACATCGCGCCGGTGCTTCCGCACCGTGCCTGCCTTCAGGCCGCATCACAGCGCGCTTGAAGCAAAACGCTATCCTCAATGCTTTATTGTGGCTTAGGGTGTGTTTCCAAAGTCAGCGAGATGCAGATTTGCGCAATTGGCTTGCAGACTGCGGCAAAAACGCAGGCTTAGCGGTGGCTAAGGCGAGGCTTTTTAACAAAAATATGCAAG
>CAZXRQ010000098.1:0-2532 GCA_964642795.1 uncultured Oscillospiraceae bacterium | reverse complement strand
GTATCGCCACGCTGGTGACGGCGGGCTTTATCAGTATGGTGTGTGTTGCGGTCACGCCGCTTCCGTCCGCCGCCGTGGCGGTAACAATTACCGTGGTGTCAGCAGTTACGTTCCGCGCTATCACGCGGCCGCTGCTAACATACGCGGCATTGGTATTATCCACCGTCCACGTAACGTTACGGTTGGTGGCGTTGGTAGGGCTGGCGGTGGCCGTGAGGGTTATGTACTTGCCGGCCGCCATATCGGCTGGCCCGGTGATCACAATTTCCTTTACCAGTCTGCTCACAGCAAAATACACATAGGCGGTCTTTCCGCTGCCATCCGTCGCCGCGGCGGTTATCCTTACGGTGCCTATGCCGCCCGTCAGAGTCATGAGGCCGTTTGCGTCCACGGTAGCTATCGCGGAATTCGATGTCGTCCACGACGCGCGGTCAAACGCGCCGTCCGGCAGCGCGTCAACACTGAGCTGAAGCGTGGTCTGTTCAGGATCCGCTGCATTCCTCACCGCGGTAACGCCTGTTAGATTAGTGTTTACCCCGCCTATCGTTGCATATATGCTGAGCGACGTCGCTCTCGGGCGCACGGTTATAACATGCTCTTGGCTCGCGCCCCAGCCGTCCGCCGCCGTGGCGGTTATGGTCACGGTGCGTGCGCCTGCGGTATAGTATTTTGCCGTGACGAGGCCGTTTGCATCCACAGTGGCTATAAGCGAATTGCTTGTGGTCCATTTTATGCTTTTGTCAGTAGCGTTCTCAGGCAAGGCTGTGGCGGTAAGCTGCAGACTGCCGCTTACCAGCATCTCCGTTGCGCCGGTCACGGTAATACTGCTTACCTCCACGCCCAATGTGAACGTTGCTGAGGCTATGCCGCTGGTCAGTTCCTCAGAATTTGCGCTGATAGCCCTTACGGTTATTGTGCCGCCCGACCCGAATGAGCCGCTGTCCACAAGCGTCTGCACGGACAGGCCGCGTAAAGCAGTGCCTATGCTGACCGCAGCTTCTGAATACAAAAAGCATGTATCGGTTTGCGTCGCAACCGGGTCGCTTCCATCCAGCGTATAGTAAATGGCGTTGTCGCCGCTGGTAGCAAGGGATATGTAATCCTCCGGATATACCACGGAGCCGCTGCGTATACCGAACACCGGCGCGATAACGCCGTTGTATGCCGCGTTGATCGCCGCCCATGCGTCCACCATGCCGATGCTATTCCCGCCGGCGGTGGTGAAGCTGGTTTCGCTGGCAGTATCCAGCAGTATCTCTCTAAGCAGCTCAACACGGGCGGCGCCCTGGGTGCTGCGTATGCTTTCGCTTGCGGACAGTATCAGCGCCGCTACAGCCGCCACCATCGGTGACGCCTGACTGGTACCGCTTCTATACGTTGCGCCGCCGCTGCCCTTGAGCGAGATGATACCGCCGGTCTTATCATCGCCACTCTCTCCGTTGCCGCCGGGCGCAGCTATATCCACAAAATCGCCGTAGTTGGAATACGCGGCTCTGGACGTACCGTATACCGCGCCGACTGCGAGCACATTATCGTATGACGCCGGATAAAACGAAGCGGTCGCGCTGTAATTATTGCCTGCCGCGGCTACCACCAGCACACCTCGCGCGGTCAGCTGATCGATCTTGCTCGCAATGGTTTCGTCGTTTACGGAAGTACCGATGCTGAGATTAATCACGTCTACATTGTTATCCGGGTCGTCGTCATCCAATGTATCCAGGCATTTTTGCAGACCGTTTGCTACCATCGCCGTGGTGCCGTTTGTGCCGCTTATTACACGCACCGAAAATATCGATACGCCCGGAGCTATGCCGGATATGCACATGCCGTTGCCCGACATGGCCGCGATTATGCCGATAACATGCGTGCCGTGCGATGAGGTGCTGGAATCATATGGGCTCCCTACGCCCGTGCAGTCTATTGCGGTTATCTTGGTATAGTCGAGATCGCTGTGGTTGGATGCAACACCGGTATCCAGTACCGCAACGGTTACATCGCTTATGCCGGTGGATATGCTCCATGCGTCGTATGCGTTTATCTGATCCAAATAATACTGCTGCGATGAATCGGCGGATGCGGTCGTCACCTCTGTGGTTCTGTATATCAGGTTTGGCTGCAGCTCCGGCAGCATCATCAGCTTTTCTTCGGTATTTATCAATATGCCATCGGCCTCGGAGGTGAACCGTATGACCGCAAAGGTATCGTAAAAGCCCAGCAGGGTTGCGCCGTACTGCTCGGCCACCCATAAAGCGTTTTCTTCAGATTCGATCTCGAACACGCCCTGATACGCCATATAGCCTACGCCGGAGACGAGTCCCGTCACCTTGGCAAGCAGGCCGGATTTCTGAAATTTTGCCGCCAGTATCTCCGCGGCTTCAAGCGCAGTCAGCGTAGCAGGCAGCTCCGTGGCCGTAGGCGTTTCGCTGGGTGTTGCCGTAAGCTCCGGCGTCTCCGTAGGCGTTGCCGTTACCGCAGGCGTTTCCGTAAGCTCCGGCGTTTCCGCAGGAGTTTCCGTAAGCTCCGGCGTTTCCG
>CAZXRQ010000097.1:2431-2679 GCA_964642795.1 uncultured Oscillospiraceae bacterium | reverse complement strand
AAAATCTGTGATTTTCCTTCCGGTCTGACGCGCGGGTCGCCAGACCGGATTTAACATTAAGGGCTTTGACCCTTAATAATCCCGGGGTTTATCGAAAGTCTCAAGCGCCCTGTCGGGCGCTCGTGTTATAGAGAATGTTTATAGAGAAAAACATAATTCCGGTTAATTTACACCCGGTTCTGATACGTTGCCAGCCGCTTTATTCCTGCCCCAAAATAGTCGATAGCGACCTGATACCTCAAGTCGCT
>CAZXRQ010000097.1:0-2331 GCA_964642795.1 uncultured Oscillospiraceae bacterium | reverse complement strand
ATCTTGGTTGGGGGGTAATCATTTAGGAAGGTTGCCATACCGTGTATGGCGGGGGGAAGAAAACACATCTTGCAATTCCCTTGCTCGAATATTATGATACCCGAAAAATATGGCACGGGTAAGAACAGTGCGTGTACATTGCGTTTAATATCTGTGAACAAAAGAATACAGCCCCAAAATAGTCGATAGCGACCTGATACCTCAAGTCGCTATCTTGGTTGGGGGGTAATCATTTAGGAAGGTTGCCATACCGTGTATGGCGGGGGAGAAAACACATCTTCAATTCCCTTGCTCGAGTATTATAATACCCGCAAATTGTGACGTGGGTAAGAACAAGCCGTGTATAATGCGTTTAATATCTGTGAACAAAAAATGATCAACAAATATCGCGCGCCTGCACATCAACCGCGAAGCAGTTTGAGCGCCGCGCCTGCGACGGCCTCTGCTGTTATGCCGAACTCGGTAAACAGCCGGCCGGCGGGTGCGGATGCGCCGAAGTGGTCTATGGAGATCACTCTGCCGTCCAGTCCGGTATACTTCTGCCAGCCGAAGCCGGACGCAGCCTCCATTGCCACCCGCGCACGCATGGAGGCGGGCAGCACGCTTTCGCGGTAGGCCTCGTCCTGCGCGTCAAAAAGCTCAGTGCAGGGCATGGATACCAGCCGCGCCGTGTAGCCCTGTACGGAAAGTATATCCGCCGCCTTGTATATAAGCTCCACCTCGGAGCCGGTGGCGATCAGTATCACGTCGGGCTTGCCCTTGGGCTCGCGCAGTATATAGCCGCCGCGCAAAGCGCCCTCGCCTGTGCCGGGCAGCTGGGGCAGGTTTTGCCGTGTGAGCGAGAATGCAGACGGCAGGCCGTTCTTCAGTGCCGCCAAATAGCACATCGCGGTCTCCTTGGCGTCCGCGGGGCGGAAGGTGAGGGTGCCGGGTATGGAGCGCAGCGTGGCGAGCTGCTCTATGGGCTGGTGCGTTGGGCCGTCCTCTCCAACGCCTATGCTGTCGTGCGTAAGTATGTACATCACTGGCAGCTTCATCAGCGCCGCAAGCCTCATGGCGGGCTTGAGATAGTCCGAAAATACCATAAACGTCGCGCAGAACGGGCGCAGTCCGCCGTACAGCGCGATGCCGTTGCTTGCAGCTGCCATAGCGAACTCGCGCACGCCGAAGTGCGCGTTTATGCCCGCGCGGTCGTCCGCGGAAAAGTAGCCGCTGCCCTTGAGCTCGCTTTTGTTGGAGGGCGCAAGATCGGCGCTGCCGCCAAACATACCGGGCAGATGCGCAAACAGCTTGTTGAGCACCTCGCCGCTGGTGGCGCGGGTGGCCTTGGGAGCGTCCGCTCCGTAGGCGTAGAGCTCGTCGATAAGCGCCTGCGGCAGCGCGGTATCGTACAGCGCCGCACAGCGGGCGTAGTCGTCGGGATATTTGAGCTTGTATTCGGCCAGCATACTGTCGTAATCCGAATGTGCGCGGGTAAAGCCCTCCTGCAGGGAGGCAAAGTGCGCGCTGACCTCTGCGGGTACCGTAAAGTCCGGCTCCGTCCAGCCCAGGGCCTGCTTCATGGCGGCTATGTTGTCCGCGCCGAGCGGTTCGCCGTGTGCGGAGGACTTGCCCGCCTTAGCGGTGCCGTGCGCGATCACGGTATGTACGATTATCAGCGACGGGCGCGAGGTCTCCTGCTTGGCGGAGGCTATGGCCGCGCTTATCGCGTCTATATCCTCGCCGTCCTCCACCTGCTGCACATGCCAGCCGTATGCACCAAAGCGTGCGCCCACATCCTCTGTAAAGGTTATGTCGGTATCGCCCTCGATGGTGATGCGGTTGCTGTCATACAGCGCTATCAGCTTGCCCAGCTTCATGGAGCCGGCCAATGAAGCGGCCTCGCTGGTTACGCCCTCCATCATGCAGCCGTCTCCAAGCAGAGCATATGTGAAGTTATCAAACAGCGGATAGCCGGGCTTGTTAAACATGGCTGCAAGGTGGGCTTCCGCCATGGCCATACCGACGGCGGTGGCAATGCCCTGTCCCAGCGGGCCGCTGGTGGACTCTACGCCGGGGGTGTGCCGGTATTCCGGATGGCCGGGCGTTCTGCTGCCCCATTGACGGAATTGCTTTATATCCTCCATAGAAAGCCCGTAGCCGAACAGGTGCAAAAGTCCGTACAGCAGCATGGAGGCATGTCCCGCGCTGAGTACGAACCGGTCGCGTCCGGGCCACGAGGGGTCCTTGGGATCCTGCTTCATCTGGGAAAAAAGCGCGTATGCCATGGGCGCGGCGCCTATGGCAAGGCCGGGATGGCCGCTGTTGGCCTTTTGAATGGCGTCTGCGCTG
>CAZXRQ010000096.1:0-2689 GCA_964642795.1 uncultured Oscillospiraceae bacterium | reverse complement strand
TCAGCCATACCATCGTAGATAAATGGCGCAAGGGCAAAGCCCGCCCTAACGGCAAGGAGCGCATGAAGGAACTCGGCATGGCGCTTGGCATGGACGCCGCGGAACTTGATGCGTTCCTGTACCGCAACGGTTATCCAAGGCTGTACGCCAAGAACCCGCTGGACAGTGCCGCGAAGCTCCTGCTTCTGAACAGCGCAGGGCGCACGGATGTAGTGGATATGTACCGTGAACTTGTAGACCGGCTTGGCCTTATGGATTATGCCCCGCCGAGGGAAGCGTCGCCGCTCAAAACAAGCGTGCTGAGCGCGGAGCTCATGAAGGTAGCCGAGCAGGGCCAGATCAGCGGCTGGTTTCGCGTTCATGAGATGAACTTCACCGGCGACGCCAAGACGCATTTGCCGGACATGCGAATCATCCGGTACATCTTACTGTATGTAGGCGAATCAACAATTAACGAAATGGCTGTGACGGGTGAACTGCCGGTAACGCTCAAGAATCTGCTTTATCCGCTCGCGGGAGGCAAGGCGGTGCATGTGCGTGGCCTTCGTGATAAGCTGATCGCGTTCGGTCTGTATGCCAACATGACCGAGGATGAGATCGACGTGATGCTCGAATACGCTAAGCTGCGCCCTGTCTCTGACCCCGTTTCCCGTGCGGATCTCGCAGTGCTCTTCGCCCTTCGGGAAGCGCATGAGCGTTACCCGCTTTACGAATCGGAGAGTCTTGAACGCATCGTGCGCCGACTCACCGACTCCACGGAGCCATACGATCAGACTCTACTGCCGGAATATGAGATGCGTCTACATAACGCGAGACAACGCGCCGCGTATTACGAGGCAAACGCCAATACTCCTGACGCGCGGCTTTTCGAACAACTATACACCTCGTATGCTGATCGCGGCGTTATGGATTATGTGCACGATATACTATGCCTGCTTTGCGAGGAGAAACGTCTGACTGAGGCAGAAATAAAACCGATATCGGAGCTGATACGACGCGCATCGGTCGCATCCGAATGGAACATGAAGGGAGAAAAGGTATGGAATTGACCAAGGCTGCGGAGGCTTGTATCTCGCAGGCGCATATACAGCGTTTGAGTGCGGAGCAGCATGAGGAGCTGTGCGTGGAGCACGTATTCTTTGCGTTGCTTGCGCTTGCACGTTACTTAGATCCACCCTTTAACAAGCCGGAGTATATGGAGGAAGGCAAGGCGGTTCGCGCATTTCTATCGCCCAGCGTTCGCAGTATTGAGAGCGCGTCATGGGAGCTGCGCAAGACCGCACGCAACCCTTATGCGGGATATGTGGACGCTGCCGCGGTGATCGGCCGCGCTGCAGAGATGGCAGAGAACGAGGGAAGTAATCTCACCGCGATGTTGCTCGCCAAGGCTGTGATGGAGAGCCCCACGCCCACTATGCGTGCCGTTTGCGATTTCTTTGACCCGGAATATGCCCGCGAGGATGAACGCTATCGTACAGAAGATGACCGCAATCGCACGGCACAGATGGCGGAAGATTTGCAGAGAGAGTTTGAGAAGCTCCGTTCCGAATCCGAGAAGCCTGCGCCCCAGCAGAAGGAGGATAGCGACCATACCCTATCCCAGCTTGGCGCACTGCTTGCGATGCTGGCCGCGCTTGAGGATAAGGAGCATGAAAGCCTAAGACAGAGCGTGCGGCAGAAAAACAAACGCAATACGCCGAACAGGCCCAGAATCAAACGCCGCACGAAAATTGGCTTTATCACATTCCGAGGCGGTGCTGCAGCCGCTTTTATCCAGTATTTCTTATACGGGCTGGCGATCCCCCTGCTTATACTGTACGCCATAGAACGCCTTACCGGAGCTGTTACGACGCCGCCCACGCCTCTAGTAGGATTGTTGATCGGCGCTTTCATGGTATTTTCGGCATTCAACCTTGTCCGTGGCGTAAACAAACTGTTGGGCGCCGTAAGCAAGGGGTTGGGACATACGCTGGATCTCATATCGGACTGTCTGCTGCTTTATGGGCTTGCGGAATGCGCACGATATGCATATTCGTTGCCGGAGATGCCGGTATGGTTGCGCGTGATCGTGTGTGTAGGCTCCCTTCTCGTATTGCTCGTAGGCTCCGCGATGTTTAAGTATCTTGCGGATCAGGGCGACGTAACAAAGACCAAGATCATGTTCCAGAACGTCGAGGGTACGCCGGGGATGATATTCTTCCGCTTTCTCACCAAAACACTGGTACTGCCGGCTTTGGTTGCGTCGGTATTCTGGATATTCCGTATAAGCGCTCCGGTGTGGCTTGAGAAGACGCTTTGGATACTGGGCTTCCTGTGGGCGTTCAATATTTTGTCTACCATGTGGACCTGCATGGCGCTCAGGTTTAAGGCATCTACTCGCCGACACAGGGGTGAGAAGCTCGTGGGTTTTTTAGGGGCGCTGCATCTGTTCTGGGGCGTACCAGCGCTTGTACTGTTTCTTCACTGGCTGTTTGCCTGGTTCCCAATGAAAACATGGGTCATCGTGGCGCTGAGTGTATGGGGCTTTTTCACATTGATACTCGCGGCGCTTAGCAGGAGATCGGATACGGGAGTGCTCTGATGTGTTTGAAGAAGCGCCGGGCAGCAGGCGCTGAATACGAGATAGAAGGAGGAACCGTTTATGGGCGGTAAGATAACGCTCGAAGTCACGCGCGGCGCGCTCGCAGGG
>CAZXRQ010000095.1:0-2854 GCA_964642795.1 uncultured Oscillospiraceae bacterium | reverse complement strand
GTAATCGTAGGTGCGACTGTCGCCCATGACGCCGACGGAGCGAAGCCCCGTCAGCACCGCGAAGTACTGCTGCGCCTTTTCGCCGGAGCGCTCAAGCTCCTCGCGGAAGATGTAATCCGCCTCGCGCAGGATATCGAGCTTTTCCTTAGTTATATCGCCGATGACCCTTATCGCGAGCCCGGGGCCGGGGAAGGGCTGGCGCTCCACGAGCGAGTCTGGAAGTCCGAGCTTGTAGCCGACGGCCCTGACTTCGTCCTTAAAAAGGCTCCTGAGCGGCTCGACAAGCTCCTTGAATTCCATGTCTTCGGGAAGGCCGCCCACGTTGTGGTGGCTTTTTATGGTAGCGGAGCTGTCCGTGCCGGATTCTATCACATCGGGGTATATCGTGCCCTGAAGCAAATAGTCCGCGCCGCCCAGCTTTTTGGCCTCCTCCTCGAATACGCGTATGAATTCTTCACCGATTATCTTGCGCTTGCGCTCGGGCTCAGTTATGCCTGCCAGCTTTGTAAGGAAGCGCTCCCGCGCGTCCACGGCGATAATGTTGAGGTTGAGCTTATCACGGTAGAAGGCCATCACCTCCGCTGCCTCGTTTTTCCTTAGCAGGCCGTGATCCACAAATATGCAGGTGAGCCTGTCCCCTATGGCGCGGTGCACCAGCACGCTTGCAACCGAGGAGTCCACGCCGCCGGACAGCGCGCCCAGCACACGGCCGTCGCCCACCTGCGCGCGCACGCCGGCTATCAGGCTTTCCGCCATGCCCGCGGGTGTATAGGTGCATTCGCAGCCGCATATGTTTTTGAGGAAGTTATCAAATATCAGCTTGCCGCCCGGGGTGTGGGCGACCTCCGCATGGAACTGTATGCCATAGAGCTTTCGCTTATCGTCCGCAAACGCAGCGCAGCAGTTTTCGGTATTTGCAATGGAGCAAAAGCCCTCGGGCAGCTTGGTCACGGCGTCGTTATGATTCATCCAGACATAGTCCGCGGTAAGCCCCGAAAGCAGCGGATGCTTCTTAAAGGTTATGGGCGTTTTGCCGTATTCCCGTATGCCGGAGGCGGTGATCTCGCCGCCGGATACCTGCGCTATATACTGCATACCGTAGCAGATGCCGAGTATGGGCACGCCCAGCTCGAACACCGCGGGATCGCAGGTCATGGCGTTTTCAGCATATACGCTGTCCGGCCCGCCGGAGAATATTATGCCGGAGAGCGATTCGCCCTTAATACGGGCGATATCCGCAGAATGGCTCATAAGCTCGCTGTACACGCCGGCCTCGCGCACCCTGCGCGCTATAAGCTGGTTGTACTGCCCGCCAAAATCAAGTACGACTACGCGTTCCATCATTCCTCCCTGAATGCAAAGCCATTCTCATCCGCCCGCTCGATTATCGCAAGCGAGTGCAGATTAACGCCGGACGCGCGCAGCTTGGCGCCGCCGGGCTGGAAGCCCTTCTCCACCGCCACGCCTATGCCGATAAGCTCGGCGCCCGCCTGGTTTACTATGTCCACAAGGCCGCGCAGCGCCTCGCCGTTTGCAAGGAAATCATCGATTATCAGCACCTTGTCCTTTGAGGTGAGCCATTGCGCGCTCATTATCAGAGTAACGTGCTTTTTATAGGTGTAGGAATAGATGTCGCTGCGGTAAAGCCCGCCCTCGATGTTGTCGGATTTGGCCTTTTTTGCAAATATCATGGGCACGCCGAATTCCTCGGCGCAGATGGTAGCCAGCGCTATGCCGCTCGCCTCCACGGTGAGTACGGCGGTGATCCCGTTAAGGTCGAACAGCGTGGCAAACTCCTTAGCCATAGCGCGCATAAGGGCGGTATCCACCTTATGGTTCAAAAAACCGTCCACCTTGATGATGTCACCCGGCAGCACACGGCCCTCCGTGCAAATACGGTCTTGCAGCAGCTTCATTTGACAGCCTCCTTGATTAAATTATAATATTTGTTCCGCTTTCGCGGTTTTTGACTTATCCCCATTATGCCTTAATCGGCGTGCCAAGGCAATAGCCCAAACAGAAACATTTTTTTCACAATAATTTACTGCTCAATTCAAGTATGGCGGCGTACACAGTGGTAAAATAGCATTGGAATGATACGGCGATTAATGATCGTCCGAGAGGAGCTGATATATATGAACTTTGAAAAATGTACCCAGAAGACCGTCGCTGCGATACAGCGCGCTCAGAGCATAGCGATAGAACACTCGAACCAGCAGGTGGACAGAGAGCATCTGCTGCTTGCGCTGCTCACCGACGAGGATTCGCTCACAGCTAACCTGCTCACCCGAATGGGCGTGGATGTGGACGCGCTTATAGAGGCAACGGAAAAACGCATAGACGGCTTCCCGCAGGTGACCGGCAGCCGCGAGGCGGACAGGATATACGTTACGCAGGAGCTTGACCGCGCGCTCAACGACGCGGAGAAGCAGGCGCAGCGCATGAAGGACGAATACTGCTCGGTTGAGCATGTGTTCCTGGGCCTGCTGGATACGGCAAGCGCCGGCATTGCGGAGCTGTTTAAGCGCTTCGGCATAAAGAAGGATGCGTTTTTATCCGTGCTGGAGGATGTTAGAGGCGGCGCGCGGGTCACCACGGACACGCCGGAGGGTTCCTACGACGCGCTGGGCAAGTACGCGCAGGATCTCGTGCTGCTGGCCGAGCAGGAAAAGCTGGATCCCGTGATAGGCCGCGACGACGAGGTGCGAAACGTGATCCGCATACTCTCGCGCAAAACCAAGAACAACCCCGTGCTGATAGGCGAACCCGGCGTAGGCAAGACCGCCATCGCGGAGGGACTTGCGCAGCGCATAGTGCGCGGCGACGTGCCCGCCTCACTGAAGGAGCGGCGTAT
>CAZXRQ010000094.1:0-2968 GCA_964642795.1 uncultured Oscillospiraceae bacterium | reverse complement strand
CCAGACCGGATTTAACATTAAGGGCTTCGGCCCTTAATAATCCCGGGGTTTATCGGCAGACTCGGCCGTCCCGCGATATGCGGGGCGGCCGTATTTTACATTTTGGCAGGTTCAGCTGAGCGGCTCGAAATCCTCCGCCCCGTGCTTGCATATCGGGCAGATGAAGTCCGGCGGCAGCACGTCCCCCTCGTATACATAGCCGCATATCTTGCAGACAAAGCCCTTTTTCTTCTCCTCCTTGGGCTGCGGCTTGGGCTTGATGTGCGCAAAGTAGAACGCATATGTTACCGAGGGCGACTTTGCGAGCGGCGCGGCCTCCGTAACATCGGCAACAAACAGCGTGTGCGTGCCGTAGTCGTACGCGGCGGTCACACGCGCGGAGAAGAATGCGTTGGCGTATTTGGGGATATACAGCAGGCCGTTGGCGCTGCGGTGCTCCTCCGTGCAACCGGCAAATTTATTCACGTCCCGTCCGCTCTGGAAGCCGAAATGCTGGAACACCTTAAACGGAGCATCCTCCGTGAGCACGGATACGTTGAACATGCCGGTCTTGATAATCATATCGTGCGTAAAGTTTTGCTTGTTGACCGCCACGGTTATGCGGCCGGGGGAGCTGGTAAGCTGCAAGACGGTGTTCACTATGCAGCCGTTGTCCTTGTCCCCGTCGCGCGCGGTGAGCACGAACAGTCCGTAGGAAAGCTTGTGGAAGGCGGCGGCATCCACCGTTGCCTCCTGCGCGTCCGGGGCGGGTATCACCGCGGTCTGCGGCATGGTGGCGATTATCGCGGATACCAGCGCGTCCAGCTCCGCGCCCTGCTCCGGCTTGAGAGAGGAGCGTATGGAAACGGTCTCGTCCAGCAGCGTCATGTTTTTGCAGGCGGAGATGACGCCGCGCATCAGCTTGCCCGAGGTGGGCGCCCAGCTGCCGTTTTCCAGCACGGCCACGGTGCGGTTTTGTATGTTGTGCGCCGCAAGGTCGCGCAGCAGCTCGTCCATGCTTACGAATATGCCGGCGTTATAGGTGGAGGAGGCAAACACCAGATGGCTGAAGCGGAACGCGGCCGCAACTATCTCGGACGCGGGCGTTACGGATACGTCGAACATAACGGCCTTTACGCCGGCGTCGCGCAGACGGCAGGCGAGTATCTCCGCGGCGTTTTCGGTATTGCCGTATATCGAGGCATAGGCTATCATCACGCCGGTCTCCTCGGGCGTATAGGTGCTCCAAAGCTGATACTTTTCGATGTAGTCTGCAAGCCTTGTGCGCCATACGAAGCCGTGCAGCGGGCATATCATGCGCACGTCCAGCGCGGCCGCCTTTTTCAGCAGCGCCAGTACCTGTGTGCCGTATTTGCCCACTATGTTGCAGTAGTAGCGGCGGGCCTCATCCAGATAGTCTCCCATGAAGTCCACATCGTCAGCAAACATCGCGCCGTTTAGCGCGCCGAACGTGCCGAACGCATCCGCGGAAAACAGTATGCCGTCCGTCGAATCGAAGGTGACCATCACCTCCGGCCAGTGCACCATGGGCGCCATGATAAAGCTTAGCCTGTGCCGCCCCGTCTCCAGCGTGTCGCCCTCCTTGACGAGCTTTAGGTTTTTGGGCGCGTCCGCGCCGAAAAACTGGCCCAGCATAGCGGCGGTTTTATCGTTGCAGACCACCGTAACGTCCGGATATCTAAGCAGCAGCTCCGCTATCGTAGCGGAATGATCCGGCTCCATATGCTGCACCACCAGATAATCCAGCCTGCGGCCGTCCAGTGCGTGCGCCAGGTTCTCAAAAAACACTCGCGCAACCGCCTTATCCACCGCGTCAAGCAGCACTGTGGATTCATCGTTAAGCAGGTATGAATTATAGGAAACTCCGCCGGGTACGGAATATACGCCTTCAAACATGGCAAGCCTGCGATCATTGCCGCCGACCCACGTAAGATCCGGAGTTATGGTTTTTGTACAAAACATGATACAACCTCGCTTTCCTATATTAATATGACACTTTTGTTGCAAGCAGATTCTACCATATATCAACTCTGATTACAAATTATATCCGCATAATTACGCACATCCAGTTGCAGCGCAAGCCGATTTTGTGCTACAATAAACAAGAAATTTGCCGGCACAGGAGGGTATGGTTATGGGACTGTTCGATAAGAAATTTTGCGATATCTGCGGCGAGAAGATCGGTCTGCTCGGCAACCGCAAGCTCGACGACGGCAACCTCTGCAAGGACTGCGCAAGCAAGCTTTCCCCGTTCTTCAGCGACAGACGCAATTCCACCGTTGAGGACATACGGCAGCAGCTCGCCTACCGTGAGGACAACAAGCAAAAGGTAGCCGCCTTTAACCCCACAAAGGTAATTGGCGGCGACATGAAGATATATTTTGACGAGGACAAACGCCAGTGGTTAACCTCGCGCGCGCGCAGCTGGCGCGAAACCAATCCCGACGTGATGGACTATTCGCAGGTCACGGGCTGCACGCTGGATATCGACGAAACCAGGCGCGAGCTCATGCGCAAGGACAGCGAAGGCAAGCTGGTCAGCTACAACCCGCCCAGATACAAGTACAGCTATGATTTCGACATGACCATCCATGTAAACTCGCCATGGTTCTCTGAAATAGAGTTCCGTGTAAACGACGACGATGTTGAACAGCGCGGCGGGGTTGCCTACCGCGAGGCGCAGGCCAAGGCGGACGAGATCAAGGAAACCCTTATGCAGGCCCGCGATGAGCAGCGCGCGGCGGCGGTCGCGGCGGCGGCATCCAGGGCCAGCATGAAGTGCCCGTACTGCGGCGCGGTGATCGTGCCCGATGCAAACGGCAAGTGCGAGTTCTGCGGCAGCGTGATAGGCATATAAGGATACTCTGCATATATAAAAAACGGGCGGACACGGTAAAGCGTGCCCGCCTTTGGCTGTCGAAAAAGTCAATTTTGACTTTTTCGAGCTTGCAGGCTTTGCCTCTCGCCT
>CAZXRQ010000093.1:0-3013 GCA_964642795.1 uncultured Oscillospiraceae bacterium | reverse complement strand
CTTTCACCTCGCCGGTTTTCACGACCGGTTCCTTAACCCACTCGGACACCTCTCAAAGGTGCGCTGCCAAATCAGCCTGTTTATTATAGCAAAGCCGCCCTGTTAATGTCAAGGTGAAAAGGGGGAAAACGGACCGGAAAACGGGCCGTTACACACGCAAAAGGGATACTTGTTTTTTTGCGTTTGTTGTAATAAACTATACACAGAATATTTTCGACATCTTATGTCATATCAAAACTATGCGGAGGTACAGTAATGGGTATTATTAAGGCTGCAATGGGCGCCGTAGGCGGCACGCTGGCTGATTCCTGGCTTGATGCTATCGAGCCCGCAGATATGGGCGAAGGCACTGTATTTGTAAAGGGCGTAAGAGTAAGGCAGGGCGATTCCCGCTCGTCAAATACCAAGGGAGCGTCTGATATCGTTTCCAACGGTTCCATGATTCATGTTTACGACAACCAGTTCATGATGCTGGTGGACGGCGGTAAGGTCGTGGACTATTCTGCGGAGCCGGGCTACTATAAGGTGGACGATTCCTCCACACCTTCGCTGTTCAACGGCCAGTTAGGCGATTCCCTCAAGGATGCTTGGGAAAGGCTGAAGTTTGGCGGCGGCACCCCGAGAAAGCAGATGGTGTTCTACATCAACCTGCAGGAGATCAAGGGCATCAAGTTCGGTACCCGCAATGCCGTACAGTATTTTGACTGTTTCTATAACGCAGAGCTGTTCATCCGTGCGCACGGCAGCTACTCCATGAAGATAGTCGATCCGCTAAAGTTTTACCAGGAGGTCGTACCGCGCAACGCGGAGACTTTGCAGATAAGCGACGTCAATGAGCAGTACCTCGCCGAGTTTTTGCAGGCGCTGCAGGCGGCGATCAACCAGCTTTCCGCCGACGGCGAACGCATAAGCTTCCTTGCCAGCAAGGGTCCCGAGCTTTCCAAGCACATGAACACCGTACTGGATGAAGAATGGAAGCAGATGCGCGGCATGGAGGTGCAGGCGGTAGGTATTGCCAGCATATCCTATGACGAGGAGAGCCAGAAGCTCATCAATATGCGCAACCAGGGCGCTATGATGGGCGATCCCAACGTGCGCGAGGGCTACGTGCAGAGCGCTATCGCAAGCGGCATGCAGGCGGCCGGCTCCAACGAGGGAGGTGCGGCGCAGGCCTTCATGGGCATGGGCATGGGCATGAACGCCATGGGCGGCCTTGGCACATTCAGCCAGACCAATCAGGCACAGATGCAGCAGCAACAGCAGGCGCAGCAGGCACAGCCCGCAGCGGCAGGCTGGACGTGCACATGCGGCACGGTCAACTCCGGCAAGTTCTGCAGCAACTGCGGCTCAGCCAAGCCAGAAGCGCCCGCAGGCGGCAAGTTCTGCACCAACTGCGGCGCTACGCTCACCCCGGGGACGAAATTCTGTCCCGAGTGCGGCAACAAGCTGCAGTAAACAACATATACGCATATTCCGCCGCGCCGCCATATTGGCGACGCGGTCAGTCTGTCGATAAACCTCGGGATTATTAAGGGCCGCAGCCCTTAATGTAAAATCCGGTCTGACGACAGGTGCGTCAGACCGGAAGGAAAATCGCAGATTTTCCCTGTTCTTCTCAGGCTTTGCCGCCCGGGAGCCAACAGGCGCAGCCAGTTGGCGAGAGGCAAAGACTGCAAGCTCGAAAAAGTCAAAATTGACTTTTTCGACAAGCAAGCCGCGCCGCCATATTGGCGGCGTGGCTTTTTGTGCTGCTGGCGCGGGTATACTGTCTGATAGGCCGCGACATTTGGCGATTTGTGTGCTACAATCTAAACACAGCACATCATGTATTTATGGGGAGGAATTGCAATTATGGATCGTTTTACCAAGCTGTTTCAGCTTGCGGGGGAAGAGCATGTGCCGGAATGCCCGGCAGATATAGCCGCAGGCGCGCTGCTGCAGGACAACGAGAGCGGCAGACTGCTGGCGCGGCTCAAATTCAAGAACCTTTCCACCTTGACCATTGAGGATATGACGGTCGCCGTGCGCGCATTTTCCGCCTCTGGAGCGGAGCTTGCCGGCGTGTCCAAATATAACTACGTTGAAATGTATGCAGAGCCGGGCGAGGATTTTGGCCAGCGCAAGGGCATACGTCTGCCGGATGCGAACACGGCGTCGTTTTCGGTGACGGTAACCGAGGTGAGCTTTGACGACGGCTCCATATGGCGGCCGGAAAAGATGGATAACGCCGTTCAGCCTGCGCAGGCATTTGTGCCGGCGCCGCCTGTACAGCAGGCATATGTGCCACCCATAATACAGCAACAGTACGCTCCGCAGCAGCCCAACGTGTGCGCTCAGTGCGGCAGCACGCTGGCGCAGGGGCAGGCGTTCTGCACCACCTGCGGGAAACAGGCGGGCACGGCGCCCATACGCGCAGCGGTAAACGGCAGGCCGGGAAAGCCCAAACGCAAACCGCTGATAATCATATGCGCGGCGGCTGCGGCAGTTGTTATAGCCGCGGCAGCGCTCGTCCTGCTGCTGGGCAATATCGGCGGCGGGCCGGATTTTAATAAGCTGTACGACGAATACTGCTCCTCCATATGGGCGGACGTGGGTGCGGACGGAAGCTACCTGCGCATTGACACCAATCCCTACGACGAGGACGATAACGGCCTTGCCTATTATGACGCCTATCTTGCGATACAGAACGTAAACGGCGCGCTGGGGATGCCGGACGCGCTGCTCAACACCATGTGCGAGACCACGGGTGCGGACGGCCGCCAATCCCAGACCTTCGATAAAGTCAGCGTATCATGGAAGTATCATCCCGACGCCGGCCTTGAGGTGACCTACACCAAGCCCTGACGCCGGTTTATGCAAAGCAATAAAGCGGAGGCGTTATGCCCCTGCCGAGACTGTCGATAACCCCCGGGATTATTAAGGGCCGACGCCCTTAATGTTAAATCCGGTCTGGCGACCGGTGCGTCAGACCGGAAGGAAAATCGCAGATTTTCCCCGTTCTTCTCAGGCTTTG
>CAZXRQ010000092.1:0-3457 GCA_964642795.1 uncultured Oscillospiraceae bacterium | reverse complement strand
CGAGAGGCAAAGCCTGCAAGCTCGAAAAAGTCAAAATTGACTTTTTCGACAGCCTAAAAGGCGCGGTAACCCCGCGCCTTTTTTTGCATTGACAGCAGTTTTATTGCTGCATACTTTTTATGTACTCGCCTGCCGCCTTTTCCAGCGCGGCCGCTCTGTTATATGCCTCTAAAAGATCCGCGCCGCAGCACACCGCGCCGTGATTCGCCATTAGGCAGGCGTTGCTTTTTCCCAGCGCCAGCAGCGTGTTTTTGGCCAGCTTATCCGTGCCCGGCAGCGCATATTTTGCCATGCGCGCCACTCCGCCATCATACGGTAATGCCACACGGGCCGCAGCCAATACGCTGCAATCATCCGAATGGGTATGCACTATCGCGTTAACATCCGGTCGCGCAAGATATACGCGCTGATGCAGCGTCTTCTCGCTCGTGGGCTTGAGCGCCCCCGTATAGATCAGCGTGGAAAGAGTAACGCATACTATATCCTCGGGCTTGAGCGTATCGTAATCCCGGCCTGAGGGGGTGACCAGCATATGGTCGTCATCCAGTCTCACGGATATGTTGCCCCATGTGCCCTGCACAAGATCCTCCGATAAAAGTCGAATGCCGTATTCGACCACTTCCTGCCTAAGCTGCTGCTCGTTCATTATTCTCTCTCCTGCTGCTGTGAATACTTATTAAGATAAAACACCCGCATCATAATACAATGCAGCGTGCTTAGGGGCTTTGCGCCGCCCAACGGCGCTGCCAGCACGGCAGCGCGCGCGCACTTCTCCATCACCAGCGCCGCTACAAACGCCTCGTGAAGCGAACGGCCAACCGTAAGCATACCATAACCCTCCACAAGACAGCCGAAATTTTTACCCAGCGCATGTTCAAGCGTCTTAGCGTCATGGCTTGCGGCGCTCCTTATGCAGCCGCCCGCTATCTGCGCGGTGTCATCCAGGCAGGCGTGCATATGTCTGCCCGTGTCCGCCATCTGTTTTGCAAATCCGTTTTTCAGCATTATCAGCCCGTTAAGACCCGGCTTATTCTCGAATACGCCCATAAGGCCCGCACATCTTCCATCATGCGGGACACCGGCCTCTATGCAGCATTCACCGGCGTCCGCGCACAGCTTCGTCAGATCCGCAGCCAGCACGCGCCCGTCGCCAGATCGCAGCATCATTACGCCTTCGCTGCCTATGCTAAGACGTTTTAGCTCACCGGCATAACGTTTCATTTGTTTGTATTCCGTCATACATCCCCCTCAAAGCGCTTGCCGTTAGCGTCCTTATAGAGCGGGGCAAGCGCAGCGTACAGCTTTTGATATTGGCCAAACAACGCATCGTAGGTCTGCTTGCGCGTGGGATTCGGCGAATATGCGCGGGCTATTTTGACAAACTCCTTTACATCCTCAAAGCTTTCAAGCTCGCCCAAGCCTATAAGCGCCACCGCCGCGGCGCCCACGGCGCCCGCATTTCGCGGGTCTGCGCAGACGCGTATCTCATGGCCGGTCACATCCGCCATTATCTGCATCCAGCCGGAATCCAATGCGCCGCCGCCTATTATGGACAGGTTGACCGGGGCAAAGCCATAGTCCGCCTTGAAATTTTCGAGTATCCAGCGCACGTTGTACGCTATGCCCTCATATACCGCCCGCATAAGATGCTCCCGCGTGTGCTCCATGCTTATGTTGAAAAGCGTAGCCCGCGTTGTAGTTGAGGATACCGGGCAGCGCTCGCCCAGCATCCAGGGCGTGCAAATCAAGCCGTCGCTCCCCGGCGGCACCTGCTCTATCACGCTGTCCATATAGGCATATACCTTATCACCGTATTCTATCTTCTCCTGCCGGAAGAACTGATTGAGTATCCATTCTATGTTTGTGCCCGCAGATTCGGTTATGCCCGCAACGAGGTTGCTTTCGGGGTCTGCGCTCTGTATCGCGGCCGCGCCGTGCGCAAACTTGGTGGCGGTCTTTGAGCAGGCAGCCACCCACGCCGACGTGCCAAGATAAACATGCACGTCACCGTCGCCGCTCTTGCCCGCGCCCACCGCAGCCGCCTGCACATCGTCGCATCCGCCCAATACCGGCGTGCCTGCTGCAAGCCCGGTCTCCATAGCGGCCTTCTCGCTGAGGCCGCCCACGACGTCTATGCTGCGCACCAGCGGCGGGAGCTTGCTCATATCCACCCCGGCGAGCCCCATCACGCTCATCCAGTCCTTCTTCTTCAGATCCAGCCCGTAGGAGGACGCGCCGGAAAGCTCCGTAACCATGCGTCCGGTGCACATGTATTTGAGATAGCCGTTTACATCGAGTATTTTGTGCGTTCTCTCATATATTTCTGGCTGCTCCTCCTTTAGCCATATTATTTTGGGGATACAGTCCTTGCCCATTATCGGAGTACCAGCGAATGCCGTAAACAGCGCCTTGCCGCCAAATTTATTCATTATGGCCCGCGCCTGCTTTTGCGCGCGGCCATCCACCCAGGTAATGTTGTTATACAGCACCGTGCCGTCCTTATCCACGGGGATCACGCCCTGCGCCTGCGTTGAAAACACGATGCCCTTGACGCACTCCGGCGGTATGTCATTCTCCGCGAGTATGCGTTTGGAAGTCGTGGTCACCGCATACCAGTAGTCCGCCGGAACCTGTTCCACATAAGCAGGGTGCGGGTAATATGTAGGATATCTCTCGGTGCAGGTGGCACGGATGGAGCCGTCAAAGCGCACCAGCACCGCCTTGTCCGAGCTGGTGCCTATATCGTGTGAAAGTATATAGCTGTTATCCATATATATCCCCCTTTGATTTGCGAAGTATACTGTTGATATGCGTCAATATATATTTTACCGTCTTGTACCCTGCGCGTCAATGGGCCTTGCTAACGGGCAATACGGCGTGTAAAATAAGATGGAAGGTGGTGAAGCGTTCATGACGATCGAAAAGAAAAAAGAGCTTTTCCGCGCAATAAAATTTCTGCTGTTCTCCGCAAGCGCCGGCATAATCCAAACCGTTACCTTTACGCTGCTCAACGAGCTGGCGAAGTGGCCGTACTGGCCCTGCTATCTTATAGCGCTGGTACTCAGCGTGCTTTGGAACTTCACACTCAACCGGCAGTTTACTTTTAAATCCGCCAACAATGTGCCCATCGCCATGCTAAAGATCGCGCTGTATTATTGCGTATTTACGCCGCTTTCCACCTGGTGGGGCAACGCCCTTACCGGCGCCGGCTGGAACGAATACATAGTACTGTTTGGCACGATGGTGATAAACTTCATAACGGAGTTTTTATTCTGCCGGTTCGTAGTATACCGCAACAGCATAGATACCAACGCCCGCGCTAAAAAGCAGGCTGCCACCCAGTCCGAGGATGCACAATAGCTAAAGCCACATACATCAAAAGCGCCCTTGCGGGCGCTTTTCAGGCTGTCGAAAAAGTCAAAATTGACTTTTTCGAGCTTGCAGGCTTTGCCTCTCG
>CAZXRQ010000091.1:0-3646 GCA_964642795.1 uncultured Oscillospiraceae bacterium | reverse complement strand
CCTCCCAACGGATACAACATCCGATATTTGATACATACCTAAATAAAGCCCCCTCTCGGGGGATTACTTGATTAATTTAACACAGTTGCGCTGCCTTGTCAATGAAAAAGTCGCCTTAAAAGGCCCCGTAATGCGTATGTTTTTTACGCGATTGTGGTCAAAACTGAAATTGCGCCCATATATTGTGGTTGGTATGCCGCCATGAAATGGATACTGCGACAACATGTGTTAACATATTATGAAAAGGCTTTTGCAGTGCATCGTTTTATGGTATGATAACGTCTGAAACAAAATGGGCTTTTGCCCGGGAGGATTATCTATGAAGAAACGGCTACTGGCGCTTATGCTTGCGCTTATCAGCGTTGTGTGCTTCGGCTGTGGCAATCAGACGGATTCTGTAATTGATGTGCTGGAGCAGACGCCGACGCCGGACGACAGCGGCGTCGTACTTTCGCTTTCAATACCTGAAAACAACCGCCTTGGCATGGTCGCAGCCGGCGACCTGCACACGGTGGGCCTGCGCTCGGACGGCACCATAATCGTGACCGGCCATAACACCGCCGGCCAATGCAGCGTGACCGGCTGGTCGGGCGTAGTTGCCATCGCCGCAGGCGGAGAACTGACTGCGTGCGTTACCTATGCCGGCAGCGTTGCGGTTGCCGGGAGCGACACGCTTTCTGCCGAGGTGCAGGGCTGGACGGACATTGCTGCGGTGGCGGTGGGTGCGGGCCACATAATCGGCCTTAAAACCAATGGCACCGTGGTGTCTGCGGGCGACAACGCGATGGGCCAATGCAATGTAAACGCATGGACGGACGTTGTGGCTATTGCGGCCGCCGGCAACCATTCCGTAGGCCTTATGTCGGACGGCACCGTCGTGGCGACTGGAGACAATGCCATGGGTCAGTGCAACATAACCGACTGGAGCGGCGTAACCGCCATAGCTGCGGGTGCGGATCAAACCGCGGCGCTGCTTTCGGACGGAACTGCGGTATCTACCAAAAACGATGTCTCCGCGTGGAGTGATATAGTCAGTATCGCCGCCGGCGGAACCGCGACCTATGGCGTGACCGGCAGCGGCACAGTTGTATGCGTACCTCAGGATGCCGCTGCAGCTACAATAACCGACGCCGAAAGCATAGTGGCCGGCGCAGCGCATGCCGTGGTGCTCAAGACGGATGGCTCCGTAGCGGCATTCGGCAGCGATTCGGACTTCCAGTGCGGCGTGTCAAACTGGCAGATCACACCGTATATGGACGGCACATACATCATGGGCTTTGCGCTCAACTCCACAGTGGCGAGCACAAAGGCGCTGATGGCTGCATATACCGGCAAGGAGAGCATTGAGCTCCGCAGCAGCGACGGCGCGCTTACTGACGATGATGTGATATGCACCGGCACCGAGGTATACGCGGACGGCGCGTCGTTTGCTACCATCGTACTGCTTGGCGACGTTAACGGCGACGGCATAATAAACACCACAGACTCAGAGCTTGTCGAAAAGCACCTTGGCGGCAAAAGCGAGGATCAGCTTACCGGCGCCGCATTGCGCGCGGCAGCGGTCAAGCCCAATGCCGACGGCACGCTCAACACCTCCTGCCTGAACGCTATAGATCGGCACGCAAACGGCAGCATTTCGCTTTCGCAGTTCCCTGCCGTAGGCGAGAACAAATACGATGACGAGATAGCTGCTGCTGAGGCGGTAAACTCCGACGTGGTGGGCTGGATAGCGATAGACGGTACGGTGATAAGCTATCCAATCATGTACAGCGCAAAAACTCAGTGGTACTACAATAACCGCAATCTCCAGAAGGAAAAGATCGAGAGCGGTTCGATATTCGCTTTCTACAACCAGTATGTGCAGAACAACGTTATCACCGGCCACAATTCCCGTGTGTCCGGCACCATGTTCCACCAGCTGCACCATGTGCAGGAGTACAACATGGGCGAGACCACCTGCGCATATGCCAAGTGCACCTCACCGGATCTTACCGGTGCGGGGCTGCCGGATTTCTCCACCTATAAGGGCCGCATATTTACCATAAACATATACGGCGAGGAGGCTCAGTGGGAGATATTCTCCATGTATGAGAGCACCCGTGACGCCACGATCGAGGATCTGTACTACAATACCTGGTATCCACCCGATAAGTACTGGCTGTCCAGCAACGAGAAAATCCAGAAGTGGATAACGCATCAGCTTGATAATACCCAATACGATTTCGGCGTGACCCCTACCCCGGACGATACGTTCGTTACGCTGTACACCTGCGGCAATGAACACGCCGATTCATCTGACGGCCACGTTTCAAGGCTGTGGTTCTTCCTTCGGAAGGTTGGCTGAGCTGTCAGAACGCCGGATATAGCTGGGCAGGCGCGAAAGCGCCTGCCTTTTTCTGCCGAAAAACGGTGTAAATCGCGCCGCTTGCGCCGTGCTTATATTTGCAGCGCGTGGATATGCGTGATATAATTACAGCATAAACGACATATATATCCAGTAACAGCTGAGGCGGCGCGCGGTGCGGCGTTTCGGGTGCCGGGTAATCAGGTTTGGGCGTATGCCCATATATTAAATCGAAAGGGGTTGCTACACAATGAAACTTACACCGCCGAAAAAAATCACTTTCTATCTTGCAATCATACTTGGTGTAATCGGCATAGTCGGGCAGTTCGCAGGCTTTGCCGCGATCGGTTTCTGGCTGGCGATAGTCGGCCTGGCACTGATACTGCTGGGCTGCTGCATCAAAGGACTCTAAGCTTTAGCTTCGGTAAGCAGGGCGGAGAATATCAAATAAGATGTTCTCCGCCCTACTTGTTTTTCCCAAAAAGTGTGATAGAATGTGTCCATAACCTGTACGCCACAGGCGCACACTTCTTGATTGGAGGCTTTGTTATGCGGACTATGAATGCATTGGTAAAAACTGAAGCAGCCGCCGGGCTGACGCTTATGCAAGTACCGGTACCGCAGCCGGGCATAGGCGAGGTGCTTATCCGTGTGCACAAAACCGCAATATGCGGCACCGATGTGCATATATACAACTGGGACCCGTGGGCACAGAAGCATATAAAACCGCCCATGACCATAGGCCACGAGTATGTGGGCGAGATAGCGGAGCTGGGGCCGGGCGTAAATGATTACAGCGTTGGCCAGATAGTGTCAGGCGAAGGGCATATAGTCTGCGGGCATTGCCGCAACTGCCGTGCGGGCAACGGGCATTGGTGCAAGTTCACATATGGCGTGGGTGTGCAGCGGGATGGCGCGTTTGCGGAGTATATCTGCATACCTGAGACCAACGTGATAGCAATACCCGACGGCTACGATGAGGATATAGTAAGCTTTTTTGATGCATACGGCAATGCTACACACACGGCGGATATGTTCGATGTGGTGGGCGAGGATGTGCTGATAACCGGAGCGGGCCCCATAGGCATGATGGCTGCGGGCATAGTGAGGCAAAACGGCGCGCGCAGAGTGATAGTAACGGACGTGAACGACTACCGTCTGGCCATAGCCAAGCGTATGGGTGCGAACGCAGTGGTAAACCTTACACGGGAAACGCTGGAGGATGTGATGCACGCGCAAGGGCTGGTGGAGGGGTTCGATGTTGGCCTCGAGATGAGCGGAGCCGGCCCTGCGCTAAACCAG
>CAZXRQ010000090.1:0-3647 GCA_964642795.1 uncultured Oscillospiraceae bacterium | reverse complement strand
TATACTGGACGCGAGCCTGGGCTATTATATGAATCCGCTTATAGTTGCGCTTACGTCGCTTGTAGTGTTCAAGGAGCGCATGACCAGGCTGGAGATAGGCGCAAGCGTACTGGCGGCAATAGGCGTTACGGCGGCTACGATACAGTACGGGAGCTTCCCGTGGGTAGCGATTGGTCTGGCACTTACATTTGCAGTATACGGGGCGCTTAAAAAGCTGGTGCATTTTGACCCTATAACCAGCATCGCCGTGGAGACCGCGATAGTGCTGCCCGCTGCGGTGGTCTATCTTGTAGCGGTGGGACTGACTACGAATGTGTCAGGCGTGCTGGATCTGCCTACTGTGCTACTTCTGATGGGCGCGGGCGTATGTACGGCTGCGCCGCTTATGCTGTATGCGCGCGGGCTGAATGAGGTTCCGTTTCTGACGATGGGCTTTTTGCAGTTCATATCGCCTACGCTGGCGCTGTTCTGTGGCCTGATAGCGGGCGAGACCATGTCCGACGGCCAGCTTGTGAGCTTCCTGTTCATATGGGCAGGATTGGCATTGTTTGTAATAAGCAAGGTGCATGAGAGCAAAAAACACATGGCAATACCGGCGCAGACTGCGTCGGAGCACAACGAATAAACGGAAGGAGTGACGGCGTATGTTCGACCCCAACAGCGGCTTTATGTATGCGATAGTCGCGGTAGTCATTGCATTTGTCATTGCGCAGTCGGTGTTTTTTCTGGTGAAGGCATACCGGCGCGCGCTGGAGCTGGGCTTTGAAAGGGCAAAGCTCAACAAGATAATCAGCACGGCGGCGGTGTTCACGATAGCTCCCGCGGTGGCGATACTGCTGGGCGTTATCACGCTGAGCAAGGCGCTGGGCCTGCCGCTCCCGTGGCTGAGGCTGAGCGTCGTCGGCGCGCTCACCTATGAGCTGCCCGCGGCGGAGGCGGCTGCAAGCGCGGCGGGGGTATCCATAAGCGAGCCCATAACCAGCGCCACGGTGTTTGCGGCCATAGCGTGGGTGATGACGATCGGCATAATCCCGGGCCTTATCGAGATACCCTGCATGTGCAAGGGCATACAAAACGGCGTGATGAAGCTTAAAAACAAGGATAAGCGCTGGGGTGAGATATTCATGACCAGTCTGTTCCTCGGTATGATAAGCGCATTTCTGGGCCGCATATTCTCGGGCGTATCGCAGGGGCTTACCGGCTGGATACCCGTGTTCGTTATGGCGGCAAGCTCGGTGATAATGCTGCTGTGCGGGCTTATCCGCAACAAGACCGGCGCCAAGTGGATAGAGGACTATGCCCTGCCTATCAGTATGCTGGGCGGCATGGCGATGAGCATACCCATCACCAACTGGATAGGCTGAGGAGGGTAAAAGCATGACTAAGACTAAATTACCCCGCACATACCTGGAAAACGAGCATATATACGGCCGCATATGGATGCTTACGGCGTTTGTGCTGCTGATGGCGGTGCCGGTGATGATATGCCTGCACTATAACGCATGGCCGGAGGCGACCGTGGTGCTGAAGGGGCTGTTGGGCGTGGTGCCCATATACTGGACGGTGGGACTTATAGAGGTGTTCACCTATGTGCCAATGCTGGGAAGCGGCGGCGCATATCTTGCGTTTGTCACCGGCAACCTTACAAGCCTTAAGGTGCCCTGTGCGCTCAACGCAATGGAGAGCGCCAAGGTAAAGTCCGGCACCGAGGAGGGCGGCGTGATAAGCACCATCGCGGTGGCTGTAAGCAGCATAGTGACTACGCTGATAATCGCGCTGGGCGTGCTGATGCTGGGCTGGATACAGCCATTGATCGAAGCGCCGGTGCTGCAGCCCGCGTTTGAAAACATACTGCCTGCACTGTTTGGGCCGCTGGCGGTGGTGTTTGTGGCGAAGGACTGGAAGATCGCGCTTGCGCCGCTTATATTCATGGTGGCGTTCTTCATACTGGTACCCGGCATGGCAAGCAGCGTGGGCGTATTCGTGCCGGTGGGCGCGCTTATTGCCATAGGCGCGGCGCGCATAATGTACAAAAAAGGCATACTTAAATAGGAGGCGGCATATATGTGGTGGTTGGTATTTCCCGTTGCGCTGGCCGCATTTTTGGCGGTGCTGCTGATTCGCGCCGCGGCGTACAGACCTAAAAAGCTGCCGGACTGCCCCATGCTCGAAGCGGAGGTGGACGGCGACCATGCGGTATTCGCTTTGGGCGAGCTAATTAAGTGCCGCACGGAATCCTTTTACGATAAATCGCTGGAGAGCACGGCGGAGTTTGACCGCTTCCGCGAAAAACTTGCCGCGCTGTATCCGCTGGTGCATGAAAAGTGCCCGCATGAAATAATCGGCGAGCGGGGGATGCTTTTTAAGCTGAAGGGCAAAAGCGACGCGGCCCCCAGCATATTCATGGCGCACTACGACGTTGTCCCCGCCCGCGACGCGGACTGGGAGCAGCCGCCTTTTGAGGCGAACATAATAGACGGCGTGATGTGGGGACGCGGCACGCTGGACACCAAGGGCACGCTGGTGGGCGTGATGGAGGGCGCGGAGACCCTGCTGCGTACGGGCTTTGTACCCGAGAACGATATGTATTTCGCGTTTGGCGGGGATGAGGAGACCTTTGGCGCCTGCGCAAAGGCGATAGTGGCGGAGCTTGCCCGCCGAGGCATAGCCCCCGCGTTCGTGCTGGACGAGGGTGGCGCGGTCACATCAAACGTATTCCCCGGCGTGACGCAGCCCTGCGCGCTGATAGGCACGGCGGAGAAGGGGCATGTAAACGCCGTATATACCGCGGAGACGGCAGGGGGCCATTCCTCAATGCCACCCAAGGTCACTGCGATAAGCCTGCTTGCAGACGCGGTGAAGGCACAGGATAAGCATCCGTTCCCGCGCAGGCTTAAGGAGCCGGTGCTTACCATGCTGGATATACTTGGGAGGAATTCCACGTTTTTGTACAGGCTGATATTTGCAAACCTGTGGTGCTTTGCGGGCCTGTTTGATCTTATATGCAAAAGCGCGGGCGGCGCGCTTAACGCGATGCTGCGTACGACTGCGGTGTTCACCATGATGCAGGGCAGCGACGCGCCCAATATAATGCCGGCTAAAGCCACGATGCTTGCAAACGTGCGCCTTATGCCGGGGGATACCGTGGACAGCGCATTGGAATACCTGAAAAAAGCCGCGCCCGCCGGCGTTACGGTAAGCGAGGGCGAGGGTACGCAGGAGGCGTCCGGCGTATCCAACATTGAGACCGCAGGCTACGAAAAGCTGTCTGTGGCGATACGCCAGACCTGGCCGGATGCGCTGGTATCGCCGTATCTGATGATGGGCGGCAGCGATTCTACGCACTATACCGCCATATCGGATAACGTGTACCGCTTCTGCCCGATGATACTCGACGAGGAGGAGCGCGGGCTGATACACTCGCCAAACGAGCGGGTGCCTGTGGATAAGATAGTGCTGTGCGCGCAGTTTTACCGCCGCATGATAGGCGTCATGTAAATTCATGGCCGGCAAACCGGCCGGCAGCAATACGGGCTATACATGATCGGACGGGCTTTTGCCCGTCCGACCAGGCTGTCGAAAAAGTCAATTATGACTTTTTCGAGCTTGCAGTCTTTGCCTCTCGCCAACAGGCTGCGCCTGTTGGC
>CAZXRQ010000089.1:0-3653 GCA_964642795.1 uncultured Oscillospiraceae bacterium | reverse complement strand
TACGCCTTACGATACAGGCGTAACAGGGAATAAAAGATGCAGCGCGCGGCGGCCTCTTGGCCGCCGCGCTGTATATGTCCGTACTGGCCTAAAAACGTGATACAGTTTGACTTTTCATGTGGTGCGTTATATCATATTAAAGTTGTAAATTGGCAAAATACTGCGTTCGCGCAGGGAGGAAATACATGATGAGTGAAAGATACGACCATGACGCCATAGAATTGAAGTGGCAGAAAAAATGGGAGGATGCGCATTGCTTTGAAGCAAGCGACAGCCACGATAAGCCTAAATTCTATCCGCTTATCGAGTTCCCGTACCCGTCGGGACAGGGGCTTCATGTGGGACATCCGCGCCCGTTTACTGCGATGGACGTTATTGCGCGCAAAAAACGTATGGAGGGCTATAACGTACTGTATCCTATAGGCTACGACGCGTTTGGTCTGCCTACCGAAAACTATGCCATAAAGACCGGCATACATCCCAAGAAGGTCACCGAGCAGAACGTAAAGCGCTTCCGCGCGCAGCTTCAACGCTTGGGCTACTCCTTCGACTGGTCGCGCGAGGTCAACACCACCGATCCTTCATACTATAAATGGACACAGTGGATATTCCTGAAGCTCTACGAGCACGGGCTTGCATATAAAGCCGAGGTGCCAATAAACTTCTGTATCTCCTGTAAGGTCGGCCTTGCAAACGAGGAGGTAGTGGACGGCGTGTGCGAGCGCTGCGGCGGCACTGTTATACAGATGGTGCGCAGCCAGTGGATGCTTAGGATCACCGCGTACGCGCAGCGATTGATAGACGATCTGGACGACGTGGATTTTGTAGAACGCGTAAAGGTTCAGCAGAAAAACTGGATTGGACGCAGCGAGGGCGCGGAGATAAATTTCCCGCTGGCGAATTCAGACGAAAAGCTAAGGGTATATACCACCCGTGCGGACACGCTGTTTGGCGCGACGTACATGGTCGTGTCGCCGGAGCATCCAATAATTGAAAAGCTCGCCTCCCGCATAACCAATATGGACGAGGTGCGCGCATATAAGGCCGAGGCCGCTACTAAAAGCGACCTTGAGCGCGGCGAACTCAACAAGGATAAGACCGGCGTGCAGCTCAAGGGCTTGAACGCGATAAACCCGGTCACAGGCAAGGAGATCCCCGTGTGGATAAGCGACTATGTACTCATGACCTACGGCACGGGCGCAATCATGGCGGTACCGGGTCACGATATGCGCGACTGGGATTTTGCGAAGAAGTTTGGCCTGCCCATAATCGAGGTTGTGGCGGGCGGTAATGTGGAGGAGGCGGCGTATACTGATTGTGATACCGGCAAGCTGGTCAATTCCGGCTTCCTCAACGGTATGGAGGTACACGAGGCCATCCCTGCCATGATAGATTGGCTTACGGAGCATAAGATAGGCGAAAAAAAGATCAACTACAAGCTGCGCGACTGGGTGTTTGCCCGCCAGCGCTACTGGGGCGAGCCCATACCTCTGGTAAAGTGCGAAAAGTGCGGCTGGGTGCCGCTGCCCTACGACCAGCTGCCGCTGGAGCTGCCCATGCTGGATGATTTTACTCCCACGGATGACGGAAGCTCCTGCCTGGCCCGTGCGCAGGACTGGCTGCACACCACCTGCCCGCACTGCGGCGGCCCCGCCGTGCGCGAGGCGGACACCATGCCCAACTGGGCCGGTTCCAGCTGGTATTATCTGCGCTACACCGACCCCAATAACGATAAGGCGCTCGCTTCGCACGAGGCGTTGGATTATTGGACGCCCGTGGATTGGTACAACGGCGGCATGGAGCACACTACTCTGCATCTGCTGTACTCGCGGTTCTGGCATAAGTTCCTCTACGATATAGGCGTAGTTCCCACCAAGGAGCCGTATATGAAGCGCACCAGCCACGGCATGGTGCTGGGCGAAAACGGCGAAAAGATGAGTAAATCCCGCGGCAACGTCGTAAACCCGGACGATTACATTGGCGAGTACGGCGCGGACGCATTTCGTATGTACATAATGTTCATGGGAGCGTTCGATCAGCCTATCCCGTGGAATTCGCAGGGCACGGCGGGCTGCCGCAGATTTTTGGAGCGCGTGTGGCGTTTGCAGGATATGTTAAGCGATGAATCCGGCATACGCGAGCAGCTCAAGGCCTCCGTACACGGCGCCATAAAGAAGGTGGGCGAGGATTATGAGCGCATGAAGTTCAATACTGCCATCGCCGCCATGATGAGCCTGGTAAACGATATATACGCTGTGGGCAGCGTCACCCGCGAGGAGTATACCACGCTGCTTGCGCTGCTGAACCCGGTATCCCCTCACATCTGCGAGGAGATAAACGAGCGCCTTGGCAACACTACCCCCATGTATTCATACGCATGGCCGCAGTACGACGAGGCGGCGCTGGTCAGGGCCAGCATAGAATACGGCGTGCAGGTAAACGGCAAGGTGCGCGCGCGCGTTGAGCTGCCGGCGGATATGACGCAGCAGCAGGTGCAGGATGCAGTGCTTGCGCTGGAGGAGCTTGCTCCGTTTATCGCGGACAAGACCGTTAAAAAGGTGATAGTAGTGCGCAATATCGTAAATATCGTGGTGGCGTAATATGAAAAGTGAACAGCTTTACGCGGGGCTGCGGGAGCAGGGCTTTATCGTATGCGGCGATTACGCAGCAGGCGTTGTAAATGGCTTTGCGGTGTCAATAACGCGTTTCGGTGGGAAAAGCGTGCGCATACTGTTAAGCGTGGAGAATATCCCCGATAAGGCTATGCGTGCGGATATCAGGCGCCGCTTGAAGGAAGCGCGGGTGAACGTTAAAACGGTCGCGCCGGTATTCGTAAATATTGCGTTCAAGGCGGACGAGGCCGCCCCGGCGGCTTCCATATTGTATGAGATCGGCCGGGTGGCCGCCCTGCTTATTGAGACGGGCGTATGCGCGCAGGATACCTGCATGATATGCGCGGAGCGCGGGGCGGACGCATTCGTAGAAGCGCAGATGATATACAACCAGCCCCTGTTACGCGCTGCGCATCAGCGCTGCGTGCGCGACCGGTGGGCGGAGGCAAACAAGAAGGCGGATGCTGACGGCGGAAGCTATGCTTTGGGCATACTGGGCGCGCTTATAGGCTGCATAGTGGGGTGTATCCCCACGCTGCTGACGATATGATTTGCAGATACCATAGCCGCGGTGATATGTGCGCTTATACCCGTGTGCAGCTATTACGGCTATAAACTGTTTTCGGGGAAGATGAACGCCGTGTCCATAATCGCGCCCATAGTGTTTTCACTGCTGGGCGGCATGGCGATAACCTGTGCTGTGGATGTTATGGACAGCATGGTCAACTACGGCTATACATTACAGGGCGCGCTCAGGTACATAGTGGATTATCTGCCGCAGGATGCCGAGTATAAGAGCTATCTTGTCAAAATGCTGCTTCAGGTGATGCTGTTTATCGGGCTGGGCATACTGGTATCGCTGGGTATACTTGGCCGCACCAATAAGAAGCGGGCGGCCGCGCTGGAGGCACAGCGCCGCAATATGCTGCTTAAGCCCGGCGCGGCGCCGCTGCCGTTTGAGGATCCGCGGTACGATTTCGACAATGCTAAAAGCGAAGCTTATGGCGACATAACCCAAAACGATAACCAAAACCGGGATTG
>CAZXRQ010000088.1:318-3740 GCA_964642795.1 uncultured Oscillospiraceae bacterium | reverse complement strand
ATATATGTGGTATCCCGAGAAAATGCTGCAATCGGCGCTGGATGAGGCGCTTGCACAATACGACGCGCCGGAGCTGCTCATAGTGCCGGCAGGCGGCGATACTGTGCCATACATAGCGTAGAATAGCTTTGATCGGATCAAATGATATGTGCCCGGGCTGTGTGCCCGGGCTTTTGTACTGTAAGCCCCGCCGCGCCAGCAGACGAATTTGTCAACCGTCTCTTTTAGAAAAAAAGCCGGCAGCACAAAAAGCAAAAGACGGGCATTGTATGAATATTGCAAAGCTCACGAGAATAAAAGCCGAGAGGTGGAAATAGGTGTTGACAAAATAGATTGTCTACAATATACTGTAAATACTCAATGCAATACAATCAAGCAATTGGACGGGGATAAATGAGCTTGGCAATCATTAAAAACGAACCAATAGAATACAGATCACTAAGCGACATAGTTGCAGACAAGCTCCGGGATGCGATAATCACGGGCCAGCTGCAGCCCGGTGCTAAGGTTACAGAAAACGCCATTGCCGAGACAATGGGCGTAAGCCGCGTTGTTGTACGCGAGGCCATTCTTATGCTGATTCGGCAGAATCTCCTTGAAAAGGAGCGCAATAAATTTACGCGCGTAGTAAATATTGAACGCAAGGATATCGCCGATATTTTTGATTTGCGCATCGCGGTTGAACAGTCAGCGGCAAAACGCTGCATTGCATCGGACAGGTTCGCAAGTGAGGTTTTGTCAACGCTTACGCAAAAATCAAACCAAATTGAGAGCCTCAGCTCAAGCGGCACGGCTGAGCCGCGCGAAATGATGTATGTCGATATGGGCTTTCATGATTATTTTGTGCGGTCGGCTGACAATCCGCGGCTGCTCAGTGTATGGGAAGAACTCTCCGGACCAATGTTTCTCCTGCTGTACAGATATATATTGGCAGGCTTTGCACTTCATTACCGGCACGACAATCTGATAGACGCATTCAAAACAATGGACCTTATTACTATGTACGGAGCCATCGAAGAACACATACTTGACACTAAGCTCGCATTGATGAACAACTGCTGAATATGCAGGCTGCATACAAAACTGGTGATCCAGCCTGCGAAATGTATACAATAAACAATCGAGTGTAATGTACACCCAATATCGGATGATGATATATTATTAATTAATACTGTGGAGGATAATTATGAAGTACGCAAACGTAACCACCGCTATCCCTGGCCCGAAATCCAAAGCCTGCATAGAAGAATGGAAAGCTTATGAGTTGGATAAAACCGGGTATCAGGCGCAGATCGCGGTGGATCGCGGGGAGGGCGTGATGCTCTATGATGTGGACGGCAATGCTTTTATTGACTGGACGAGCGGCGTGCTTGTAACAAACATCGGCCATTGCCATCCTGTGCTGGTAAAGGCAGTGCAGGAAGCATCCGCGCGGATGATGAACGTGTATGAATACTGCAACCCGTACCGTGCGGACGCGGCCCGGGACATAATAGGCATTGCCCCCAAGCATTTGGACAAATGCTTCTTCCTCAGTACCGGGAGCGAGGCCACCGATTCCGCAGCGCGCATTATGAAGCGTGCCACCGGCAACTTTGAAATCATATCGTTCTACGGCGGCTTTCATGGCCGTACGCTATCCACGGCGAGCCTTGGCGGGCTGAAAAAATCCAAGATGGGTATGGGGCCGATGATGCCGGGCTCGATCCGCGTACCGTTTCCGTACTGCTATCGTTGCCCGTTTCATGCAAAAGAGGAGACTTGCGATATGCTGTGCCTCGATTATATGGACGACGTGCTGCAGGCGAACAGCTGCTCAAGCCTTGCCGGCCTCATAGTGGAACCGTATCTGGGCACCGCCGGCTTTATATTCCCGCCGAAGGGCTACCTTACCAGACTGGAGCAATGGATACGGAGCAAAAACATACTCTTTACGCTGGATGAGGTGCAGGCGTCATACGGACGTACGGGAACCATGTGGGCTTTGGAGCACGAAAACCTCACCCCGGATATCGTTACCGTGGGCAAGGGCATAGGAAGCGGAATAACGGTGTCCGCGCTGCTGATGCGCGGCGACGTTGTGGACAAGGCGCTGGATAAGGGAGAACTGGGCAGCACCTACGGCGGCAACCCCGTAAGCTGTGCTGCGGTATCGGCTGTTATTAAGGTGCTAAAGGAAGAAAACATAATCGAGAACTCTAAGAAAACCTCGGCTGTGTTCGCGTCTCGCCTCCCCGGCCTGGTGGACAAATTCGCCCATGTAGGCGATATCCGCGGAATGGGTATGGTCTGGGGCATAGAGCTGGTGGAAGACAAGCTGGACAAGATCCCCGCGCCCAAGCTGGCCAAGCAGCTTATGAATACCTGCGCGGAGAATGGGCTGCTGATAGGCATCGTCGGCATGTACGGCAACGTTATACGCGTGGCGCCGCCGCTCGTCATGACCTGCGACCAGGCCAATGAAAGCATCGATATAATGGAAAAATGCCTGGCTACGCTTTGAGCAGGCGGAGGAAATTGTGATGGACGGTTTATGGGTAGCGGTGTCGGATGCGCGGCATGCGGATTATGAAATAGAGAAAAAAATACTGACGGACGCCGGCATAGAGCTAAGGCTGTTCGACTGCAAAAGTGAGCAGGATGTATTGGACTGCTGTGCTGATGCTGACGGGATATTGCTGGATATGGCGCCTTTGAGCGCAAGGGTCGTGGCCGGTTTAAATCGATGCCGCATAGTAAACCGCTATGGCGTGGGCTATGACAACGTTGATGTGGACGCCTGCACGAAGCGCGGCATACAGGTAACCAACGTGCCGGACTACTGTGCCGAGGATGTTTCGGATCATGCTGGAGCGCTGCTGCTTTCGGTCCTTAGGCAGACAGCGCTGCGTGACAGACGTATTCGGAAGGGCGATTGGAACATACACGACTTCAAAAGCTATCGCGTGACCGATAAGACGATTGGGGTGCTCGGAGCAGGCCGGATAGCCCGGGCGTTTATAAGGAAGCTAAGCGGGTTTAAGCCCGGCTTGGTGCTGGTGTACGATCCGTATGTGCCCGCCGAGGTGATCGAATCGCTGGGCGCGCAAAAAGCGGAGCTTGAGGATGTGCTGAAGAATGCGGATTTTCTTTCGCTGCACATGCCTGTTACCAAGGAGACGCGCGGCATGATAAACGGGCGCGCGCTCACGCTTATGAAGCCTACGGCGATAATCATCAACACGGGGCGAGGGCCGTTGATAGAGGATGAAGCGCTTATTGCAGCGCTGGAAAACGGGACGATAGGCGGCGCCGGGCTGGATACGCATAACCATGAGCCGCTTGGAAGTGATTCAAGGTTTTGCAAATTTGACAACGTCGTGCTTACGGATCATACCGCCTACAATACAGAGGAAGGCGTTGCAGAGCTTAAGACAAAATCG
>CAZXRQ010000088.1:0-308 GCA_964642795.1 uncultured Oscillospiraceae bacterium | reverse complement strand
TTTTCGGAGGCCATATTCATGAGTGTTATAGAAAAGCTCGGGCAGTACGGGCTGGTACCAGTAGTAGTAATTGAGAATGAAGACGACGCGCTGCCGGCAGCGGACGCGATGACTGCGGGCGGGTTGCCGGTGATGGAGATAACACTGCGGACAGCGGCGGGGCTGGAAAGCATACGCCGTATAGCGGAGCAGCGCCCGGATGTGCTTGTGGGCGCGGGCACGGTGCTTACGCTGGAGCAGTGCAAGGCAAGCGTGGACGCAGGCGCGAAGTTTATAGTTTCCCCGGGATATGACGACGCTCTGGTGGG
>CAZXRQ010000087.1:0-3819 GCA_964642795.1 uncultured Oscillospiraceae bacterium | reverse complement strand
AAAACGATAACCAAAACCGGGATTGAGGCTTGTTTGAAAAACCTCAGCCGGTATATAATCATAAGGGCACCCAAGAGCGCTTCCTGAAAAACGGAAGCGCTTTACTTTTATTTTGGAGGATGGCAAAATGGCCACTAAATTTGTTTTTATAACCGGCGGCGTGGTTTCGAGCTTGGGAAAGGGCATAACCGCCGCAAGCTTGGGCAGGCTGCTAAAATGCAGGGGGTATTCGGTAAGCGTGCTCAAGCTGGACCCGTATCTCAACGTGGATCCCGGCACGATGAATCCGTACCAGCACGGCGAGGTGTATGTTACCGCAGACGGTGCCGAAACGGATCTGGATATTGGCCATTACGAGCGTTTTATTGGTGAAAAGCTCTCGCGCGCAAGCAACGCCACAAGCGGCCAGATATACCTTAGCGTAATAGAGCGGGAGCGCCGCGGGGGCTATAACGGCGGCACCGTGCAGACCATACCGCACATAACCGACGAGATACAGCGCCGAATAGATGCAGCCGCGGCTGTAAGCCGGCCGGATGTGTTGATAGTGGAGATAGGCGGTACGGTGGGGGATATAGAGGGGCAGCCGTTTCTTGAGGCGATACGCCAGTACCGCTGGAAGCACCCGCACGACTGTGCGTTCATACACGTTACGCTTGTGCCGTACATACACGCGGCGGGGGAGCTGAAAAGCAAGCCCACCCAGCACAGCGTTAAGGAGCTGCTCAGCATAGGCATACAGCCGGATGTAATAGTCTGCCGTGCGGATAGGCCTATAGGCGAGGGCATACGCCAAAAGATAGCGCAGTTCTGCAACGTTGCGCCGGACTGCGTAATAGAAAACCTCTCCGCAGGTACGCTGTACGAGGTGCCGCTGATGCTGGAGGAAAACGGCCTGCCAAGGTGCGTATGCAGGCTGCTGGGGCTGGAGGACAAGCAGCCGGAGCTTGCCGAATGGCATAAACTCGTCTACCGTGAGCAGCATCCCAATAAACATTGCAGAATAGCTGTGGTGGGCAAGTACGTCCAGCTGAAGGACGCATATCTCAGCATAGCGGAGGCGCTTACGCACGCGGGCATGGCATGCGACGCCGGGGTGGAGCAGGTATACGTTGACGCAGGGACTGTAACCGACGAAAACGCCGAAGCCCGGCTTGCGGGTGCGGACGGCATAATAATCCCAGGCGGATTTGGCACCCGGGCGATAGCCGGTAAGCTCGCCGCGCTGAGATATGCCAGGGAAAACGACGTGCCGCTGCTGGGCATATGCTTAGGAATGCAGCTTATGGCGGTGGAGTATGCAAACAACGTGCTGGGGCTTGCCGGCGCGGCCTCCACGGAAACGCGGCCGGACACCCTGTATCCGGTAATAGACCTGCTGCCGGATCAGCAGAACACCGATATGCTGGGCGGCACGCTGCGACTGGGTGAATATCGCTGCGCTCTCAAGCCGGATACGCTTGCGCGCAGGCTGTACGGTACGGACGAGATAGCGGAGCGCCACCGCCACCGCTACGAGTTCAACGACGCCTACCGTGCGGCGTTTGAGCGCGGCGGCATGGTGATAAGCGGGGAAAACCCGGAGCGCGGCCTTGCGGAGATAATGGAGCTGCCGGCGCGCAGGTTTTATATAGGCGCGCAGTTCCATCCGGAGTTCGCGTCGCGGCCGGACGCGCCGCATCCGCTGTTTTGCGGGCTGTTGCGCGCGGCGCTGATGTGATATCATGGGGGCATGATAGATACCCTGATAAGAAACGCTTCAATAATAGATGGCAGCGGCGCGCCGGCATATGTGGGCGACGTGGGCATATCCGGCGGGAAGCTCTGCCCTCCGTCAAATGCAGAGCGGGTGATAGACGCCTCCGGCCTTACGCTTACCCCGGGCTTTATCGACGCGCACTCCCACGGCGATCTTATGATAAACGAGTATGCCGCGCTGGGCAAGCTCTCGCAGGGCGTGACCACGCATATCGCGGGGCAGTGCGGAGTGTCAATGTATCCGATGTGCGAAGACGCCCAAAAGCATATGCGGTTTGTAAGCGGCATAGCGCCTTATCCTACCCCGCCGGATGCGCCGCCTGCGGATTATGCGGACTATTGCGCGGGGCTTTCGGGCAGACTGCGGCTCAATATGGCGACATTTGTGGGGCATGGGGCGCTTCGGCTTGCGGTAATGGGCTACGATGCGGGCGCGCCCACGAAAAAGCAGCTTGACCGCATGTGCGGCTTGCTCGTTGACGCCGTGGCGCAGGGGGCGCTGGGGCTCAGCACGGGGCTTGTATATGCGCCCAACTGCTATTCCGGGACCGGCGAGATACTCGCCTTATTGAAGTCAATAGCACCGATGGGCGGCATGTACGCTACCCACGTAAGAAACGAATCCGACGCTGTGGAGCAGGCCGAGGAGGAGGCGCTTTACCTTGCGGAGAGTGCCGGTATCCCCGTGTTCATATCCCACTTCAAGGCGGCAGGTCGGCAGAACTGGGGCAAGCCCGCGCGCATACTCAAGCGCTTCGATGAAGCCGTAAAACGCGGTGTGCGCCTGACGGTGGATCACTACCCATACCTTGCGGGCATGACCTCGCTAAATGTGTCTATACCACCGGAGCTTCGTGAAAACGGGGCGGAGGCTATGGCGCGCGCATTGGAGGATAAGGCAGTGGCCGAGTCACTGCGAGATAAGCTCACCGCTCCGTCCGCTTACGACAACTACATATACAACTGCGGCGGCTTTGAAAACGTAATGGTGTCCAGCTGCCCGTATTTCCACGATGCGGAGGGGCTGACGGTAGCCGAATATGCCCGGCGTACAGGACAGGATGCGTTTGATGCGTATATTGGCATATTAACGCGCAACCGCGGGTTGGGGCTTGCGGTATACTTCCACATGTGCGAGCGGGATCTTTCGGATATAGCCGTATATGAGCATACCGTAGTGGGTACGGACGGCTTGCCAGGTAAGCCGGAGGAAAACGGGCATCCGCGGGCGTTCGGCACGTTCCCGCACGCCATATGCCTGTTCGTTAAGGAGAAAAAGCTGTTCACATTAGAGCAGATGATACACCGCATGACCGGCCTGCCCGCCGAGCGGCTGGGGCTTTCTCACAAGGGGCTGATACGCGGCGGAATGGACGCGGATATACTGCTTATGGATTACGCCAAGCTGCGCGACCGGGCGACCTATACAAACAGCAACAGTACGGCGGAGGGTATAATTGAGGTGTTCGTGGCGGGAAAAAGCGCGTATAAAGACGGCGCGATTACCGGCGCCATGTCTGGACGTATGCTGAAAAGGAGCAATATATGACGGATGCCGAATATATGCGTATGGCGCTTACGGAAGCGCAGCTTGCCGCTGCGGAGGATGAGGTGCCGGTGGGCGCGGTGGTGATAAGGGACGGCGCGATGATCGCCCGCGCGCACAACGCCGTGCGTAAAGACCGTGACGCGACCGCCCATGCGGAGCTTATCGCGCTGCGCGAGGCTATGACGCTGGCAGGTGAGCGCCTGACGGGCTGTACGCTGTACGTTACGCTGGAGCCCTGCGCTATGTGCATGGGAGCTATGGTGAACGCTCAGCTTGAAAAGCTGGTGTTCGGCGCGTTTGACGCACGCTTCGGCTGCTGCGGCAGCGCAACGGATCTCAGCCGCGGTCTGGGCTATAACGTCCGCGCGGTGGGCGGCGTGCTGGAGACGGAGTGCGCAGGACAGCTTTCGGATTATTTCGCCGGCAAGCGCAAAGAATAAGCGCACTGTCGGGCGCTCCAGTCTGTCGAAAAAGTCAAAATTGACTTTTTCGAGCTTGCAGTCTTTGCCTCT
>CAZXRQ010000086.1:0-3912 GCA_964642795.1 uncultured Oscillospiraceae bacterium | reverse complement strand
ACCAACGACACTGCGGTTAACAGCCGCATGCTCTACCGACTGAGCTAAGGAGGAATTCAACGAGATTTATTGTACAATAATCCCGACCGTATTTCAAGCCCTTTTTCACAAATTGCGCGCTTTGTTTTTACCATCCTGCTGCGCGCCCGCATTCCGGGCGTACTTTGCTTGACCCGGCAATGGACGCATGATAGTATTATGCAATAAAAGCACGCCCTGCATACGTTATATTGAGCAGCTCTATGCAAAATGCGAAGGCTGCGTATTACGGAGGACAAATCATGACCGTACCACTTGAAAACAGCAGCCCGATAACGCCCGTGACCTCAACGCGCAAACACCGCTTTGCCGCGCTTATACTGTGCGCTGTTATGTTGTTTAGCTGCGGCGCCTGCGGCCAAGCGGACTTATCCATGGAAGGAAGCGGCTCCGCTACGCAGCCGTCCCGGCAAGGCATAGCGGACATCGACGGCTATTATGCTTATGACGCCGGCGAATTCATCATTGCCGTCTCCTGCGAGCTATGGGATGCTGCGGAGCTGGAATGCTGCGGCTTCTCAGACCCACAGGAGCTGCTTTCAGAGCTTGCACTTGGCATGGCACATATCGCATCGCTTACGGGCGAGGAATGGCTCAGCCGCTATCCTGAGGAGCTAGACGGCAAGGTGGTCGTGCGTGTAGAGGCTACCGACAAAGGCTCTCATACGGCAGGCGGCTACAACTCCCGCTCCGTGCTCGAACCCACCGTTTTCATCAACAACACGCTTTTCGCCCACGGCATGGCCCCGCTGTATCACGAGCTATGTCACGTAATATGCCAGGACTATCATTCCATTACGCTGCGCGAGGGCTTAGCCAGCTATATGCATGACGAAATATCCGATATACCCACGGTTTTCAATTACGGCATGGATCCTGATCTTATCGTGTGCAACATCATACTGAGCAAGCCTGAGAATCAGAACCTCATAACGGAAATGGGAGCGTTCGACCTTGAGGGCGATACGGGGCGCGGTGACCAGCGGACGGAATACTATGTATGCGCGTACTCCTTTGCAAAGTTCCTTATCGGCGCCTTCGGAATGGACGCTTTTATGGAGCTCTACGGTTCCGAAAGCGAGGATGCTTATTCGCTTTTGACCGGACATACGCTGGCAGAGCTTAGGGACGCATGGGTGCAAAAACTTGCCGCTGAGAGCGGGCTGTTGGACGAGCAGACATATCAAACCTATTTGGACGAGCTTACAGCAGAACACGGCTTGAGCTAAACCGATGCTCGGCAATATAAAAGGCGGCCCGCTTGGAAGCCGCCTAAATTTTGGGCTCGGTGTACACGCTACCGCTCCCTTGTTATTGTGCCGTTTTCTATTCGATATATCAGATCGCAGTCCTTTATCGTGGACAGACGATGCGCTATTATGAGCATTGTCTTCTCGCTGGACAGCCTGTTTATGGATTCCACGATGGCGCGTTCGGTATCGTTATCCAACGATGACGTCGCCTCGTCCAGCACAAGCACCTGCGGCGCCGTATACAGCGCTCTGGCTATACCTACGCGCTGGCGCTGGCCGCCGGACAGCCGTACGCCCTTCTCCCCTACTACGGTATCCAGTCCTTTAGGCAGGGACTGCACAAAGTCCTTCAGCGCGGCGTCGTCCAGGCAGCGCCATACCCATTCGTCGTCTATACCGCCCGGGTCGAACCCGAAGGCCACGTTCATCCGTATGGAATCGTCCGTAAGATATATTTCCTGGGGAATGTAACCCACGCGCTGAGACCACCACTCAGACTCAATGTGAATATCATGGCCGTCCGCTATAACGCAGCCTGCCTCCGGCTCGCGCAGGCCAAGTATTATATCCGCCATGGTGGTCTTGCCGGAGCCTGTCGTGCCTACAAACGCCGTGGACTTGCGCGCCGGTATAAACAGGCTCGCGTTGGAAAAAAGCGGCTCGTCGCTATCCGAAAACGCAAAGGTGATCTCATTTACCTCTATGCCGTGAGAAAGCGGCTCATTATGCATTACGTGAGATACGGGTCTAATCACGTCGGCGCCGTCGTTCATGTTTACGCCGCTCTCGAAAAGCGCGTCGTATATCTTCTGCATTGCCGGATACTTGTACACGATACCGTTATAGTAGTTGTTTATGCGGTTGGCCGCGGGCATTATGCGTACAGCCGCCAGCGCAAAGGTTGCAAACAGCGGCAGCAGATCGTTCACATTGGTTCCTGACGACGCCAAAATCGCCACAAGCGAGAATATCCCGCCCATACTTACCATTTCAACCACTATGCGCGGCACCGCCGACAGCGTAGTAAACTTATAGACTTCAGTGGCATTTGCAGACGCATTTTGGGCGTATTCATTGATAAAATACTGTTCCCGTCCACCTACCTTGATGCACTTTAGTCCCCCCATGGACTGATATACGGTGCGCATCATTGCGATATTCGCATCGCGCGTCCTTTCACCTGCTGCTCTGACTCGCTTGACCACTATGAAGTTTACGATGAGCAGCGTGCCGATTATAAGCGTCAGGGCGATCAACGTCAGCTTAATGTTGGTCAAGAACAGGAATATCAGCAGGCAAATAACTACGAGCACCTCCGCGATGGCATTGGCAGCGTCGCTTACCATCTGGAACAGCTGGTTGGTATCAGTAACAACGGTGCGGATCACCTCTGAGGAATTCTTATGAGTATGAAAATCATATGATTTTTTAATGTAGCAATCGAACAGCTTTGCAGAGATCGAGCTTCGATTCTTCGCGGTGAAACCCGCAACTATACGGTTCAAAAAAACACCGTACAGGCCTTTGAAAACGTATAGTACCGCCATAGCTGCTGCAAGTAAAACCAACAGATCGTTTGTAGAACCGCAATTAAAGAAATCATATAACAGAATACGCCATCGACTGTTAGCTATCGTATCCGGCTTCATGAGTGCATTCATAAACAGCAGCATCAAGGCGGTCGCGCCGGTTTCTATAAGCGCGCCAACAAACAGCACGAACACGATAAACACCATGTAGCGCTTTTGTTTTTTAGAAAAAATATACCTAAATTGCTTTATAAAGCCCTTTATCGGCAAGCCCTTGCTCATATTGCTGATTATATCACCGCGTATCATATAGTGTCAAACAATGCGCATGGCGCATACTCCTTTTATCGGCACACCACAGCCAAAATAAAATACTGCACCCCTTAATTCAAGGATGCAGTATCAAAACGCCTTTAATTTGCTCAGATAAGCTCCAGTATAGCCATCTCTGCAGCGTCGCCGCGGCGGGGACCCATTTTGATTATGCGGGTATAGCCGCCGTTGCGGCCGTCGTACTTGGGCGCTATCTCACGGAACAGCTTCTCCACTACGGGATGAGCTATCTCGCTGTCGCGCTGCTTGTACTCCTTCTTGGTCTCCTTCTCCTCGCGGGGCAGCGGCATATCGTAAAGGTATGCCATTATCTGCCTGCGCGCGTGCAGCTTGCTGGGCAGATCGTTTTGAGACTCGACGGTGACCGTCTGATTCTTGTCGTTCTTCGTCTGCTTCTCGACGGTCTCGGTGTTTTTATATTCCTTGACGGCAAGGGTGATCAACTTCTCAGCGATCGGACGCACTTCCTTGGCACGGGTCGCGGTGGTAACGAGCTTGCCGTTCCACAGCAGCGCCGTAGTCATATTACGCAGCATGGCGTCACGCTGGTCTGTCGGCTTGCCTAGCTTACGGTTGGGCATGGTCAATTCCTCCTTGAATTAGTCTTCGTTGTTTCGAAGAGTAAGGCCTAGGCCTTCCAATTTGTTCTGCACTTCCTCAAGCGACTTGCGCCCAAGGTTGCGAACCTTCATCATTTCTTCCTCGTTGCGCTGCACCAGCTCGTCAACGGTGTTAATGCCGGCGCGCTTGAGGCAGTT
>CAZXRQ010000085.1:0-3932 GCA_964642795.1 uncultured Oscillospiraceae bacterium | reverse complement strand
ACCGTGACCGAAAACATTAAGGTTGGCCGCGAGATAAGCGAGCCAACGGTTATAAGCCGTTTATTCGGCAAAAATCTCGAAACACTGAATACAAAACAAATGGCGGCAGACGCAAAGAAAGCGCTGACCGACATTGGTCTTTCCATAGAGGAATATGTAAAGGTGGCAGGACTGCCTATCGGCTATATGCAGTTTATCGAAATAGCCCGAGAGATCGACAAAGCCGGCATACGTCTGCTGGTGTTCGACGAGCCTACGGCGGTGCTTACCGAATCCGAGGCTGAGCGGCTGCTTGAAATAATGCGTATTATCGCCGATAAGGGTATAGCTATCATTTTCATAACGCACCGGCTGGACGAGGTAATGAACATTGCCGACAGCGTAACGGTGCTGCGCGACGGTGAGTTCGTAGCGCGCAAACTTATAAAGGAAACCACAGTAGTGGAGCTTGCGCAGCTTATGATAGGCCGAAAGGTCGAAAAGCTTGTGGATGATTCCGATGATAACCGCAAGCTCAGCGATGACGACATAGCTCTTTCACTCCGTGACTTCGAGGTGGACATGCAGGGTGAACGCGTCAAGGGCATCGACCTTGACGTGCGAAAAGGCGAAATATTCGGCATCGGCGGCCTGGCCGGGCAGGGAAAGATAGGCATCCCCAACGGCATAATGGGGCTGTACACTGCCCGCGGCACACTCACGGCGCTGGGTGAGGAGGTACCGCTTAACGAGCTGGGCAGCGCTCTGAAGCACGATATCGCGTTCGTTTCAGAGGACCGGCGTGGCGTGGGCCTGCTTATAAGCGAATCGATAGAGCATAATATTTCTTTTTCCGCCACGCAGGTGCATGACGATTACCTTATCAAAATTGGTCCGATCAAGCTTTATGATCATGCTAAGGGTCGCGAACACGCGTTGGACATGATAAAGCTTCTGGATATACGCTGCACCGGATCGCAGCAGACGGTGGGCGCGCTGTCCGGCGGCAATCAGCAGAAGGTATGCCTGGCGCGCGCGCTTACGCTTAAGCCAAAGATACTCATAGTATCGGAGCCTACACGCGGTATAGACATAGGCGCAAAAAAGCTGGTGCTTGAGCATCTTGTAAAGCTGAACCGCGAGCAGGGCATGACGATAATAATGGTATCCAGCGAGCTGGTCGAGCTCAGGAGCCTGTGTGACCGCATAGCCATAATATCCGACGGAAAACTCAACGGCATAATGATGCCGGATGATTCCGATGCGGACTTCGGCCTTGCGATGGCAGGCGTACGCAAGGAGGTGGCCAACAATGCGTGATAAAATTAAAGACATGTATGAAAAGCTCGGCCTGCCGCGGCTAATCATAATTTGCTTTTTCCTGTTTTTGCTTATTTCGGCTGTCCCGCTGAAGTTAAGCATATCCAATCTGCTTGGCAACGCCATACGGCGCTGGGGCATGTACGGAATACTGGTGCTTGCAATGGTTCCTGCTGTGCAGTGCGGAATAGGACTTAACTTCGGTATATCACTCGGCATAGTGGCCGGACTGCTCAGCGCAACGCTTACCATAGAAATGGGCATCAGCAACCCGTGGCTGGCAGTATTTGTTGCAATCGTGATGGGAGCTGCCATGGCAAGCCTGATCGGCGCGGGTTATGGTATGCTGCTGAACCGCGTCAAAGGCTCTGAAATGACGGTTTCCACATACGTAGGGTTCTCTATAATCGCACTGATGAATATCGTGTGGCTGTCAGTTCCGTTTAAGAACGGCGAGCTGATATGGCCGATAGCGGGGCAGGGAATGCGTAATACGATAAACCTTGCATCCAGCTTTGGCGGGGTGTTCAACAACTTCCTGTCCTTTACCATAGGCGATGAGCTCACGGGATTGTTTGTGCCGACCGGACTGGTACTGTTTTTCCTGCTTATGTGCCTGCTTGTTTGGCTGTTTATGCGCTCCAAGGTCGGTATCGCAATGAGCGCGGCCGGTTCAAACCCCATGTTTGCAAAGGCCAGCGGCATAAATGTAAACCGTATGCGCATACTCGGCACGTCCATTTCCACGGCGCTTGCCGCGGTGGGTATAATAACCTATGCGCAAAGCTATGGCTTCCTGCAGCTGTATAACGCCCCGCTTATGATGGGCTTCCACTGCGTGGCCGCAGTACTCATAGGCGGCGCGTCAGTTGGACGGGCAAAGATCGGAAACGTTATTATCGGCACATTCCTGTTCCAAGGCATACTGGCCGTGGCGCTGCCGGTAATAAACTCCGTAATGCCGGAGAGCAACCTTCCGGATGTTATCCGCATAATCATCTCCAACGGCATAATCCTTTATGCGCTATCCAAATCAAAGGAGGGCAAGGGCAATGTCTAAGTTTAAAGATCGTCTTGTCGCAGTCCTCAACAACAACAAGGTCGTCGCGCTGTTCGTTGCACTGTGCATACTGTCCATATGGGCCAGCGGCAAACCGCTTACCTACGTTGCGGGCGAGCTGTTTACCCGCATAGGCAGGAATGGCTTTACCGTACTGTCGCTGCTTATACCGGTGCTTGCGGGTATGGGCCTTAACTTCGGTATAGTCATAGGCGCAATAGCCGCACAGATAGCAGTTTTCTTCGTTGTGTACTGGGGCTTTACCGGAATATCCGGCTTCCTGCTCTGCGTGCTTATGGCTACGCCGCTTGCCCTGCTGTTTGGCTGGCTGGTTGGCAGGTTGTTCAACAAGATGAAGGGCACGGAAATGATAGCGGGCATGGTGCTTGGCTACTTCGCAGACGGACTGTATCAGCTGTTCTTCCTGTACATCATCGGCGGCGTTATTCCCATGGATCCCAGGAGCCCGCTGCTGATAACCGGGGGCGTAGGTGTTAAAAACACCGTGGACTTGGCGAACAACCTCAAGTATGCGCTGGACACCGTATCCATGCTGTCGCTCTGTGAACTGCTGTTCTATGCGGTAGTACTGATATTCGTGATAAAGCTGATACTGCGCCTTTCCAAGAAGGATTCCTCGCCTGTTAAAAAAGACATAACAGTACTGGTGTGCGCGGTTGTACTGTACGCGGTGACCTACATACCGGTCATAGAAAAATTCCTCAATACCGACAGACTGGGATTGCTTGACGGCGTGACCATACTGGCCATCGTGATATGTGCATTACAGCTGTATAAGCTGGTCAAGCATAAGATCATTAAAAAGGACAAGGATTATCCTATTGGCAAGCATATTGCGACGATTGTGTTGACGGTTGCGCTTTATGCCTGCACATATATCAAGGCTGTGGAGACCGTGCTGCTGTATGTCAATATACCGGTGACGACGTATGCCTGCATTGCAGGACTGTGCCTGTTTAACACTTGGCTTATCAAGACCAGGCTAGGTCAGAATATGCGTACCGTAGGCCAGAGCCGTACAGTTGCAAACGCGGCGGGCATAAATGTTGACCGCACAAGGGTAATAGCAATGGTGCTTTCCACCGTGCTTGCCTGCTGGGGCCAGTTGATATACCTGCAGAACATAGGTACTTTCAGCACCTATGGCGCACATACTCAGGTAGGTCAGTTCGCCATAGCGGCGCTGCTGGTTGGCGGCGCATCAGTGCAACAGGCCAGCAACAAGCAGGCGATAATCGGCGTTATACTGTTCCATACGCTGTTTATCGTGGCTCCGTCCGCAGGCCAGCAGTTGTTCAACAATGCTCAGCTTGGCGAGTACTTCCGCGTATTCGTAGCCTACGGCGTTATAGCGATGTCGCTTGCTATGCACGCCTGGAAGACCTACGTTAAGCCCAAGCTTGCAGAGGGGAAGGCGCCAGCACCCGCCAAGGCTTCAGAATAAACGGCTTTCCCAAATAGCTCATATATACCAAAGCCCCCGCTAATAAGCGGGGGCTTTCAGTATGTCGAAAAAGGTAAAATTTACTTTTTCAAGCTTGCAGTCTTTGTC
>CAZXRQ010000084.1:0-3933 GCA_964642795.1 uncultured Oscillospiraceae bacterium | reverse complement strand
TTGGGTACGCCACGCCGAACTGGCCGTCCGTAAGCGTAAGCGCCTCCCCGTCCGCGTCGTTCTGCGTAAACAGCGTATGCTCGCTGTTCTCGCTCGGCGTCGGGTCGTTTTGATCCAGCTGTACGCTCGCGGTTATGGTCATATTCTCTATGTCCGGGTATTTTTCGCTTATACCGTACCCGCCAGAAGCATCCAGCGCATCCAGCACCAGCACATATTCGCCGTTTTCCTTGTATGCGCAGCGAACGATCCCGTTTGCATCATCGATTCCGTATGTTGTCAGCGCGCTCATCACGGCGCCATCGGCGTGCGTCTGCGTCACATCCGAGGCCCGTATGGCAAAGCTGTATTTCGCATTGTTAAGGTCGTTTATATCGTATAGCTTGATATTATACGTTACGTCGCTGTCGTCGGGCATCATGCTGCCGCTGGTTTTCAAGCCCCAGCGCAGCGTCAGAAGCTCGCCGTTGTCGAGTCGAACGCTGTCTATCTCCAGCCCGGTTATCACCACGGGGATGTTCAGCTCGTCCACACCGTAGTAGCCGTACATGCCGGCCCTCTGCGCATCCTCGCTGCGCGCGGGCACCGTATAGCCGCCTCCGCCGTAGCGGAAGCCGTCCGTTTCATCCGAATAGAACACCGAATACACGCGGCCTGTCGTCGCGCTGTACTCCAAAAATATGCTGTTTTGAAGAAGCGCGGAGTCGTTCACGCTCTCCATCAGCAGCTCGTACAGCTCGCCCCCACCCTGTCCCGCGTCCAGATACATATAACGCACATCTGCGTTTTCGGGAAGCGTCGCTATGGTTGTTTTGTTTGCTTCGGTCTGTCGGTTAAACTCCGTCAGCTCGCCGGAATAGCGCATGGCGGTAAGCCGCGTTTCCGCGGCAAGGAATATTGTGCGCGCGTTTTCGTCGTATGCGGTAAGCTTGGCGTTTTTGATAGCCCCGCCTATGCTGGGTATCGCTATAAGCGCCAGCACCACTATAACGGCAGCGACTATCATAAGCTCCACCAGCGTATAGCCGCGTCTGTTCTTTTCCATGCGCACCTCCTTTCTTTTCTTTAGTAAAGAAAAGAAACAAAAGAAACTTGCGTACTGCTCCATGCAGCCTTATTTCCCCTCGGCGGGAAAGGCAACCAAAGAAACCCGCATACTGCTCCATGCAGCCTTATTTCCCTTCGGCGGGAAAGGCAACCAAAGAAACCCGCGTACTGCTCCATGCAGCCGTGTTTCCCCTCGGCGGGAAAGGCAACCAAAGAAACCCGCATACTGCTCCATGCAGCCTTATTTCCCTTCGGCGGGAAAGGCAACCAAAGAAACCCGCGTACTGCTCCATGCAGCCGCACCACCAAATAGCTGTTCCCCATTTACGGGGTCATAGGGAAGCCGCGGTTTCGCAGCTCCCCCAGTACAAAGGCTTATATCGTTGGCGCGTCCGCGCCGGGGTGAGTCCTGTCAGCTTTTACCTTAGTCTTATGGATAGGTAACGGCGGTTCCGCTGGTCGGCGTGAAGGTTGCACTGGTTACGTTGCCATTTTCGACAACAAATGAATACGTTCCGCCGAGATTCGTATCTGTTCCCAAATAAGAAGCAAGCCCAGTGGTATACGTGCCATCTGTCACGGCCGTCTTTCCGGGCAAGCGGCCTTCAGCAACATATGCGCAAGCCGCGGAATACACGGTGCGGGCGTTCGCATACGCCGCGGTCTCGTTTGCGGTATTGATATAGCCGCTGACTACGGGGATGAGTATCGCCGCGAGGATGACGAGTATCGCCATTACTACGATGAGCTCTACGAGGGTAAAGCCCTTGGATTTTTTGGTCTTTTTCATGATGAAAAGCTCCCTTCCAAATAATTACTTATTATACTAACAAGGCTTGCGCCTATATAGCCGATATTACACCGTTTCCGCGGAGTAGGTAAGCCGGTTGAGCTCGTCCACAGAGGTCTGACCGGCCAGCAGCAGCGTAAGCAGATTATCTCTGAGGGAAACATAACCCTCGTCCTTTCTCGCCTCTGCGCTTATGGCGTCCGCCGTCGCGCCCACGCCTACCAGCTTTCGAAGCTCGTGACTTACAAGTATCTGCTCCTGTATGGCCGTGCGTCCGCGGTAGCCCGTGCCGTTGCATCTGTCGCAGCCTGCCGGCGCATACAGCTTAGTGCCCTTTGTAACGCCCGGTATATCATCGCCCGCCAAAAACTCCTTTTTGCAATGCGGGCAGAGCAGCCGCACAAGGCGCTGGCTCAGCACACCCACCATGCTTGCCGCCACCATGAACGGCTCCACGCCCATATCCACAAGGCGCGGAAACGTGCTCGCCGCATCGTTGGTATGTATTGTGGAAAGCACAAGGTGTCCGGTTATGGCGGCGCGGGCGGCTATTTCGGCCGTCTCGCTGTCGCGGATCTCGCCTATCATGATTATATCGGGATCCTGCCTTAGCATGGCGCGCAGGCCGCTGGCAAACGTCAGCCCCGCCTTTGGGTTTACCTGCACCTGGTTTACGCCCTGTATCGCCTTTTCCACGGGATCCTCTATACTGGATACGTTTATGCCGGGGCGCAGTATCTCGCACAGCGCCGCATACAGCGTGGTGGTCTTTCCGCTGCCGGTAGGGCCTGCGACCAGGATTATGCCGCTGGGCGCCTTCAGCATACGCATAAAGCGCGTATGCTCGCGCTCGCTCATGCCCAGCTCGCGGGTGTTTCTTATCTGCATGGCGGAGTCGCCGAATATGCGAAGCACCGCCTTCTCGCCGTATATGGTAGGCAGCGTGGAAACACGCATCTGCATCGGGAAATTATCCACCGTGGCGGTAAAACGCCCGTCCTGCGGTATGCGCTTTTCAGCTATGTCTATGCCGGCAAGTATCTTCACGCGGGTCATCAGCGTAGAGAACAGCGCGCTTTGCAGCGTCATCACCGTAAGCAGCTCGCCGTCCACCCTGAAACGCACCCTGACGTTGTCCGCGCCCGGCTCTATGTGAATATCGCTTGCGCGCATGGTCTTTGCCTGCCGCAGTATCGCGTTTACAAGCTGTACCACCGGCGCGTTCTCCGTGCGCTCGTTCAAAGCGGCGCGGGCAAGGTCGTCCTCGTCCACTGGCAGTCTCGCGCTGCGGTTGGCGCTTTCTATTACGGAGCTGTCCACTACCTGCCGATATCCCCTGCTTATAGCCGCGCGTATGCTCGACGGCGTGGACAGCATGGGAGTTACTCCCCTGCGTGCCGCAAGCTGTATTTCGTCGATAACGTAATAATCCACCGGATCCGCCATCGCCAGCACCAGTGAGCCGCCCTCGATGCGTATGGGCATCACGCAGTCCTTTTCTGCAAGCTGGCGCGGCACAAGGTTTACCGCGTCCGCGGATATTTGGGCGTTCTGCACATCTACTATGGGCACAGATAGCTTATTGTGCAGCGCGTGGCACACCTCGTCCTCGGTGGTATACCCAAGCTGCGTCAGTATCTCGCCCAGCTTCTTGCCCGCGCCCTCGCCCTTTTGGTAGGTAAGCGCGCTCTCAAGCTGCGCGGCGGTTATCGTGCCGTTTTGCAGCAGCAGGTCGCCTATTCTTACACGTTTTTGTTCCATAGCCGCGACCTCCTTATCATTTCTCATCAAACTCATACAGCGCAAGCTGCAGAGTATATTCCGTGACCGCCGTGCGGTGGTTTATGGATATCCCGGAAAGCACATAGCGCACGTCATATTCACTTATAGCGTCAATAAACGCATCCGCATCTGCCCGCTCACCGGTAAAGCATATGGTAATATCGCGGTAAAACGCATATTGGATATTATCCTTTTCCGCAAGCGGGCTTGTCTCGCGCTCGCCAATGGTAAGCTGTACGGGAGAAAGCGAGTATTTCGCAAGCATGTTGGACAGCGCAAGTCCCGTATCGTAGGTGCGCTTGGCATACAGTGTA
>CAZXRQ010000083.1:0-4030 GCA_964642795.1 uncultured Oscillospiraceae bacterium | reverse complement strand
AATCGTCAACTCCATCGTTTTCTTTTGCTTGAATTATACGACATGCCGGCAAAACTATCAAGCGTGCAGCCAGCACATCAAAATTCTTAACATATGATCCGACAGCTTTGCCAGTGGAACATCTGCCGCGGGAAACAGCGCCGCTCGCCCAAGCTCTGTACCGCTTGCATCCATGCAGCAAACATATCCCGCCTGCTCGCCTGCGCTTACGGGCGCCATAAGCTGCTCAGGGGCCTGCACCACCAATTCCACCTCCGCATCCCCTTCGCTTAGCAGGGCGATACTCTCCCCCGCCACAAGATCTACAACGCTTTGTGAGCCGTTCAGCACGGGTATGCCGCTTGAAATAACGTCGCCAGCCCGCACCGGCGTACATGTGGTGTACGAGCTGAAGGCCAGCTCTATGGCATTTTGGGCCAGCTCCGCGCGCTGCGCGCTGTTTGCGGCGCCAGTGACCGCACATATGTATGCCGCATCGCCGCGCTGCACTGCAAACACGCCACAATACCCTGCTGACGATGACGAGCCGGTTGCCACACCTATACAACCTGCACAGGATCTTAGCAGCTTATTGGAGCTTGCAAGCTCGGTGATCCTGCCGTCCGAATGGGTCAGCGTATCATAATATGTGCCAGACCACGCTAAAAACGACGGGCTCTCAACCAGCGCAGCGCCAAGCATGGCAAGCTCGCGCACGGTAAACGCACTGCCGGAGCCGTGTATATCGTCCAGCGTTTTGCTTATGCCAAGCTGCGAGAGCCGCTGATTTATCAGCGCAACCACTCCTCCGCCGCTTACCGCCTCGGCCAGTGCGGTAATGGCGTCGCCTGCTCCTATCATCACGGCCGCCTTAAGCAGCTCGGACGCCGCAAGCGTTTCTCCCGCTTCAACAAATGCGGTTGGGCCGCTTATGCGCGCTGCATTGGCGCTTATACTTACCATGCCCTCCGCATCGATATCGCCCGAATCCATCAGTTCGCATAATACTAGCAGCGCAGGCAGGCGCGAAAGGCCCGCGACCTCCACTGAAGCATCGCCGGTCTCATACAGCGGCGTAAGCGTGTTAAGCTCATATATCCCCGCCTGCGCCGCGCCATCGAACGAAAACTGTGCCGCAACGGCATAACGCGGCATATATATAGCTGCAAAAACGACACATACGGCTAATATAACGACAACTATTCTGCGCATAAAGCACCTCCCGCCCATATCATAGGATATAGAGGTACGGGAGGTTTAATGCAGAATGATGGTTAATCTTTTTTAATTATACTCAAAAACGATTCGCCAACGTCATAGCTTTCGCCGGTAAGGTACTCGAAGATCGTGCAGCCAATATCCGCGAAACTGCGCCGCGTGCCGATATTCACGCCGGCTTTCAACATCCGCCCGTAAGCTAACACCGGTATATATTCGCGTGAATGATCGGTGCTTGCGGTTGTCGGATCGCAGCCGTGATCGGCGGTTATTATTAGCATATCGTCTTCATGCATGGCGGCTATTATGTCGGGCAGCGCCGCATCAAACCGCCGCAAAGCGTCCGCGTAGCCCGATACGTCGTTTCTATGGCCGTAGAGCATATCAAAATCTACAAGGTTGGTAAAAACAAAATCCGCCTCGTTGCCGCCAAGGTGCTTGATGGTAGCTTGGATACCGGCGGTATTGTTTTTGGTGTGATCTATTATGCCGAGCCCGCGCTTGCAGAATATGTCCTCTATCTTGCCTATGCCTGCCGTGGTAAGGCCGCGGGACGCCAAGCTATCCATTATTGTGTCGCGTATCGGCGGCACTGCATAATCCTTGCGGTTTTCCGTGCGCCTGTAAGCGCCGCTGTGTTCGCCCACAAACGGCCTGGCTATCACCCGGCCTACAAGGTATTCCCCGCTGAGCAGCTCGCGTGCCGTCCTGCACATGCCGTAGAGCTCATCAAGCGGTATTACCTGTTCATGCGCGGCTATTTGGAATACGCTGTCCGCCGACGTGTAAACTATTGGGTTGCCGGTGGACACATGCTCGTCCCCGAGTCGTTGGATTATCTCCGTACCGGAAGCCACGCAGTTGCCCAGCGTACCGCGGCCTATGCGTGCTTCAAATTCGGACATCAGCGCCTTCGGGAAGCCGCCTGGATATGTCTTGAAGGGCTCGTCCATAATGATGCCGGTCATTTCCCAGTGCCCGCAGGTGGTATCCTTAGCATGGGTCAGTTCCGCTGCCCTGCCATAGCAGCCCTTAAGAGCTCCGGTATACCCGGGCAGGCGGGAATCCTCGATAGCGGAAAGCCCCAGCGCAAACATATTTGGCAATTCCAGGCCGCCAACAAAACTGCTTATGTTGCCAAGCGTATGCGAACCGGCGTCGCCAAATTCATCTGCATCCGGCATTGCGCCTATTCCGACACTGTCTAAAACAATAAGAATAGCTCTTCTTTTATCCATGTTTTCGCATCTCCTTAACGATATGATTTTATCACCCCGTAGTCTTTGCGTCAAACGCAGCGCGCATACAGGATGCAAAAGCATGTCAGCACCGCCAGCCCGCAAAGCCAAAGCAATAGATTCTTCCGCAGGGATGCGGCGTCTTCAACGCTTAAAGCAGCCTGCTTTCGCCGGCTGCTGCTAAACGCATGTATAAAGCACATAAGCTGTGCCGAGCTCTGTACTATAAGCGGAATAATTATAAAAACTACTCCCAGCAAAATGGAAATGAAGCCGCCTGTGAAAAGAAGATATATAAGCATCCCCTGTGCGCAGCTGAATCCAAACATCCCTATAAGACTTGCCGGCAGCATGAACGGCGACGGCAGCGCACTGTATATAAGGCAAAACGCAATTATGCTGAACAGCGCAAAGCGCACCAAAGGCATAGCATCCGCTTTTAGCAGGCCATGCGCAACATTGGAAAACCGCCCCGCCGTACAGCCGGCCGCCATACCCGATACCATTAAAAAAACGCCGCAAAGCGCGGCGCAAGGGTGAGCCGCCACCTCTCTGAGGAAGCCGTGCCTTTCCTGATTCTCCTGCAATAAAAGCCCTCCCGCATACTCTTGTGTTATATATATATTAGCAAGCCGGAGGCAATATTTATAAAAATAGCTTTAACGGTATTTTAGCTGATATACCACTCTGTCGGTTATAAGCGCTACGAATTCCTTGTTGGTAGGCCGGCCCATCTTATCGTTTACCGTATAACCGAAAATCTTATGCTGTGCGTTAATGTTGCCGTGCTCCCAGGCGTATTCTATGGCGTAGCGGATGTTGCGCTCCACCCTCCCGGGTGTGGCGTTATGTACCGATGCGACGTACGGATAGACCACGGTAGTTATTGAGATGATTGTGCCGTAATGCTCTACACAGTAGCATATTGCGGTCTTCAAGTATAAATAGCCGCTGGAATGTGCGGGTACGCACAGCATTCGGATGTAGTTGGTGGTCATCTGCTCCGCGGCGGCATCACGCGCTACCTTAGGGCGTATCAGTACTGAGGAATCGCTTTTTGAAGAAGTATCCTGACCTACTATGCTGAGTATGCGCTCAAGCATAAGCTGCGGCTCCATGGGCTTGCTCAAAAAAAATACTGCACCGAGCTTCTGCGCGAGCATCACGAGATTCTCGTTTATTATGGTTGAGTTGGCAAATACTTTTATCTTTTCAGTAAGTCCCATTTCCATCATGGTTCGCAGTGCGCTCAACCCGTCAAGCTGCGGCATTATCATATCCAATATAATCACATCGGGTGGGCTGTCTCCGGTAACGCATGTAAGCAAAGCTGCACCGTTGCTTACGAAGGGCATAACTTCAAATATACCCGATTTTTTGAAATAATCTTCCAAGGCGGCACAGTATTGCGGATTATCATCGGCTATTAGTATTCGAAGGGATGGCATAGCAACAACTCCGTCCGTATATAATTTTTAAAATGCTATATCTGTGATCGTATCAATTCATTTTAACAGATAAAAGGCATAATATAAAGGATAAAGTAAAAAAAGTTATATTATTTATTTAAAAAATATATATGATACTTTTATTAT
>CAZXRQ010000082.1:0-4379 GCA_964642795.1 uncultured Oscillospiraceae bacterium | reverse complement strand
GTCGTCGGGCTGCACGCTGTTGATCTGCGGCACGGAATCATCCACCCATGACGGGGCCTCCCAGTCCGTAACGATGGCGTCCACAAAGCGCAGATAGCTGCCGGAGGTGGCGATCTTGGCATAGCTGTCGCATACCTTGGCGTTCACGCCCAGCGGGAAGAATACCGATAGTCCGTTTGCCTCGGAGCGGCTCGAGCCGTGCACTTGATATTTTACCGCATCAAACAGCGCGTCCAGCAGGCCGTCCGCGGTATTCACCAGCACATTCTCCGTGTTTATCGCAAGGTCGCCCAGATCCACCATGTTGGTGTAGCCTTCGTTTTGTGTATTGCCGCCGTAGTTTTCAGCGCGCATGGCGCCCTGCGCAAAGGCGCGAAGCCGGCTCACGTCTTCGGACACCTCCGTCATCTCCCTGGCCATGGTGTCGAACGCCACCACCAGCCCGGGTATTTCAGACAGGTCGATTACCGAAAGCGTAGCCATGTTCTCGTCGCCGGTGTAGCTGCATTTTGCGTAGTAGGTGTCGCATATCGCCTTGCCCAGCTCAAGGCCGGTACAGTTGGGATTGGAATAGAGATAGGCAGGCCAGCCCGCGTAATCCCAGCCGCCGCCCGGCTCGTACTCCTCGCTGGCCACCATGTAGCGCGCATATGGGGCTATCGCAGCGGCGGTCTCAAGCGTCGCCATAAGGCAGGTATCAAAGCCTATCACCTCAAAGGTTACGCCAGCCTGTGCTACGCCTTCGGCCAGCTCTTCCAGCGTAAGGTAGTCGTAGTTGTACCGCTCGTCGTAGATAAGCCCGCCCACGCTGCCGCCGCCGTGGTCCCACAGCACCAGCATGTAGTTATCCGCAGGGTAGGTCTTTACGCCCCAGCTCAAAAAATCGCCCAAAGTATCCGCGCTGCCCATGCTGGAGAGGCTTTCCTCGTCCACCAGTTCAAGCCGCTTATCAGCTACGCGGTAGCGCTGCAGGCGATCCGCGTTGATAGTGTAATTCTGCCAGGTCTTGGTGCCGCCGGTCTGTACTATGAGGTTTACTGAATCCGTCGTGGTCAGCTTCAGCATCTCCACAAGGTTGCTGGTGGCGGCGCCGCCCTTGCTTTCAAGGTCGGTTCCGCAAAGGTATACCAGCACCGTCCATGTGTCGTCTGATGAATCATACTCCGGCTCCGGGTAATTCGCGGTGGTAGTATACCCCTCGTAGGAGGTCGCGTCGTACTCCGCATAGTTTTCAAACACATATTCTGCCGCGGCGGAGAGCAGCTCCGCGCAGCCCGTGCAGGCGCACAGCACAAAGCACAGCACGAGCAGCAGCGCGATCAGCCTTTTCATATAGAACAGCTCCTTTTTCATATGTCAATTCCGAGGAAGCGCTTGACCAGCAGCCCGATGACGAATGCGATCACCGCAACGCCAAGACTTATGCCCACCATCTCAAGGAAATTGCGCTTGAACGGGCGGGTCTTTGCAACGGAGAGGTAGTAGTTGAACGCGGCAATGATTATCACCACCGTCGCCACCATCACGCCCAGCGCCCATAGGTAGCTGTTTGCATCAAACAGCAGGTAGGGCAGCACCAGCAGCGCCACGGTAACAAGGTAAGCGCAGCCGGTGTACAGGCAGGATTTCATCGCGTCGTGGCGGCCCTCGCTCTTGGCGGAGAGGAATTCGCTGCTCGCCATGCTGAGCGTGGCGGATATGCCGGTGATAAGGCCGGAAAGCGCAATAAGGCGGGTGTTCTGCATTGCCAGCGTAAGGCCGGCCAGCGTGCCGGTAAGCTCCACCAGCGCATCGCTAAGCCCCAGCACCATGCTGCCGACATATTGCAATAGCTCCTCATCCAGCAGCTCCATCAAGGCGTGCTCGTGCTCGTCCTCCTGCGCGGCGATCTCGCGCGCTTCGGGCACATCGGCTGCAAGCTGCGCGTAGGTCTCCTCCGCGCCGGATTCGCCGTTTTCCATGCGCTTAACAGCAAACGTGAAGCCCAGCACCCGCGCCAAAAATACCGTCCAGCGCACGCGGCCCATCTGCGGTGCAAGCGCGCGGCCGGTATATCCCAGCCAGATGTCGTAGTGCGCCTTCTCCTCCGCAGAAAGGCGGTTGAGCACGCCCCGGTTGTGGTCGTCCTTGACGCGCGCGGCTATGCGGGCATATATCTCGTATTCGTTGATCTCGTTCTGCTGCATTTTCAGTATCTGCGCCATGCAGCCGGCGGAAAGCTCTTGCGGCATATGCTTACACACCTCCATTGTATATTTTTAATTATAAAGCATATCCCGCCAAATATAAAGAGGCGGCTTAGGCGGCCCGGGCGGAGGCTGCGCGCTTCCTTCGGAATATGATATAATATTTTAAATAAGTGATTCTATATGCCGTTTATTGTCATCCGTCAGCACACAGCCAAGCCGGGCACGGTTTACGCGGCGGTACGGGGAGAGCCGCTGAGCGCTCCGACGCCCGGATGAAAGGAAATCCCCGGCGCCGGTTGATAGCGCCGCTTCCGTGTTGTAGAATGAACGCACATACCGTCGTATCGGGGACAACCGGACCTGTCCATACACGCATGATCTGGAGGAAGCATGAAGAAGCTTTGTATCATAACGGCTGTTATACTGCTGATCTGCCTGTGCGCCGCCTGCGCCGCAGCAGAGGAGGCCGCAGAAGGCAGCGAATATCTGCGCACCGTGGAAAATGTGTCGCTTGAGCAGATGAGCGCCGGGTACTGGACGGCGCGCTGCAAGCATGCCGGCAGGGTGCTGATGACGCCGGAGGAGATATGCTCGGCGAACAACATAAACGATAATATGCTGTATGTGGGCGGCGGCGAGAAGGCCGCGCTGGACGAGATAGGCGATACCTTCAGCGGCGACGCCGCAAAGGAGCTGATAGGCACCTTCCAGCCTCCCGAAAACCCCGAGGATATATATATAAACGGCAAGCCCGGCACGCAGGAATTCTGGGATGAACTGGTGGATAACATGAACCTGTCCGGCATCCCAAGCAGCATAGACGTGGTCTTCGGCTATTCCACGCAGCGCGCAAGCCTCAGGGCTTTTCCCACCGATGTGTTCGGCGGCCGCGACGCGGAGGAGCTGCTCTATGACGAGCTGGTCAATTCGGAATACATGCCGTATATGCCGCTTGCCGTGCTGCATGAGAGCAGGGACGGCGAATGGTATTTCGTGATGCTATACGGCTATGCCGGCTGGATACAGCGGGAGTATGTGGCGATCTGTCCCTCGCGCGAGGATTGGATAAGCCGCCAGCAGAACGATGAGTTTCTCGTGGTCACGGGACGGGAGCTCCGCCTTATGGAGGATCCGTACACGCCGGAGCTGTCCGGGCTCATACTGCCGATGGGGACAGTGCTGCCGCTGGTCGCTGCCGATGAAGCGCCCGAAAGCATAAATAACCGCGCGACCTACGGCTGCTACGTTGTGAAGCTTCCCGTACGGGGTGCGGACGGCGCAATTATTGATGAATATGCCCTTATACCCGTCAGTGACGACGTGAGCGCAGGCTATCTGCCGTATACCCGCGCAAACGTGCTGGAGCTTGCGTTCAAGCTGCTGGGCGATTGCTACGGCTGGGCGGGAATGTACAAGGCCAACGACTGCTCCGGCATAATCCGCGAGATATATGCCTGTATGGGCTTTGAATTTCCCAGGACGAGCCGGGCGCAGTCGGCCATGGGCGGCTATACGGCCATAGACGTATCCGGGATGACGGATGAGGAAAAGCTCGAGGCGCTGGCGGACGTACCCGCAGGCTCACTGCTGTATTTCCCGGGCCATATTATGCTGTACCTCGGCATGGAGGACGGCTGGCCGTACGTCATCAGCGCGGTGGGCTCGTTCGTCCCCTCCGGCGCTCAGGAGGGCGAGGCGGAGAGCGTGAGCACGGTCGTCGTAAACCGCATGGATATGCACCGCAGAAACGGCAACACCTGGCTGAACGATCTTACGCTCATTAATATAATAGAGATAGCCGAGCCGTAAAAAGCCCGGCGGCCGGCTCGGGCTAAAGCTGTCCGCAAACAAAAGATGTGTGTGCTTCCACACACCCGCCCTCTCCACCGCCCGCCCGCAGGCGAAGTCCGCAAAATGCTGGTAGCGCAGCGGAGGCGTAATGTTCGCGTTTACAAGAACATAGCCGCAGCAAGCGTGACTTTATACGCTCGGACGCGGGTTCGAATCTGTTCAATTGTATTTTCAAACAAGAACAGACCCTCCACTGGAGAAATTATTGCCGCGCATTGGCGCGGCCGCAGTTTTCGAACCCCTTTCTCCTTATTCCAACAAAAAAGCACCCGAGGGGGTGCTTATCTGTTGGCGGAGAGAAAGGGATTCGCCCGGCGAAACTGGGGCAGTTTCGCCGCC
>CAZXRQ010000081.1:0-4420 GCA_964642795.1 uncultured Oscillospiraceae bacterium | reverse complement strand
CGTTCTGACGCAAACAGTGAGCGGAAACGGGCGCAATGCTGTTTTTTGCGTGTTTTGCTTGCTTTAATTCGCACGATGTGCTATTATTGTGGCGTTGGGCAGCTAAATGCTGTTGTTTGGGCAAAAGAGTGGGCGAAATCCCGCTCTTTTGTTTTGAGGGGCGGCGCAGCCGCGGGAGGTATTCAATATGAAAACCGCTGACAGGGCAGACGCGCTTTTGCGCCCCGCAGTGACGGGGCTGGGCTATGAGCTGGACGAGGTGGAGTTCCAAAAGGAGCAGGGGAGCTGGGTGCTTACGCTGTATATAGACAAACCCGGCGGCGTTACCATAGACGACTGTGAAAAAGTGAGCCGCGCAGTGGATCCGCTGCTGGACGAGGCGGACATAATAGAGCCGTCCTACTACCTGTCCGTATCCTCCATAGGGTTGGACCGTCCACTAAAAAAGGATAAGGATTACGAGCGCAATATGGCAAAAGAGCTTACGGTTAAGCTGTATGCGCCTCTCAACGGCAAGAAGGAGTACCGCGGCACGCTAAAGGCCTATACCGCCGAGGACTTCACGCTGGAGCTGGAGCGGGGAGAGCTCACGATAGCGCGCAAGGACGCCGCCAGCGTAAAGCCGTATATTAGTTTTGAATAATAAATAGCTTGATATAAGGGAGAGTATCGAAATGAACAGCGATTTTATCGAAGCACTGTATGCGATAGAAAAGGAGCGCGGCATATCCGTGGATGTGCTTATCGACGCTTTCGAGTCGGCGCTGGTAGCTGCATATAAGCGCAACTACGGCCCCAACAACAACGTGCGCGCCGTGGTAGACCGCGATACCGGCGAGGTGCAGATATTCGCAAGCAAGACCGTTGTGGAGCAGGTGGAAAATGTCCACGGCGAGATCAGCCTTGAGGACGCAAAGCGGGTAAACGGGCTTTACGAGCTTGGCGACGTGCTGGAGGAGGAGGTAGACCCCAAGAGCTTCGGGCGCATCGCCGCGCAGACGGCAAAGCAGGTGGTGGTGCAGCGCATACGCGAGGCAGAGCGTGGCGTGATATTCGACGAATACGTCGAAAAGGAAAACGAGGTGCTTACGGCTATAGTACAGCGCATGGAAAAGAGCGGCGTATATGTGGAGCTGGGTAAGACCGACGGACTTATCGCGCCCAACGAGACCATCCCCGGCGAGACCTACAACAACAACGACCGCATCAAGGTATATGTGCTGGAGGTCAGAAAAACCAACAAGGGACCGCAGGTACTGGTCAGCCGCACCCATCCGGGGCTGGTAAAGCGCCTGTTCGAGCTGGAGGTGCCAGAGATACAGTCCGGCGTCGTGCAGATTAAATCCATCGCGCGCGAGGCGGGCTTCCGCACCAAGGTGGCTGTGCATTCCACGGATTCTCAGATAGACGCGGTGGGCTCCTGCGTGGGCCAGCGCGGTATCCGCGTAGAGCGCATCGTAAGCGAGCTGCATAACGAGAAGATAGACATAATCGAGTGGGACAGCGATCCCGCCGTGTATATAGCAAAATCCCTAAGCCCCGCCCGCGTACTTATGGTGTACATAAACGAGGAGGAGAAGGCTACCCGCGTGATAGTGCCGGATAACCAGCTTTCCCTTGCAATAGGCAAGGAGGGGCAGAACGTGCGCCTCGCCGCCAAGCTGACCGGCTGGAAGATAGATATAAAGAGCCAATCCCAGGCGGAGCAGGAGATAGAGATGTACAACGATGAGGAGGAAGCCGGTTCGACCGAGGAGGACGCGCCGGAAACCGATATGGAGGAGCAGGCTTGATCGGGCAGAAGAAAATTCCGGAGCGCATGTGCGTGGCTTGCCGGCAGATGAAGCCCAAGCGGGAGCTGGTGCGCGTGGTGCGCGCGCCGGATCTTGTTGTGCGCGTGGATGGCACAGGCAAGGCGGCAGGACGCGGCGCATACCTGTGCAGGAATGTGGAATGCTTGGAGCGCGCAAAGCGCATACGCGCGCTGGAGCGCACTCTGGACGCACAGGTGGGACCGGACGTATATCAGGCGCTGGAAAAGGAGATAAGCATCATTGAATGAACCGGCGATATACGGCGCAATGGGAATGACCCAGCGCGCGGGCAAGTGCGTTTCCGGGGATTACGCCACGGAAAAGGCCGTAAAAGGCGGCCACGCGTATGTAGCGGTGCTGGATGACGACGCTTCAGCTGCTACCAAGGCGCGCTATGCGGGCTATTGCCAAAGGGCAGACATACCGCTGCTGATAATGAAGGACATGGGGCGCGCCATAGGCAAGCCCGGCCGCATGACGGCGGCGATAACCGATGCGGGGTTCGCCCGTATGATAATTAACGCAAACGCAAAAACTGACGGGGGTGTTTCGTAATGGCAAAAGCCAAACTGATGGATACCGCAAAGGAATTGGAAAGCACTACACAGGCGCTTTTTGAGCGCATAAAGCAATCGCACGACGACCTCAGCGAGACGCTGCAACATGTTCGCCGCGCCGAAAGCCAATTACTGGAAAGAGAAAAGGCGGAGCGCAAGGAACGTCTGGAGCGCGAAAAGGCCGAACGCTTGCGGGAGGTGCTTGCGCAGGAGGGCGACCTTGCCTTCCATTCCGAGACCGTGGAAGCGCCTGCGGCGGAACCTCAGCAGACAGAAGCAGAGCCCGCGGCGGAGGCGGCCCCGAAAAAGGATGCCCCCGCAGCCGAGCCCCCTGCGGCAGAGCCCATCATACAAGCCGCCCCCGGGCAGGAGCCCCCGGTGGCAGAGCCTCCGGCTGCAAAGGCCGCCGAGCCGGAGACCCCGGCTGCAAGGGCTGCCGAGTCTGAGCCCAAGCCCCCCGAGGGCACGGTTCCCAAGGCTCCGGCGGCTGAGAAGCCTGCACCGCAAACTAAGCCACAGCAGACCGGCTATCAGCCCCGCCGCATAGATCAGCAGCAGGGTGGCTACCAGCAGCGTAGCAACAGCGGCGCCGGCGGCTATCAGCAGCGCAGCAGCAACAGTGGTACGGGCGGCTATCAGCAGCGCAGCAGCAGCGGCACGGGCGGCTACCAGCAGCGCAGCAGCAACAGCGGCACGGGCGGCTACCAGCAGCGCAACGGCAACAGCGGCACGGGCGGCTACCAGCAGCGCAGCAGCAACGGCGGCACGGGCGGCTACCAGCAGCGCAGCAGCAACAGCGGCACCGGCGGCTACCAGCAGCGGCCGGCTGCGACGGGCGGCTATCAACAGCGTCCCGCAGCGGCGACGGGCGGCACTGCCGCCAAGGAGCGTACAAGCAACTACGATCCCAACAGGTCGAATTACAATCGCCCGCGCGAGGACGACCGCCGTATAAAATCTAAAAAGACCATTATGAAGGAAGCCGCACCGCAGGTCACCTGGGACGATGACGGTGTAGCTCGCAGGCATCGCAAGAAACAGCAGCAGGCCATGCGCAGGCCGGAGCCGGTAGTGATAGAAAAGATCATACTGACGACCGAGACCATAAGCGTAAAGGATCTTTCCGAAAAGCTGGGCAAGCCCGCCGCGGAGCTTATCAAAAAGCTGTTTATGCTGGGCATAATGGTGAATATAAACCAAATGATAGATTACGACACCTGCTCACTGCTTGCCATGGACTATGGCATAGAGGTGGAATATGCGCCTACTGAGACCTTCGAGGATGTTTTGCAGCGCAGCGAGGATGCTGTGGATGAGGAGACCAGCCTGCAAACCCGTCCGCCGGTGGTAACGATAATGGGCCATGTCGATCACGGCAAGACCAGCTTGCTCGACGCCATCCGCGAAAGCAGCATAACCGAGGGCGAGGCTGGCGGCATCACGCAGCATATAGGCGCGTATACCGTAACCAAGGACGGCAGGCAGATAACCTTTATAGATACGCCGGGCCACGAGGCGTTCACCTCCATGCGTGCACGCGGCGCGCAGGTTACGGATATAGTAATACTGGTGGTGGCGGCGGACGATGGCATAATGCCGCAGACCGTGGAGGCGATAAACCACGCAAAAGCGGCGGACGTACCGATAATCGTCGCCATAAACAAGATGGATAGGGAGTCCGCGGATCCGCAGCGCGTCATGCAGCAGCTTACCGAATACGAGCTGGTGTGCGAGGAGTGGGGCGGCTCTACCATATGCGTGCAGGTATCGGCCAAGACCCGTTTGGGACTGGACTCCCTGCTGGAGATGGTGCTTATACAGGCCGATATGCTGGAGCTCAAGGCCAACCCCAACCGCATGGCGAAGGGTACTATAATCGAGGCAGAGCTGCACAAGGGCCGCGGCCCGATAGCCACGGTGCTGGTGCAAAACGGTACGCTGCACATCGGCGATCCCATCGTCGCGGGTACGGCATACGGACGTGTGCGCGCCATGATGGACGATAAGGGCAGGCGCGTTACCGAGGCAGGCCCCAGCCAGCCCGTAGAG
>CAZXRQ010000080.1:0-4626 GCA_964642795.1 uncultured Oscillospiraceae bacterium | reverse complement strand
CGACCTTATGGATCTTGCCCGTGTAGAACAGTATGCGCTCGGTCGTCGTGGTCTTGCCGGCGTCGATGTGCGCCATTATGCCGATGTTTCGCGTCATTTCAAGCGATGTTTTTCTTGGCATGGTCATGTCTCCTTTCTCCGCAGCGGTGCGGTTTGTATTGATACATAAATTTTCGGCTTACCACCGATAATGCGCAAACGCCCTGTTGGCCTCGGCCATCTTGTGGGTATCCTCTTTCTTTTTGAAAGCGGAACCGGTCTGATTGGCAGCGTCCATGATCTCACCGGCGAGACGCTCCATCATGGTGCGTTCGCTGCGGGCGCGCGCGTAGTTCACCAGCCAGCGCAGCGCCAAGGTCTGGCGGCGCTCCGGCCTTATCTCGATAGGAACCTGGTAGGTAGCGCCGCCAACGCGGCGTGCCTTGACCTCCAGCACAGGCATGATGTTTTCCATCGCCTGGGTGAAAACCTCGTTAGGTTCGCGGCCGGTCTTTTCCTTTATAATGTCGAACGCGCCATAGCACGCCTTTTGCGCCGTGCCGCGTTTACCGTCCAGCATTACCTGGTTGATCAGCTTGGTTACTATCTTCCCACCGTACATGGGATCGTCGAGCACTTCACGCTTGGGTACGTTTCCACGTCTTGGCATAATGATCCCTCCTTATTTCTTGGGGCGCTTCGCGCCGTACAGTGAACGGGCCTGCATACGTCCGGCAACGCCGGCGGTATCCAGCGCGCCGCGAACGATATGGTAACGCACGCCGGGGAGATCCTTTACACGGCCGCCCCTTATGAGGACGACGGAGTGCTCCTGCAGATTGTGTCCGATACCGGGTATATAAGCGGTACCTTCGAGGCCGTCGGTAAGACGGATCCTTGCTATTTTACGAAGCGCCGAGTTGGGCTTCTTAGGCGTCATGGTACGCACCGCAGTGCATACGCCGCGACGCTGCGGGCATTGTTTCAGTATAGGCGCGTTGGACTTATACTGGACCTGTTCCCTGCCTTTTCTTACCAGTTGGTTGATGGTCGGCATTGGGAATCCTCCTTTAGCAAAATATGGTATATCTATATCAAGAAAATCCTCTGCAACCCCTTGAAGAGGACGTTTTCCGCAACGTTTTTGCATCCAACAGACAAAGCGCGTCTGCTAAACGCCATAGGTACTCATTATATTCATAATGCCATACCTTATGCATTTTAGCAAACGCACCCTGCGTTGTCAAACAATTCTTTGCGCATCGGACATATTTCCAGCCCGATACGGTGTTCAGCCCTGTATATTGCCCGTAAATACGCCCTGCCTTATGCGTTTTTTGGTGAATACCAGCTTGGTGAACCTGTTGTTTCTATTCTCACCTATCTGGAACCAGCCCTTTTGCTGCATCTGCGCAAGTTTGGGCAATTCAAATACGTCAAGGTGGGTAAATGCGGAATACTTTTTAATTAGTGCGCTGCGCACAACCGTACCCGCTATTATGCTTGCTGCCAAGCCTGCAACAAATACGGCTGCGGGCAATCCCATCCATACCGCCTTCATTGCCTCGAATATAGGACGAACGGACATAAGCAGCACCATAACAGCTATGCAGGCCGCCACCATCGCAAGGCGCACATATTCAATATACAGGAACCGCTTGCGGCACTCGCTGCAGCAGGAAAACTGCACCGGTATGATCGCGCCGGTGCGCAGCTTTGTCTTGATGCCCAGTACGTTCCTCCTGGTGCCGCCCGGCTCGGCATTGCCCATATCCAAGAGCGCATAGCCGCTTTTCCTGTTCGGCTCGTCGCTTTTGCACAGCACGCAGTTATCCCCGGTAAACAGCTCCGCTATGCCGTCTTCCGGCATAAGCTTCTCTAACGCGTCGATGTATGTCGTTACGCTTTCAATACCCACCGTCTTTTCACGCGCAGATACGGTGCATTCCTCACAGCTCAGCATATTTAGTATGCTGCAATACCTGCTGCCGTGCAGCGGGCAATCGGTGTTGGTATACTGCCTTGACATATGCTATTCTCCTAACCTTAGAGCGCAACGCAGCATGACCGCATTGCGCTCCCCAAGTCGCTTTTGTTATTCGGCCTTTAGCGGGGTTACCTCCGCGTTACGATACCGCCTTAGCCCTATTCCTGCGGGTATCAGCTTGCCGATTATCACGTTTTCCTTTAGGCCTACCAGCGGGTCTACCTTGCCCTTTATGGCGGCCTCGGTAAGCACCCTCGTAGTCTCCTGGAAGCTCGCGGCGGACAGGAAGGAATCCGTAGCCAGCGCGGCCTTGGTTATGCCCAGCAGCTTGCGCTTTGCGACTGCCGGCTGGCCGCCGTGCTCTATGACCTCCTCGTTTTCGCGTTCAAAGCGGAATATGTCCACCAGCTCGCCGGGCAGCATGTTGGTATCGCCGTTGTTCTCCACCTGCACCTTCCTGAGCATTTGGCGGATTATGACCTCTATGTGCTTATCCGCTATTTCAACGCCCTGCAAACGATACACGCTTTGCACTTCCTTGAGCATATATGCCTGCACGCCCTTGACGCCCTTTATCTTGAGGATGTCATTGGGGTTGATGGAGCCGTCGGTAAGCTCGTCGCCCGCCTCTACCGTATCGCCGTCCTTGACGCGCAGCTTGGAGCCGAAGGGGATAAGATACTTCTCGGTCTCGCCGTCGTCATTCTGTATTATCGCCTCGCACCGCTTACCCTCACTGAGCGTTACACGGCCGGCTATCTCGCTTATAACGGCAAGGCCCTTGGGCTTGCGCGCTTCGAATATTTCAACTACGCGGGGAAGACCCTGGGTTATATCGTCCGCGCTCGCAACACCGCCGGTATGGAACGTACGCATCGTAAGCTGCGTACCGGGCTCGCCTATGGCCTGCGCCGCGATTATGCCCACCGCCTCGCCTATATCCACAGGTACGCCGGTGGCAAGGTTTGCACCGTAGCAGTGTGCGCATACGCCGTGCTCGGCGCGGCAGGTGAATACCGAGCGGCACATCACCGTCTTTATGCCCACTTCGATTATGCGGTCGCGTATATCAAAGGTTATAAGCTCGTTTATACCTATAATAAGCTCGCCCGTGGCGGGATCGTAAACATTCTCCGCAGTATAGCGGCCCAGCAGCCTGTCTCCCAGCGGCTCGACGACCTTGTTGCCCTCGTATATATCCGATATAGGCATACCCTTGGGGGATTCACCGCGTGCGGCAAAGCAATCGTCCTCCCGCACGATGACGTCCTGCGAAACATCCACCAGCCTGCGGGTAAGGTAACCGGAATCTGCGGTACGCAAAGCCGTATCCGCAAGGCCCTTCCTGGCGCCATGGGAGGATATGAAGAACTCCAGCACGGTAAGGCCCTCGCGGAAGTTTGCACGTATAGGCACTTCGATTATCTGACCGGACGGGTCTGCCATAAGGCCGCGCATACCCGCCAGCTGGCGGATCTGGTTGGTGCTGCCTCGTGCGCCGGAGTTTGCCATCATGTATATGGGGTTGTACTGATCAAGGTCGGCCATCAGCGCATCCGTGACCTCGTTGGTCGCTTTCTCCCAGATGCGGATAACGTTGCTTCTGCGCTCCTGCTGTGAAAGCATACCGGAGCGGAACAGCTCGTCGATGTTTTCGACCTCATCCTCCGCCTTTTTAAGTATCTCGGGCTTTTCCTTGGGTACGGTTATATCCTGGAAGCCCACGGTTATGCCGCCGCGTGTGGAATAGGTGAAGCCCAGCTTTTTGATCCTGTCCAGCATCTCGCTGGTAACGGTGGAGCCGTGGCGGCGATAGCACCTGTCCACTATCTTGCCGAGATCCTTCTTGACGATCAGCTTATCTATCTCCAGCACGAACAGGTTTGCCTCGTCGCTCCTGTCCACATAGCCGAGATCCTGCGGGATGGCATTATTGAATATCAGCCTGCCCAGCGAGGTCTCTACCAACTGGCGGCGTTTTTCGCCGTTGCACTCACGCTCGATGCGCACCTTTATCTTGGACTGAAGCGTTATCTCGCCAGCCTGATAAGCCATGCTCGCCTCGTCCTCGTTGCAGAAGCATTTGCCCTCGCCCTTTGCGCCGTCGCGCTGCATAGTGAGGTAGTAGCAGCCAATTACCATGTCCTGCGTGGGGCTGACCACGGGCTTGCCATCCTGCGGTTTGAGTATGTTGTTTGATGCCAGCATAAGGAACCTTGCCTCTGACTGCGCCTCAACGGACAGCGGCACGTGCACCGCCATCTGGTCGCCGTCAAAGTCTGCATTGTAAGCGGTGCATACCAGCGGGTGCAGCTTTATTGCCTTGCCCTCTACCAGCACCGGTTCAAATGCCTGTATGCCAAGCCTGTGCAGCGTAGGCGCGCGGTTGAGCAGCACCGGATGATCCTTTATCACGACCTCCAGCACGTCCCAAACCTCGCTCTTTACGCGCTCAACCATGCGCTTTGCGCTCTTTATGTTGTGCGCCTGCCCGTCCTCGACGAGCTTCTTCATCACAAACGGCTTAAACAGCTCCAGCGCCATCTCCTTGGGGAGGCCGCACTGGTACATCTTCAGCTCCGGCCCTACCACTATAACTGAACGGCCGGAGTAGTCCACGCGCTTGCCCAGCAGGTTCTGGCGGAAGCGCCCCTGCTTGC
>CAZXRQ010000079.1:0-4662 GCA_964642795.1 uncultured Oscillospiraceae bacterium | reverse complement strand
CCGCATCGACGGTTGCTGCGAACCTTATGGTTCATATCATTTGACGACAGAGATTTACAGCTAAATTATCTTTTCGGGGACTGTGCAATTGCAAGTCATATATGCTATAATTGCTTTTGGTATATAACGTCATATTTATAATTCTATATATAAGGCAGGTGGAACTAATTGCCAAAGTACTCGTTTAGGGGCGGCGTGCATCCGCTGCGCAATAAGCACGAGGGCAAATCTCCTACGCGCGAGATTCCCATCCGTGAATTTGTGTCGGATACGGTCGCTATACCAATGGCCATGCACTTGGGTGCGCCCAGCACGCCCTGCGTCGCAAAGGGAGACCATGTTAAGGTGGGGCAGGTTATAGGCGAGCCGGTGGGCGGTCTGGGGCTGCCGGTACATGCAAGCGTATCCGGAGAGGTAATGGACGTGGGGCCTAAGCCGCTGCTTGGAGCGACCCCGACCATGACGGTCACCATCAAAAACGACTTTGCTGACGAATGGGTGGAGCGAAACGGCCTGGGTAACGTCGAGCACGTAGATCCCTCGCTTATAGTTGCGGCCATCAAGGCGGCAGGCATATGCGGCATGGGCGGCGCGACATTCCCCACGCATATTAAGCTCGCCGTGGGCGAGGGCAAGTATTGCGATACGATAATACTCAACGGTGCGGAATGTGAAACATACCTCACCAGCGATTACCGGCTTATGATAGAAACGCCGCTTCGCGTTGTGGACGGCCTTCGCGCCGCGATGCGCGCGCTGGACGTTAAGCGCGGCGTCATCGCCATAGAGGACAACAAGCCCGAGGCGATAGCCGCCATGCGCAGCGCCGCAAACGGGCGCGAGGGCGTGGAGGTGAAGGTGCTTCGCACCAAGTACCCGCAGGGTGGTGAAAAGCAGCTCATCAAGGCGATAACCGGCCGGGAGGTGCCCAGCAAAAAGCTGCCGCTGGATGTACATACGATAGTTATAAACGTAGCGACCTCCGCAGCTATTGCGGACGCGATAATAGACGGCACTCCGCTGATCTCCCGTATAACCACGGTGACGGGCTGTGTGAACAAGCCGTCCAATCTGCTGCTGCGTATCGGCACCATATTCGAGGATATAATCGGCACCTGCGAGGGTTACAGCGAGGAGCCCGGCAAGATAATAGCCGGCGGCGGCATGACCGGCCCCTGCGCGCCAGACGATTCCGTAGTGGTGACCAAGGGCGGCGGCGGCATAGTGGTGCTTAATGAAAAGGACGCAAAAAGCGTCGAGGAGGAGCCCTGCATACGCTGTGCGCGCTGTGTAGAGGCCTGTCCTATCGGGCTGAATCCGTACAGAATAAAGCATTTTTGCGATAAAGGAGACCTGAAGGGCGCGGAAGCCAACAACGTAATGGAGTGCATAGTTTGCGGCTGCTGCTCGTACACCTGTCCATCCCGCCGCTGGCTGACGGCGTCGTTCAAGCTGACCAAGGATGCAATAACCGCGGAAGCAAGGAGGAATAAGAAATGAAGCTGTATATCTCCACCGCTCCGCATATACGCTGCCCGGAAAACACCCGCAGGCTTATGGGGGATGTGCTGATCGCGCTTGCTCCTGCTGCGATAGCGGGCATATACTTTTTCGGCGCAGGAGCGGCGATCACAATCGCAATAAGCGTGATATCCTGCGTTTTGTTTGAATTTCTCTGGCAGAAGATAGCGCACCGCCCCGTTCGCATTGGCGATCTTTCCGCGGCGGTAACGGGCTTGATACTTGGCCTCAATCTTCCTGCCACGTCGCCATGGTGGATGCCGATAATCGGTTCGCTGATAGCCGTAATTCTGGTAAAGCAGCTGTTTGGCGGCATTGGCGGAAACTTCTTAAACCCGGCGCTCGCTGCGCGTGCCGTACTGCTTACAAGCTGGCCTGTGCGCATGACGGATTTTGTGCTGCCGGCGGGCTTCGGCGCGGACGCGGTAAGCAGCGCCACTCCGCTGGGCGGCTATCCCGCCACCACGCTGGATCTGCTTTTCGGCAACATTCCGGGCTCCATAGGCGAGACCTGCAAAATAGCCATACTGCTGGGCTTTGCATATCTTCTGATACGCGGCGTTATAAAGTGGCGCATCCCCGTGATAATGGTTGGTTCATATGCGCTGTTCGCCTGGATATTCGGCGCGGACGTGCTTGCGGGGGTGCTTTCGGGCGGCCTGCTGTTCGGCGCGGTTTTCATGGCTACTGATTATACCACCAGCCCTATGAGCGCGCGCGGTCAGTACATATACGCGGCGGGCGCGGGCCTGCTGGTCGCCTTGATACGCAGCTACGGCGCATATCCGGAGGGCGTAACGTACGCCATTCTTCTTATGAACATAGCTACTCCGCTTATAGATAAATACATAAAGCCCAAGCTGTATGGGGAGGTGAAGGCAAATGGCAAAAAGTAAAAGCGTAGGCAGCGTATTCCTCAACGGCATAGTAACGGAAAACCCCACGTTCCGCTTGGTGCTGGGCACATGCCCCACGCTGGCGGTAACCACCAGTGCCATAAACGGCGTAGGCATGGGTGCGGCGGCCACATTCGTGCTGGTAGGCTCCAACGTGGTTATATCCCTGCTCAGGAACATTATCCCGGGAAAGGTGAGGATCCCCGCGTTTATCGTGGTCATATGCACATTCGTTACGATAGTACAGATGGTGATGCAGGCGTTTTTACCCGCTTTATATGAAAGCCTTGGCCTGTTCATACCGCTGATAGTGGTAAACTGTATAATACTTGCCCGAGCTGAGGCGTTTGCAAGCAAAAACGGCGTGCTGCTGTCCGCTGTAGACGGCATAGGCATGGGCACAGGCTTTACTCTCGCCATAACTATTATGGGCTGCATCCGCGAGCTGCTTGGAAACGGCACGGTGTTTGGCATAAACGTGTTCGGAGCAGGCTATGAGCCGATGCTGATAATGGTATTGGCGCCGGGCGGCTTCATAGTGTTTGGCCTGATGCTTGGGCTTGTAAACCTTATCACCGCCAAGGCCGAAGAAAAAAAGCGTAAGAAGGAGGAGCTGCACGCATGAATGCAATAGTAAAAATGCTGCTGTTTATGGTCAGCTGCGTACTCAGCCACAACTTCATATTCTCACGCTTTTTGGGCTGCTGCCCCTTCCTGGGCGTTTCCAGCAAGGTGGAAACGGCGGCGGGTATGGGCATCGCCGTAACGTTTGTTATGGCGCTTGCGAGCCTGTTTACATGGCTTGTGTACAACCTTGTGCTGGTGAAGCTTGGGCTTGAGTACCTCAATACCATAGCTTTTATACTGGTAATAGCCAGCCTTGTGCAGCTGGTGGAGATGTTCATCAAAAAGAGCAGCCCCAGCCTGTACCGTGCGCTGGGAATATACCTGCCGCTTATCACAACCAACTGCGCCGTGCTGGGTGTTACGATACTCAACGTCAACAACGGCTACAACCTGCTGTGGTCGGTGTTTAACGGTACGTTCAGCGCACTGGGCTTCCTGCTTGCGATAGTGCTTATGGCGGGTGCGCGGGAACGCCTTGAGACCAGCGATATCCCAAAGCCGCTTTCCGGCTTTTCCATATCCCTCATAATCGCGGGGCTTATGAGCATTGCGTTCATGGGCTTCTCGGGCATGGGCAGCTGAGAGGAGGATGAGCATGAATTATATTCCTGTATTGTTCGCCTTTGGCGTGCTGGGCGTGATGGGACTGCTGTTTGGCATCATGCTGACGGTAGCGGATAAGAAGCTTGCCGTGCAGGTGGATCCACGTATCGCGGCTATACGCGAGCTGCTGGGCGGCGCAAACTGCGGCGCTTGCGGCTATGCCGGCTGCGACGCATTCGCTGAGGCCGTGGTAAACGGCGAGGCAAAGCCTGCGGGCTGTCCGGCGGGCAATGCCGAGGCTATCGCCGAGGTGATGGGCGTTACCGCTGAGGTAGGCGAAAAAATGGTAGCCCGCGTGATATGCCAAGGTACCGAGGGCATAGCCAAGGAACGCTACGAATATGACGGCTACCGCAGCTGCGCGGTCGCGGCGTCCATGGCGGGCGGCCCCAAGCTGTGCCGCTTTGCCTGCGTGGGTCTGGGCGATTGCGAGCAGGTATGCGCGTTTGGCGCGATATCCGTACAGAACGGCGTTGCGGTGGTGGATGAGGAAAAGTGCGTCGCCTGTGGTAACTGCGTTAGCAAATGCCCGCGCAGCGCTATCAAGCTGCTGCCTGCCGATCAGAAGGTGATGGTGCTTTGCCGCAACAGCGACTCTGGCCGCGAGGCGCGCGCCGCCTGCATGAAGGCTTGCATAGCCTGCGGACGCTGCGTGAAGGAGTGCCAGTATGGCGCGATAATCGTGGAGAACGGCTTTGCGCGTATAGACGTGGATAAATGCACTCGCTGCGGAGCGTGCGCAAAGGTGTGCCCGTGCGGCTGCATACTCGACAGCAACATGAAGCCTGTGGAAAAATAGAACGTATAGCTTAACAGCCGCCGTTTCAGCATAACGGCGGCTTCAGTCTGTCGAAAAAGTCAAAATTGACTTTTTCGAGCTTGCAGTCTTTGCCTCTCGCCAAAAGGCTGCGCCTGTTGGCTCCCGGGCGGCAAAGCCTGAGCAGAATAGGGAAAATCTGTGATTTTCCTTCCGGTCTGACGCACAGGTCGCCAGACCGGATTTAACATTAAGGGC
>CAZXRQ010000078.1:0-4737 GCA_964642795.1 uncultured Oscillospiraceae bacterium | reverse complement strand
CTCAGGCTTTGCCGCCCGGGAGCCAACAGGCGCAGCCTTTTGGCGAGAGGCAAAGCCTGCAAGCTCGAAAAAGTCAATTTTGACTTTTTCGACAGCATAAAGGGCGTATAAGCCCTTATTTTTTTGTATGCGGGGTGAATATCAGCGCCGCAAGATAGCCGAATACCACCGCGGCGGCTATGCCGCCCGCGGCCGCCTTCAGTCCGCCGCAGAACGCGCCGATAAACCCCTCCTTTGCGCCCTCTATCGCACCCATGCCCAATGCATAGCCAAAGCCGGTGAGCGGCACGGTTGCGCCTGCTCCCGCAAGCTCCACCAGCGGCTGATACAGGCCCAGCGCCGTAAGCACCACGCCCAGCGTTACAAACAATACCAGTATGCGTGCCGAGGTAAGGCGCGTATAGCATATCAAAAGCTGACCAATGACGCATATTCCGCCGCCTATAACAAACGCCCAAATATAATCCACAGCCGTGCTCATTGCTCCGTCCTTTCCAGCACTACCGCATGTGCAATGCCGGGTATGCTGTCGCTCTGCATACCGGTGGTAGGGCTCATCAGCGCGCCGGTGGCCATAAACAGCATACGGCTTATGTCGCCCTTCTCCATCCGGTCTAGAAGATAGGCGTTCAGCACCACCGCGGAGCAGCCGCACCCGCTCCCGCCGCACATCACGTTTTGATCCGGCGCGAACACCGCATTGCCGCAATCCAGATGCCTGTCGCGTATATCCACGCCGCTGTCCGCGCAAAGCGAGAGAAACATGCTGCTGCCAAAGCTGCCCAGATCCCCCGTCACTATAAGATCGTAATAGTCCGCATCCCGCCCGGTGTCATCCAGATTGGCCATCAGCGTGCGGTGCGCAGCAGGCGCCATGGCGGCGCCCATGTTGGCTGCATCGGTTATACCAAGATCCACCACCCGGCCTATCGTACCGCCGGACAACTCCACGCGGGAAAATTGCATTTTGCATTTCCCGGCGCGCACCACCACGCTGCAGCCCGCCCCCGTCACGGTGCGCTGGCTGGTAGGCGCCGCCTGCGCCCCCATCTCCAGCGGCAGGCGATACTGCCGCTCCGCTGTGCTGAAATGGCTGGTTGCCACGCAGCAGGCGCTGTCAATAAAACCGCCGCTTATAAGCATACTGCCTATAAGCAGCGATTCCGCCATGGTTGAGCATGCGCCGTACAGCCCCAAGAAGGGCATTCTCAGCTCCCGCGCGGCATAGTTGGCCGTAATTAGCTGGTTTAGCAGATCTCCGCCCAGCAGGCAATCGACGTCCTCCGGCCGCAGCGCTGTCTTGTCCAGCGCGTAGCGCACGGCGTGCTCAAACATCTTGCGCTCCGCCTTTTCTTAGCTGTCCTCGCCCCAGGTGTCCTCCTGAAGCACTTTATCGAAGCAGCCGCCAAGCGGCCCTGCGCCCTCCATATCGCCCACTATCGCAGCCGATGCCGCTATGCGCGGACGCTCCTCAAAGCGCACGCTCTGCTTGCCCACGCGTCTGGGCGCCAACTCGTTATTATCCATAATCACGCTATCCCAAATATCCAATATACCAGACCCACTGCTACAGAGGCGGTTATGCCGTACACCAACACCGGCCCCGCTATCGTAAACAGCTTTGCGCCCACGCCGAGTATCAGCCCCTCGCGCTTATACTCCATGGCCGGCGCCACTACGGAATTGGCAAAGCCTGTTATGGGTACCACACTGCCCGCGCCCGCCCATGCGCCCAGCTTATCGTATACGCCCACGCCGGTGAACAGCGCGCCCAGAAACACCAGCGTTATGGCTGTAAACGCTGCCGTACCGTCCCCGTTTAGACCCATGGCCCCGCCCGCGTCACGCAGCAGCTGGCCTATTACGCATATCGCCCCGCCGGCGACAAATGCGCGCAGGCATTGCGGCAGCACCCGGCTTTTGGGCAGGTTTTGGCTTACCTTATCCTGATAGTTTTGCTGCTCAGGTGTTATCGGTTTTTTCATTCCTTGCCTCCGTATGCTGATACAGTCTCTCGGTGCGGCATGTATACCGTGTTTCGCGGTTGGTCGGATTACCGCTGCCAGCGTCCCCGGCAAGCTCCGGGGCGGGCATTATCATACGCTCTATGCACATACAGTATCCCCTGCGTACACGAATTTTGCGCTGCCCGACGGCGAATATTCGCCGGTATTCAGCGCAAACCACACCAGCGCCAGCGCCAGCAGCACTGCTATCGCCGCCAGCACGAGCAAAAGTCTTTTTTGTTTTTTTTGTGTTTCCGTTCTCATACGGAATAGTCTGCGCGTTTTTTTCCGCCTCATTCAAAAGGATAACCGGCAAACAAAAAAGGCCGCTATCGTGCGGCCTTACATGCTTTTTTAATCCACGCTTTCTACGTCTCCGAACAGGGATTTAGCGCGCTGCTCCAGCGAATCGTCCTGCATGATGTACAGATGCAGCTTCAGCCCCGGCATATGCTCCTCTATGGCGGACGCCAGCGCATTGTGGAAGCGGGGCTTATTGAGCGTTTCAAAATATATAGCCTTGTCAAAGCCCGCCTCAAGCTGCCCGTTCTCTATTGCCGTCTTTTTCGCTTGAAGCATCATCACTGCGGCTGCCGGTTCCGTCTTGGAAAGCGTGTTGCGCGCGGCAGTCCATATCTCAGCGGCGTTGTTGGGCGCCGCGGCAGGCTCCTTCTTCGGCTGTACGGTCTGCGCAGGAGCCGCAGTCTGCACCGCCGCCATCGGCGCAGGCTTTTGCGCGGGCTGTGCGGGGGCTGTCACAACACCTTTTGCAAGCTTTTGCTCTATAAGCTCCATGCGCTCCAGCACGTCCTCCACGGTTTTTTTCTCCTCCGGACGGGCTATGCGCACAAGCGTCCCCTCCATAAGCACGCGCGGAAGCGTAAGCCAGCGCAGGTTCTGCTGCGTTTGCAAAAGCAGCTCCACCGCGCGAAGCAGGCGCACCTCGCCGCAGCGCGCAGCCTGCTCACAGTAGCGCTTCATATCGTCGGCCGTGCAGTCCAGCACGTCCGTACAGGAGCCGCACAGCTTGGCAAGCAGCAGCGCGCGCATGTGCAGCGCAAGGTCATGGGCAAACACCCGCATATCCCGCCCATCGTCTATCACCTTATCCAGCAGAGCAATTGCGCTCTGCGCATCGCCGTCTATCAGCGCATCCGCCATGTCGAACATAAACGCGCCGTCCATGCTGCCCAGCACGCTGTATACACCCTCCGCAGTGACATTGTCGCCGCAGAATGCGATACACTGATCCGCAAGGCTCAGCGCGTCGCGCATTCCGCCGTCCGCCGCGCGAGCGATGGCGAGCAGGCCCTCGTCGTCTATCGTCGCATCTGTATTTTTAAGTATTTCACGGGTGCGGGCTACGATATCCTCCACGCCGAGCCGATGGAAATCCATCCTTTGGCAGCGGGAAGCTATGGTGGCCGGCACGCGCTGCGGCTCAGTCGTGGCAAGTATGAACATAACGTGCTCCGGCGGCTCCTCCAGCGTTTTGAGCAGACCGTTGAACGCCGCGGAGGAAAGCCCGTGCACCTCGTCGATTATGTATACCTTGGTTGTAAGCTCCAGCGGGGTAAAGCGCACCTTTTCCAGTATCGCACGTATGTCGTCTATGCCGGTGCTGCTGGCCGCGTCCATTTCTATTATGTCCACGCTCTGAGCGCTGAGCTTGCAGGCTTCGCACTCTCCGCAGGGTTCGCCATCCACGGGAGAAAGGCAGTTGACCGCCCGGGCGAGTATTTTTGCGATGCTGGTCTTGCCCGTGCCCCGCGTGCCGGTAAACAGATACGCATGGGAAACGTGCTTCTCCGCCACCTGATGCTTGAGAATCGTGGTTATATGACCCTGCCCCACCACCTCGTCAAACGTGGCGGGACGGTATTTCCTGTACAGCGCCTGATAGGACATCATCACACCTCTTATCGTTAGCTTATATGTTGATTTTATCATCATTTGTCCCGGTTGCCAACCGTGCCCGGATAAAGTATAATACATAGGATATTTCAATAAAAGCAGGCAATACCTGGGAGGCGTTACTATGGATACCGAAAAAAAGATCGTGCTAAGCGGCATACAGCCGTCCGGTGCGCTGACATTGGGCAACTATGTGGGGGCGCTTCGCAACTGGTCGCTATTGCAGAGCGAGGACAGGTTCTGCTATTACTGCGTGGCCAACCTGCACGCCATAACCGTGCGGCAGGACAGCGCGCAGCTGAGGCGCCGTTCGCTTGAGACCGCCGCACTGATACTCGCCTGCGGCGTAGATCCCGCGCGCAGTCCCGTATTCATACAATCCCATGTGGCGGAGCATTCGGAGCTTGCATGGGCGCTCTCCTGCCACACCTACATGGGCGAGCTTGCGCGTATGACGCAGTTTAAGGATAAAAGCGCCAAGCATGAGGACAACATAAACGCCGGCCTTTTCACATACCCTGTGCTGATGGCGGCGGACATACTGCTGTATCAGGCGGATCTTGTGCCGGTGGGTGAAGATCAAAAGCAGCACCTCGAGATAGCCCGCGATATAGCCATACGCTTTAACAACGCCTACGGCGACACCTTCAAGGTGCCTGACCCTTACATACTGCGCGTAGGCAGCCGCATAATGAGCCTGCAGGACCCCGCCCGCAAGATGAGCAAATCCGACCCCGAGGACTGCTACATCGCTATTCTGGACGACCCGGACGCTATCCGCCGCAAGGTCAAGCGCGCCGTGACGGACAGCGACGGC
>CAZXRQ010000077.1:0-5787 GCA_964642795.1 uncultured Oscillospiraceae bacterium | reverse complement strand
AATCCCGGGGTTTATCGACAGTCTCGGCGGGATGCAGATGCATCCCGCCGTTTTGCATTTTGCCGCGCGGAACCGTGCATAATATATAAGATATAAATGGTCCAACCGCTGTTGATGAGGACTCACATGTGATAAGGTGTATATGTATACGGGCTTTGCTCAGTATGCGCGTACCAATTAACGCATATCAATATAATAATACCGCAGAGCGGGAGGACTAATGCAGATTTTAGTGATAAATCCCGGCGCGACCAGCACCAAGGCAGCGGTTTTCGATCGGGATAAGGAACAGCTTAAAACTACCATAACGCACTCCGCGGCGGAGCTTGCGAATTTTCCGCATGTGGCTTCACAGCGGGAATACCGGCTTGGGCTGATACTGGACTGGCTTAAAAGCACAGGCAAGGCGCCCGCCGATTTTGCCGCAGTAGCCGGGCGGGGCGGGCTGCTTCGCCATATCGAAAGCGGCGTGTACGAGGTGACGGAGCGTGTGATATACGATGCGCTCAACCCCGTATACGGCGAACACGCCTCAAACCTCGGGGTGCTGCTTGCAAAGGACATCGCGGACATGGCGGGGGTTAAGGCGTACTTTGCAGATCCCGTCAGCGTGGACGAGCTGAGCGACGTTGCGCGCATAAGCGGGCTTAACGGCATGGAGCGCGAGAGCTTTTTCCATGCGCTCAACCACAAGAGCACCGCGCGTAAGGCCGCTGCTATAATGGGCCGGCCGTATGCGGAGCTTAACCTTATCGTGGCGCACATGGGTGGCGGGGTAAGCATAGCCGCTCACGAGCATGGCCGGGTGACGGATGTGTTCAACGTGAAGGACGACGGCTCCATGGGCATGGACCGCGGCGGCAGTCTTCCGTCAAACGCGCTGGTCAACCTGTGCTTTTCCGGGCTTACCAAAGCGGAGGTCAAGCGCAAAATCGGCAGCGAGGCGGGCGTGTTCAGCTATCTTGGCACACGCGATTTCCGCGAGGTGGAATCCCGCGCATTCGCAGGCGACGCTGACGCAAAGCTGGTGTTTCGCGCGCTTGCGTATCAGCACGCCAAGGATATAGGCGCAATGGCTGCGGTGCTGCGCTTTAACGTGGACGCCGTGGTGTTTACCGGCGGCATAGCCGCAAGCGATAGCTTCGTATCCGAGATAGAGGGGTATCTGGGCGGCAAATTCAAAACCATCCGCATACCCGGCGAAAACGAGATGCAAAGCCTTGCCGACGGTGTGCTTCGCGTGCTGGAGGGCGAGCCTGCTAAGATATACTAAGCTACTATAAACCGACTATAAACTGATAAGAGGTGCATCCTATGAAAAAACTGTTGAGCGGCAACGAGGCCGCGGCGCGGGGCGCGTACGAGGCTGGCGTAAGCGTATGCTCAGCCTATCCCGGCACGCCCAGCACGGAGATCTTCGAAAACCTGCCCAAGTATGCCCCCGCGGTATATTCCGAATGGGCGCCCAATGAAAAGGTGGCAACGGAGGTGGCCTACGGCGCGAGCATCGCGGGCAGCAGGAGCATGAGCGCGATGAAGCACGTGGGCGTAAACGTCGCGGCGGATCCCATATTCACCGCCGCCTACAACGGCGTGGGAGCGGGCTTAGTAATAGTCAGCGCGGACGATCCCAGCATGCATTCGTCGCAGAACGAGCAGGACAACCGCCACTATGCGCGCGCGGCACGCCTTCCCATGGTGGAGCCGAGCGACAGTGAGGAATGCCGTACGTTTATGCACGCGGCGTTCGACATAAGTGAAAAGTTCGACCTGCCCGTGCTGTTTCGCATGACCACCCGCGTGTGCCATTCCAAGAGCCTTGTGGGTGAGGACGAGCGGGTGGATCATGTTGCGCCGGAATATAAGCGCAACGTTAAGAAGTTCGTAAGCACCCCGGCAAACGCCAAGCGGCACCGGCTTGAGCTGGTGGATAAGTTCAGCGCGCTTGAGCAGTTCACCAACGAGACCCCGTTGAACCGCCTCGAGCTAAAGGGCAAAAAGTACGGCGTGGTGAGCGCGGGCGTAGCCTACCAGTACGCCAAGGAATGCTTCCCGGAGGACGCGTCGTTTTTGAAGGTGGGCTTTTCCAATCCGCTCCCCATGAAGCTGATACGCGAGCTTGCGGCGCACGTTGATGCGCTGTATGTCGTGGAGGAGCTGGATCCCTTCATGGAGGAGCAGATACTGGCTTCCGGCATACCCTGCATAGGCAAGCAGGCGATATCCCCCGTGTACGAGCTTAATCCCGAAATAGTCGCGCAGGGTGTGTTCGGAACCGAGCCCGAGGTCAGGGCGCTGGACGTAAAGCCGGTGGTGAGGCCGCCGGTGCTGTGCCCGGGCTGCCCGCACAGAGGATTCTTCTACACGCTGAGCAAAAACGGCGAGTACATAATCGCGGGCGACATTGGCTGCTACACCCTGGGCTGCGCCGCTCCCCTGAACGCCATGGATTCCGTGGTGTGCATGGGCGGGGGCTTCTCCGCGGCGATGGGCATGAGCAAGGCGTTTAAGATGCAGGGCAAGCAGAAGAAGATATTCGGCGTGCTGGGCGATTCCACGTTTTTCCACAGCGGCATGACCGGCGCCGCCGAGATCATCTACAACAAGGGCGAGGTGATACCCTGCGTGCTGGATAATTCCATCACCGGCATGACGGGGCATCAGGACAATCCCGGCAGCGGCGAAACGCTGATGGGCGAGCCCGCGCCGAGCATAGATATAGAAAAGGTGCTGCGCGCGATAGGCTACGAAAACATATTCATTGCGGATCCGCAGGATCTAACCGCGATGCAGAAGGCTGTGGACGGCGCGTTGGCAAGCGAGGCTCCCGCCGCGATAATCACCCGCAGGCCCTGCCTGCTTATCAAACGCATCAAGCACGATATAGGCTCCTGCACCGTTACGGATAAATGCCGCGGCTGCAAGCTGTGCTTAAAGGTGGGCTGCCCCGCCGTATCCATAAAGGACGGCAAGGCGGATATTGATAAAACGCTCTGCACCGGCTGTACGGTGTGCGCACAGGTGTGCCCGTTCGGCGCTATCGAAAGGGACAGGTGAATATATGGAAAACGTTAAAAGCATAATGCTCTGCGGCGTGGGCGGACAGGGCGCGATACTGGTAAGCCGCGCGCTTACGCAGGCGCTGATCGCGGAGGGCTACGATGTAAAGATGAGCGAGGTGCACGGCATGGCACAGCGCGGTGGCAGCGTATCCACGCAGGTGCGCTACGGAAGCGAGGTGCACTCGCCTATAATCGGGAGGGGCAGCGCGGATGTGCTGGTCGCATTCGAGAAGATGGAGGCCGTGCGCTACGCGGAGTTTTTGAAGCCGGACGGCAAGGCCGTGATTAACGACTACGAGATATATCCCATGGGCGTGGCAAGCGGTGCGGAGCAGTACCCCGCAGGCTGTCTGGAGGCCATGCAGGGCAGCTTTGACTGTATGGTGCTGCCGGCTGCGGATATCGCGGTGGGGCTGGGCAACGCCAAGTGCATGAACGTGGTGCTGCTTGGAGCGCTGGTGCGCGCGATGGATATTGGCGAGCTGGATTGGAAGGGCATACTTGCAGGCCTTCTGCCGGCGAAGCTGGTGGAGCTGAACGCAAAGGCGTTCGATGCGGGCTATAACTACCAAGCATAACAGAACGGAGGCGCGTTATGGTAAACAACGAGCTTGCGGCGCTGGGCAACAGCCCTTCCGCAATACGGGAGCTTTTTGAGTTCGGCAAGCTGCGCGCAGGCTGCGTGGGCGGAGAGAACGTGTTTGATTTTTCGCTGGGCAACCCCAGCGTACCGCCGCCCAGGGCAGTGCTGGACGCAATGGTCGACATACTGACGCACGAGGATCCCATGACCGTGCACGGCTACACCAGCGCGCCGGGCGATATAGCGGTGCGCGATGCGATAGCGGAAAGCCTGAACCGGCGCTTCGGCACGCATTTTGCACACCGCAACATCTGTATGACCTGCGGCGCGGCGACCTCGCTTACTACCTGCTTCTCCGCGCTCACAATAAACAGCAGCACGGAATTTGTTGCAATAGCGCCGTTCTTTCCGGAGTATACGCAGTTTGCGGCCGTAAACGGCGGCAGGCTGGTGGTGACGCCTCCGGACAAGGAGAATTTCCAGATAAACTTTGACGCCTTGGCGGGGCTTATCAACAACAACACGCAGGCGGTGGTGATAAACACCCCCAACAACCCCTCCGGCGTGGTATATACTGAGGAGACCATCGTGCGGCTTTCGGAGCTGCTGATTGAAAAGTCCGCGCAGATCGGCCACGCCATATATCTGCTGAGCGACGAGCCGTACCGGGAGCTTGTGTACGAGGGGGAAGCGCCCTTCGTCACGCACTACTATCCCAACACAATAGTGTGCTACTCCTACTCAAAATCCATATCCGTACCCGGAGAGCGCATAGGCTACATACTTGTACCGGACGAGATAGACGACTTCGGCGGCATATGCGCGGCGACTATGGGAGCGCTCAGGCGCATGGGCTATGTGTGCGCGCCCAGCCTTATGCAGCGCGTGGTTGCGCGCTGCTCGGACGTGCCCAGCGACCTTACGACCTATCGCATAAACCGCGATCTGCTGTACGGCGCGCTTACGGATATGGGCTACCGCTGCGCAAAGCCCGGCGGCGCGTTCTATCTGTTTGTGGAGGCGCCCAACGGTGATGCCAACGCCTTCTGCGAGGCCGCAAAGCAGCACGACGTGCTGGTGGTCAGCGGCGAGAGCTTCGGCTGCCCGACGCATTTTCGCATATGCTACTGCGTAAGCACGGACAAGGTGCGCCGCAGCCTGCCGGCATTTGCCGCGCTGTATGAGGAAATGCGGCCGTAAACGCCCCTTCCGTGATATACTGGCGCTAGAGGAGTGGATGTGCTGTGAAATGGATTATACCGCTGGCGCTGGCGGCTGTATTTGCGCTTATGCTTTCAGGCTGCGCGGCGCATACGGGGGAAACGGAGGCGGGAGCCGTGGAATATGACGCGGTATGTATAAAGTACATGGCGGCAGTGGCCCTTCCGGACGCGGAGCCGGTCGTGGACGTGTTCGATACTGCGGAGGCGCTTGCGGTCTATACGCAAAACCTTTCGGCCGATGAGCTTGACGCGCTGAATACAGAGCTTGCCTCGCTGGGCGCTCTGTTTGACGGGCGGCGGCTCGCCTCCATATGCTTTGCGGCAGGCTCGGGCTCCATACGGGTGGAGGTGAGCGGCGTCACGCAGGAAAGCGGTGTCGTGACCGTGCACATACGCAAGCTGACCCCGGAGGTGTGTACGATGGATATGGCGTATTGGACGGTGTTTGTTGCGCTGCCGGAGGGCGATGCGGCGGTGACTGCTGAGCTTGCAGAGCTGCCGCTGACCGAATAGAGAGTATGATTTAAGCGCAGGGGCGGGTTATCCCGCCCTTTTTTGTGTATGAGGAGGGAAAATACAATGGGGGCGATTACGTCGTGCTTGTATTATTGCATGCCGGGCTTGGCTTCTGCGCGGCGCGGATCTCAGCAATAGAGCCGTTAAGCTATTGCCGGTGCGCTGGCTTTTTTTCGCAGGGGGACTAAGGGGCGAGTGAATGCTGCCCTGCCGGGCTTGGGTTCTGCGCGGCGCGAGTCTCAGCAATAGAGCCGTTAAGCTATTGCCGGTGCGCTGGCTTTTTTTCGCAGGGGGACTAAGGGGCGAGTGAATGCTGCCCTGCCGGGCTTGGCTTCTGCGCGGCGCGGATCTCAGCAATAGAGCCGTTAAGCTATTGCCGGTGCGCTGGCTTTTTTTCGCAGGG
>CAZXRQ010000076.1:0-5817 GCA_964642795.1 uncultured Oscillospiraceae bacterium | reverse complement strand
GCTCGAGTCGCTCGGCACATCCGATGCGAAGCAGCTGCTCAGCGTTGTCGATTTTCTCGTGCGCAAGAGCGTGTGGATCATGGGCGGCGACGGCTGGGCCTACGACATCGGTTACGGCGGACTCGACCACGTGCTCGCCAGCGGCCGCAATGTGAACCTGCTGGTGCTGGACACGGAGGTCTATTCCAACACGGGCGGCCAGTCCAGCAAGGCGACGCCGACCGGCTCCGTCGCGAAGTTCGCGGCCGCGGGCAAGCGTACCAAGAAAAAGGATCTGGGCATGATGGCCATGTCCTACGGCTACGTCTACGTCGCCAAGGTCTGCATGGGCGCCAACCAGAGCCAGCTCGTCAAGGCGCTGGCCGAGGCGGAAGCCTATCACGGCCCCTCCCTCATCATCGCTTACGCCCCCTGCATCAACCACGGCATCAACATGGGGCACTCTCAGATAGAGGCTAAGAAGGCCGTTGAGGCGGGCTACTGGCCGCTGTACAGGTACAACCCTGAGCTCGAGGAGCAGGGCAAGAACCCCTTCACGCTGGACAGCAAGGAAGCCACGGGCAGCTACCGCGACTTCATCATGGGCGAGGTGCGTTACGCATCCCTCAAGAAGCTGTTCCCCGACGTGGCGGAGAATCTGTTTGAGCGTTCCGAGCAGGAGGCCAAGGACAAGTACGACTACTACAAGAAGCTAACCGATATGTAAACCATATCGATAGTACCGCAAACAAAAGAGCGGACGATTTCTCGTCCGCTCTTGCTTTTTATCTGTATCCGCGTCATCAGCCGTTCAAAAGCCTGTCCACATGCTCCAGCGCATTACGGTAATTTTCCAGGGAGGTTCCATTGAGTATGGTATACTGCTTGCCGTAAAAGTCCAGCATCCCCTTGAGCTTGATATCGTTCGTTTTGCGCACATCGTCGTTGCCGTGCATACGTATGCTGTCCTGAACCCAGCGGTTGGTGGGCTCGAGGTAAAGTATAAGGTCATAGTTCTCCTCGAATGCTATGGCGTCCGCCACCGTGGAATGCTTTCCCTCATACAGCTCAAGGTAATACTGCGTAACGATCGCTTCAGTATCGCAGAAAAACACCTTGTTTGCAAGCTTGCGTGCGGCGATCTCAAGATTTTGCTGCCCGTACAGGAAGGATGCGTACAGCGACGCGTCGGGATTGCCCACGCCGTATTCCTCGCATACCCCGCGAGCATATTCTGTGGTATAGGAGGTGTTAAACACCCTTGCAAGCTTGGTAACAAGCGTGGTCTTGCCGCAGCTTTCGGTGCCCGTCACCAGTACGCTCTTATTGCAGGCGATCTGATACGAGCGCGGCAAAAAATCGTACGCCTCAAAAGGCGTCATGTCGCGCAGACGTCGGCCGGCAATATCTACGTTTACCTTATCGTCGTCAATTATTATATGCTCCGCCCAAGGGTATACGCGGGCAAAATACTCGTCGTACTGCTTTGCGCCGGAGAACGTCACGTCGAATTTGCCTATCATGTCCACCACAAACTCAGCCTCCACGTCCCATGGGTGTACGCCTCGCTCAGCGCTCTTATTTAAGGCTTCGTCGCAGTCATAGGTAAGAACATGGATGTTGGGCAAAAAGCTCACCTCGCGGCGAATAGCCATCTCACGCGCCCTGGGCGAGAGCAGCTTCTCTCCAAAGCGCGGATGCTCGGCCAGTATATCCTTTTCCTGCTGAGTGTTGTAGAACATTACGACATACAGCTCTTCGCACATGCTCATCGCCTGAAATATGCAATGCAAATGCCCTCTATGAAACGGAAAAAACTTGCCCCCGAAAAAGCCGACCTTATACATGACTATCTTCCTAACGTAAGTATTTGGTGTGTTGCTTCATTATACCATATGCGATCAATAAGCCAAGGGTATAGTCCGCACAAAAAAAGGGGACGGTTATCCGTCCCCACGACTGTCAGTCATGACCCCCGCACCCACGCGGGGTTATCGCCTTACGGCGCCTCCACTACCTTGACGTTAAACTCATTGCCGTCCACAGTAAGCGTCAGCTCTTCCCCCGTCCGGGTCGCATCCATGGCGAATACCAGCGTTGCGCTTACACCGCTGTCGCTATGGCGCGCTTCCGCCATGGTGCATCGGACCTCCCAGCCCGTGCCTGCCAGCCTTACTTCGTTATCCGCCATGCTCTCATAGCCGAAAGCCTCCGCATCCTCCAGGTTTACTACGGCTAATGCAGCGCCTTCAATCGCCCCGATCGAATATGAGCCGTCACCGTAGGTATCCGCAAAATACACGGTGGCGGTTTTTGCACCGCACGCGCACAGGCACAGCATGGCAAGCGCAAGCAACAGTACCGCAAGCTTTTTCATACTTTTCTCCTTTTCAGCCATCAAACATCACTTATTCCGCCGCACCGATAAGCACCGGCTCGCCGCCCACATAAAACAACAGCGCGGCTTCCGGCGCGGGCACGTCGAATATCAAGCACACCATGGCGGGCTTTGCCAAGCACACAGCCACGGTTATCGGGTACTGCGCGCCGTCCACATCCAGCATCAAGCCATGCAGTAACGGCTCCAGCTCCTTGCCTATATCCCCCGCCTTCTCGGCGCTGCCGGAGTATTCATAATTCAGGAAGACGGGAGCGCCGTCGGTATATACCGGGGCGTACTTATAGAAGCCCCACGGCACGCCGCTGCCCTCAAGCAAAATATCCCCGCCGCCGGTCTGCACATTACCTATGAAGTTGGATGCGGAGCCGTTATCATCGGCATCCTCCAGCGCGGCACGCCCATCCTCATTAAAGGTCAGCACAAAATTGCCCAGCGTCAATGAATCCGCAGGCTCGTACACCACGGGCGGCACGGTGGGCTCCGGCGTAGGCTCCGGCGTAAGCTCCGGCGTAAGCTCCGCAACCGGCGTTTCCTCCGTCTCGGGCACGTCCGCAGGTTTTGCGCAGCCCAGCAGGGACAGTGCCAGCAGCACAGCAAGGGTTGCTGCAAGTTTTTTCATAATGATACCTCCACAGCCATTGTTAATCTATGTCATCCCAAACGGGTCAATTATTGTTGATATGCTTTGCACATTGGTCGCGCAGCTCCTTCAGCGCATCTATCACCCGGTGCCTGCCGCCGTGTGCGCCGGTCTGCGTCCAAAGGCGGTCAAAGTGATGCTGAAATTCATCTATCAGCATAAGCTGATCTGAATACACCATCATCGGCGCGTCAATGCTCCACGAATGTATCATCACATGCTTGTTGTTTTTGATGTGTCAGCAGGAGTTCTCCATAAACAGCCGTTCATCCTCCAGCAGCACCACCTGAAACTCCGGAATGCTTTCAAGACAGTGCATATATCCGTTGAATATGTCCACGCAGTCCTCTGCGTCCAGCTCCCATGTTCCGGCCTCCATAAAATACATGCTTGGCATACGGCAGCGCCCCGTCCGCGCTATCTCACGCAGCTTGGAAAGCGAAAGCACCTCGCGGAACCGCGAGCTAAGCAGCACCTCGTCCATCGCAGCCTTAAAGCGCACAAACTCGCTGTACCGCCATATATACTGATCCTCCGGATGCCCAAACCTGTGCAACACCTTGCCGTACTGCTCTACGCTCATATACATGGGATTCATGCCGCATTTTATCACGTCCAAACTGCCCGGCACTCCGTATTCCTCAAAGAAAATCTCTATGATGTTCCTGGCGAAGCTGTCGTTATACGCGCTCATCATCGGGCGGGCAAAGCGCGTGCTGTTTATGAAGCTGTCGCTCATGGCCTGCAAAACCGAAGCGTCGCGTATCACCGTGCCCACCGCGGTAGCGTGGCGCTGCACAGCTTCCGTCACTATCAGCGCGGTACGCCCCGGTATGATGATATTCATGCTTACGGTAAAGGTCTGAGGCGTGCCCTGTATAATAGAAAGCGTCAGCAGCCCCTGCACAAGCATGGGCATATAAGCGCTTACGAGCCGGCTTGCCATACCGGAATTGTTTGCCGACTGCACCAGCATATGCACCGTAAGCTTTTGCTTCTGTGCGGCCTCGCGCAGCGCATGAAGTATTTGCACGTCTGTCGCCACGGTGGAGGTCTCGCTGCTTAAAAATATGTTTACCGTCGTGCCTGCCTCCAGTGATGCAAGCTCCTCCGTCAGCAGCGCCGCTATGCGCTCCGTGCCGTTACAGGTGGAGAATACCGCTTGCTGGCCATAGCGGTCCTCGACCGCGCCGCCGCTGATTGAGGAGTGAAAGCTGCTTACCAGCATCGGTGAGCTGAGCGGATCCTCCGCACTCTCCTCCGTATCCGAAAACGCCCCCTTGGGATACAGCCACTGCGCAATATATCCCTCGACGGTCTCCGCGCCCAGCGGCTTGCCTATCTCAGCATACAGCCACGACTTATTTTCCGGCGTAAGCTGCCGCCGCAAAATGTAGCCTTCTATGGCAAGCGCGTGCTCTGCCGCCTTTCTTTCGCCGCAGCCGCTCTTAAGCCACCGGCTTATAAGCGACGGGTCTACGTTAAGCGCCTTTGCCAGCTGCGCATTTGAAATATCAAGCTGTGCCATCATCCGCTTCAGCTTCGCTGAAAAATCCATAATCACAGCGCCTTTCTGCTCACTTGCCGTTGAATACATATTACAGCTATATGTTTGCATAATTTCCATCCAGTGTCAAAGTATATGACGCTTTTTTCATTGAATGGTCATTGAGTAATTCTGCCGTTATGTTGACATCGTGCTGTAATCCGGTTAACCTGTGCATATACGCACATCGCGCAAGAGCATATTGGAGGTAACACATGTTATTTTTTTGGCGTAAATACGAGGGCGACGGCTGGTCGACATTTGCATCCATGATGGGCAGCATACTGTGCGTTGCGGCGGCAATCCTGGCAGCCGCGGGCATATCAGCGCTGCTTGGCAACGGTACTTTGGGCGGCATAATCACGTTAGTTGTTGGCATTGCAGTGCTGGTGCTTGCCAAAATACTGGTAAACATGCTCACGGATAAGCTGCACAATAAGATAGTAGGCGTAGCGGGCAACCGCGCAGTGGCGTATATAAACAAACAGGTCAGCGAAAAAGACCGAATATTGGAGACATTCCGCGCCGGTACGGATCAAAAAGCGATATTCAAGGGGCTTATGGCCGCCGCCACCGTCAAGGTGACGCTTACCATGCAGGATGAGCTTTTAGGCATATCCAAGCTGACGAGTCAAGAGTATGTAAACCAGCTGATCCAAAAGACAGCTAGCATGAACCGCAACTTTACAACGGGGCAGTACGTCCACAGCCCGTACTACGACACAATAATGCCCGCGTTGCTGGATCAGCTTGACGATCCCAGCCAAAGGGATATGCTTAGGCAGCGGTATGGGCTGTAAGCGCGCGGCATATATCAAGTACAATAAGGGAAGAAACAAATTATGGAAAAACAGGGCGCTATGAAAAAGGCGTTGTTGGCAATGCTGGCGTTAACGCTTGCGTGCTTTATGCTTACCGCCTGCGCAAGCAACAGCTTTGCGGGCAAGTGGCAGGATGAAAGCGGCGTGATGACCTTAAACCTAAACGCAGACGGTACCGGCACGCTGGAGACATATGTGGCGATGTTCAACTCCACCACCTCTAACGATATACGCTACGAGCAGGACGGCGATGCGCTGAAAGTATACTTTGAGGACGATACGGACTACTCGCTTGCTCCTGTCTCGGGTAACAGCATAACGTATATGGGCATTGTGTTTACAAAGCAATAGCGCGACGCCGTCAACGCCGGCGCGAGGTAACCGTCAAACGTCGTCCTCATCGCAAGGAGCATATTGTTTAGGCGGTTCA
>CAZXRQ010000075.1:0-6439 GCA_964642795.1 uncultured Oscillospiraceae bacterium | reverse complement strand
CAAAATCGGTCAGATTCCATTTGGTATCTGACCGATTTTTTATGTATTGAAAAGCATAGTAGACGAGAATGGCGCGGCCATGCCGCAGCATGGCGGGCGAGTCTCCTATGCTCAACCATCGCAATCAAATCCGAGCCCGACACCAATATGTCGCTTATTTCAGCGCTCTCTTTAAGCGAAAGCCGAGGAAAATAAATAGGCAGAACGAAGATCAACTAAGCAAGAGTCGGACGGTACGGGTGCAAACCGCTTTTGTGTTGCAGTCATCATGAGGGATTTGCACTTCCTTTCGATTATTGAGTGTCTTCAACAAACTCACAATAACCGATTTGTGCAAATCCTTCACCCTTTTTCTTTTATCTCCTCCTCGACTGTCCAATATGTATTGTAGTCCTACACCACGGCAACGCTCTCTTCTCTCCGTGCCTTGACAGCGGCATTGCAAGGATATAAAATAAATAGGTCAAAATTTGCACTAAGGAGATTTTTTATGCTTTCTTTGAACAACCGCGTACGCATTCTCGCGTTGGTCATCGCGCTGGCGATGCTGGCCGGCGCTATGGCGGGATGCAAGGCCACCATCAACAATCCAGTTGTTGCCAAGGTGGGCGACGTGGATATCACCTATTCCGAGTTCTACTCCCAGTACAACACCTATTCCAGCTACTACAGCTACGGTTTTATTACCCTTGAGGAGGGCGCGAGCGAAAATGAGCAGCTCAAGGAGATGACGTTCAACTCGCTTATAAATGCCGCTATCCCCGTAGCCATGGCGCATTCTATGAAGATCACGCTGGACGAGAATGAGTTGGCCGCGGTCGCTGAAACCGTGCAGACCACCATAGACAGCTATCTTGCAAACTACAAATCCTATATTGACCAATCCATCACTGACGAGGACGCCATTTATGACGCCGAGATGGAAGTGCTGCTCGAGGCCCTGGCTGCCTCCGACATAACCTACGAAGAATTCCTTGCCGACATTACCGCAAGTGCGACCGACAGCGCGCTGGCCCAGAAGCTGGAGGATCAGGTGATAGCTGACGCCGATGTTACCGAAGAAGAGGTCGAGGCATGGTATAAGACCACCCTCCTGGACGAGGAGGCCGCGTATGCCGAGGATCCGGCAGCATACTATGCCGACGTTCAATCCTACAACAGCTACGGCGGCGTCAGGCCGCTGGTCGCGCCCGAAGGATACGGCTACTATAAACACATACTCATTGCCAACGCCGCGGAGGGCGAAACCAAGGATCTTGACCTGATCGCTACCGAGATACTTAAGCGCATCGCAGACGGCGAGGATTTTGACGCGCTTATAGAGGAATACAACGAGGATCCCGGCATGTCAAATCCGACCTACGCCAATGGCTACTTGGTCAGCGAGGCCAACGCAGCCAGCTACTACGAGGAATTCTCCGCCGCCGCGCTGGCGCTTGAAAACGTGGGCGACATAAGCGAGCCTGTTGCCACCACCGCCGGGCTGCATATAATCAAAAAGGTCGGCGTAGTGGATACCACCCCCGTACCTCTTGAGGACGTGTACGACGAGATATATGAGTACCTGCTCGAGACCGAGCAGAGCGAGCTGTTGAACGCCGCTACCGAGGAATGGCGCGAGCAGCTTACCATAAAGCGCTACGACGCCCGCGTAAAGTACATTGGCCAGCAATAATACCGTGGAAAAGCGGGTTATGCCGGGCGTGTACCGGGTGTTTTCCGAGGGGAACGGCAGCTTTGTGGGCTATTCTCACAATGTGGAGGGTTCTATGAAGCGGCTGCGTTTTGAGCTTGCGCTCAACTCCTGCTCATACAGACCGCTGCAGGAATTCTGCAACACCCATAAGGATTACCGGATAGAGCTGCTGCAGGAATACGCTCCGGACGCCATGATGTCCATCGAGGAGGTGGACGCACACCTGATGGCGTTGTGTCTCTCGTGGCGCACAAATCTCAATGCCCGCGCTATACAGGATATCGCCGCAATGTAGCCCGGCTAATACGATATACATCTAAGGCCGGCTCGCATCACGAGCCGGCCTTGCATTATTCTGTTCGCCTATGCTTATTTGCCCTGTATGGCTATATCATCGGCCTCTGTAAGCGTTTTTACGCCTGCGGCCACCGCCCGCTCCACGCCGCCCGCCTCAAACGGATCCGAAAGGTGCGCTAATGCAAGCAGCTCACGATAGGATTTGGAGCCGCCTGCACAGGCCAGCGCAAAGTAGTCCTTCCATGCCGCCTCATGATCCTCCTGCATCTTGCCATAAAACTCAAAAGCACCCATGCTGGCAAGGCAATAGTCTATGTAGTAGAACGGCGACGAGTATATATGGTGCTGCTTCTGCCAGAAACCGCCGGCCTCATAGTAGGCGCTGTCGTAATGGCGGTGCGGCAGGTATTTGTGCTCCAGCTCGCGCCACGCGGCCTTGCGCTGTGCGCCTGTCATTCCGGGATTGTCGTATACGACGTGCTGGAACTCATCCACACAGACCCCATACGGTATGAACAGCAGCGATTCCAGCAAATGCGCATAGCGGTATTTGTCCGCCTGATCGCCGAAGAACAGCTCCATCCACGGATGAGTGAAGAACTCCATGCTCATGGAATGTATCTCGCAGGTCTCCAGCGTGGGCGCAAGATAGTCCAGCAGCGTATTATGCCTGGATGCACAATCGCCTGCAAAGGCATGGCCCGCCTCGTGGGTAAGCACGTCCACATCGGCGGAGGTGCCGTTGAAGTTTGAGAATATGAATGTGGCGTTGTGTTCGTACAGCGGCGCGCAGTAGCCGCCCACGCGCTTATTGGGCTTGTTTACAAGATCCATAAGCTCGTATTCCACCATGCGGTCAAAAAACTCGCCCGCCTCCGGTGAAAGCTCGCGATACATCTTCTGTGCGGCGGCGACAAGCTCCTCCGGCGTGCCCTTGGGCGCGGCGTTGCCTGTGGTGAACATGAAGGATTCGTCGTAGTCGTATATCTCATCCACGCCTATGCGTTTGGCTTGCTGTTCGCGGAGTCTGGTGCACACCGGCACAAGGTCGTTTACCACCTGCTCGCGGAACTTCGCAACGTCCTCGGCGGTATAGCTGTAACGGTCCATGTTCAGATAGCCAAGCGGCGTGAAGGTCGCGTAGCCCATCAGCCTTCCCATGCGGGTACGCAGCTTTACGAGCTTATCGTAGATCTCGTCCAGCTTGTCCGAATTATCCGCAAGGAAGCCGGATATTGCCGCGCTCGCTCTGCGCCGCACGTCGCGGTCGGGCGATTGCAGATGCTTGCGCAGGCCTGAGAGATTAAGCGTCTCGCCGTCAAAATCCACCTTGCAGGTGGCAAGCAGATCCTCGTATTCACGCGAGAGCCTGTTGTCCTTTTGCATATACGGTATGAGCCGCACGTTCATCTTTTTCAGGGTGTTCTCCTGTATTAAGATATAGTGCGGGCCAAACTCCGCCACCACATCCGGCTTGAACCTGCTGCCCAGCAGCGTCTTTGCGTATTTCATCAAAAACGGCATGAGCTTGGGCGCAAATTTGTCTATATAGTCCTGCTCTGCGGAATAGAACTTATCCGACGTATCGATGGTGTGGCGTATGTACACCAGCGTGCCCATCGTATCGGCATGCATTATTGTGCCCTGAAACTGCAGCATCGCCGCGCGGAACTCCGCGTAGTCAGAGGCGGACTTCATCGTGCGAAGCGCCGAGTTTAGCTCGCCAGCGACCTTGGCCTTGTCCGGCCTTACATATGGCATGTCCTGAAATTTGAGCATCTGTTTACCTCCGCTATCGATTATGTGTACGCTTATTTTACACCCGCGCGCATAGTTTTGCCAGCCCCAGCAGAGCTTATATATTTAGGATACAGTATGCCGGCCACAGCTTGCCAAATTTAAGTAAAGCGGCTATAATGCTGAGTGTACGCTAATACTATCGAAGGAGACCGAGCAAATGAAAGAATACCTTGAATCCTACGGCATAATCGCACCCAAGGCTATCTACCGCAACCTGCCCGCCGCACAGCTGGTAGAGCACGCGATGGAGCGCGGCGAGGGTAAGCTCTCCGAAACCGGAGCGCTGGTCGTCTACACCGGCAAATACACCGGCCGCTCCCCCAACGACAGATATATCGTTGATTCTCCCAATGTACACGACGATATCAACTGGGGCGGCTCCAACGTTGCCATAAGCCGTGAGAAGGCCGACGCCATCTTCAATAAGATGACCGCCTATATGCAGGGCCGTGAGGTGTTTGTTGTGGACGGTTACGCGGGCGCTAACATGGACTACGCGCTCCCCGTGCGTATAATCTGTGAGAACGCCAGCAGCGCGCTGTTTGCTACCCAGGCCTTTGTGCGCCCCAGCGCAGAGCAGCTTGCCTCCTTCGTCCCAGGCTTCACAGTGCTTGCTGCCCCCGGCTTCAAGTGCGTGCCGGAGGTGGATGGAGTACGCTCCGAGGCCGCTATAATACTCGACTTTGAGAAAAACTGCGTTACGGTCGCCGCTTCCCAGTATGCCGGCGAGATCAAAAAAGGCGTGTTCACCGTGATGAACTACCTGCTGCCGCATAAGAATATATTGCCCATGCACTGCTCCGCCAACTTGGGCGCCGATAACGATTCTGCACTGTTCTTCGGTCTTTCCGGCACTGGCAAGACCACTCTTTCCGCCGACCCCAACCGCAAGCTGGTGGGCGATGACGAGCATGGCTGGTGCAAGGATGGCATATTCAACTTTGAGGGCGGCTGCTACGCCAAGTGCATCAATCTCTCTCAGGAGAACGAGCCGCAGATATGGAACGCCATTAAGTTTGGCGCGCTGGTCGAAAACGTCGTGATGGATGAAGACACCCGCAAGCTCGACTATGACGACGGCTCCATCACCGAGAACACCCGCGTGGCCTATCCTGTTGAATACATCCCCAACTGCGTTATTCCCAGCGTAGGCGGGCATCCCAAGACCGTGGTATTCCTCACCGCAGACGCTTTCGGCGTTATACCGCCCATAAGCAAGCTGACCCGCGAGGCCGCCATGTACCACTTCGTATCCGGCTATACCTCCAAGCTGGCCGGCACCGAGCGCGGCATAACCGAGCCGGTTACCACCTTCTCCACGCTGTTCGGCGCGCCGTTTATGCCGATGCACCCCTCCGTATACGCTGACCTGCTCGGCAAGCGCATCGACGAGTACGACGCTCACGTATACCTTGTAAACACCGGCTGGTGCGGTCACAAGGCGGGCGACGGTAAGCGCATGAGTCTCAAGTACACCCGCGCCATGCTTACCGCAGCGCTTAACGGTGAGCTTGAAAAGGGCGAGTTTGAGCTTGATCCGTTCTTCAACGTGCTGGTTCCCAAGGCCTGCGCTAACGTGCCCGATGAAGTGCTTTCCCCGCGCAAGATGTGGGCTAAAGAGGCCGGCGAGGCCGAATATGAGAAGGTCGCAAACGATCTGGCAAGCCGCTTTGAAAAGAACTTTGCCAAATACGATAACATGCCCAAGAGCATCGTGGACGCAGGCCCCAAGGCCAAATAATTCACGCATAAACGCACAACGCCCCTCCGGCCAAAGGCCGCGGGGGCGTTTTTAGCTGCATCCACATCAAACGGCCCCCGCTGCATGAGCGGAGGCCGTATCGGAAGTGTTTGTGTTTGGTTTTGCTTATTTGCGGGATATCGCGCCGAACTTACAGTTATCCATGCAGGCGCCGCACTTGATGCACTTGGCATGATCGATAACGAACGGGCTTCTGATCTCGCCGGTTATCGCCTTTGCCGGGCAGTTCTTTGCGCACAGGCCGCAGCCCTTGCACTTCGCAGGATCTATCGTGTAGTTGAGCAGCTTCTTGCAGACGCCGGCGGGGCAGCGCTTCTCGTTGATGTGCGCCTCGTACTCGTCACGGAAGTAGCGTATGGTGGACAGCACCGGGTTAGGCGCGGTCTGACCCAAGCCGCACAGCGCAGACGCCTTGATGTTCTTGGCCAGCGCTTCGAGCTTTTCGATGTCGCCCGGCTCGCCGCGGCCATCGGTGATCTTCTCAAGCATCTCAAGCATACGCCTGGTGCCGATACGGCAGGGCGGGCACTTGCCGCAGGACTCGTCCACGGTGAACTCAAGGAAGAACTTGGCAATATTGACCATGCAGTTATCCTCGTCCATGACTATCATACCGCCGGAGCCCATCATGGAGCCTATGGAGATAAGGTTATCATAGTCGATGGGGATATCCAGATGCTCTGCGGGTATACAGCCGCCGGACGGGCCGCCGGTCTGCGCCGCCTTGAACTTTTTGCCATTGGGGATACCGCCGCCGATGTCATAGATGATCTCACGGAGCGTAGTGCCCATTGGGATCTCCACGAGGCCGGTGTTGTTGATCTTGCCGCCCAGAGCGAACACCTTGGTGCCCTTGCTCTTCTCGGTGCCCATGGATGCGAACC
>CAZXRQ010000074.1:0-6952 GCA_964642795.1 uncultured Oscillospiraceae bacterium | reverse complement strand
AACATCTTATGAAGTTGTGGTCTCAGAGGCGAGTGTAGTTCCTCCCATTTAGGAGGCGACCGCTCTATCCGGCTGAGCTACGGGAACTTGTTATGTAGTTTTTTGTGCAGCTCGGAGGGATTAGGAGGCGACCGCTCTATCCTGCTGAGCTACGGAGACATATTCGGTTCTATTTGATCCCGCCGCCTTCCGCTTAGGAGAATATGGCGGATTGTGCTCCTAACTGCGAAAAGGCCGGCATATTCGGCAGTGACTGAATACTAACATACCGCCGACACACTTGTACATTATAGAAGCGAGGCGGGGGTTTGTCAATCTTTTGCGGGCGCTTGTGGAAGCGCTTGCAGCAAGCGTGCGGCGTCGGCTAAAGTGGATATGCGATGCAGCGTAATACCGGCGGCGGCGGCGCGGGCGCCCTTGGGCAGAATAAGGGTGGTGAAGCCAAGGCGTGCACATTCGGCGATGCGCTTATCCATGCGGCTGACAGAGCGTACTTCGCCGGTGAGTGAGAGCTCGCCCAGCACAGCGGTGTGCGGTGGCAGCGGGATATCCTGCAGCGATGAGGCTATACACAGGGCTACGGCAAGGTCGCCGGCGCGCTCGTCAAGGCGTATGCCGCCTACCACGTTTGCATATACGTCCTTGTCATGAACACGAAATCCGGCGTGCTTTTCCAGCACGGCAAGCAGCAGTATGAGGCGGTTGGGGTCGAGGCCGGTGGCCATGCGGCGCGGATTACCGAATGCCGTAGGGGAGAGCAGCGCCTGCACTTCAATAAGCATGGGACGGGTGCCCTCCAGCGCACAGGTGACCGCACAGCCGGGGGCGCTGGCACCGGAGAGAAACAGGCCGGAAGGATCCGGCACCTCGGCCATGCCGCCGTTTTGCATTTCGAACACACCTATCTCGTTGGTGGAGCCGTAGCGGTTTTTTACGGCGCGCAGAAGGCGGAACATGCCATGCCGGTCGCCTTCAAAATACAGCACCGTATCCACCATGTGTTCGAGTACACGCGGTCCGGCGATAGCGCCTTCTTTGGTGACGTGACCTACTATAAACACGGTGCAGCCGCCGGTTTTGGCTATACGGGTAAGGCGCGCCGTGCATTCGCGCACCTGGCTCACGCTGCCCTGTGCGCCGGGAAGCTCTGCGCAGTATACGGTTTGTATGGAATCGATGATAAGAAAGCTTGGAGATATGCGCTGATACTCGGCCTCTATGGCGTCGATGTCGTTTTCGGCGAGCAGCAGCATACCGTCGCGTATGCCGAGCCGCTCTGCGCGCAGCTTGAGCTGGGCGGCGGATTCCTCGCCGGTGACGTACAGCGCTTTGCCTTGTTTTCCGAGGCTTGCGGCTGTTTGCATCAGCAGCGTGGACTTGCCTATGCCGGGATCGCCGCCGAGCAGCACCGTGCTGCCGGACACTATGCCTCCGCCAAGTACGCGGTCGAGCTCGCCCATGCCCGTGGGAAGCCGCTTTGCGCTTTGGGTGGATACCTCTGCTAACGGCAGCGCATGAGCGCGTGAAGCGGTGGAAGGAAGCGTGATCTTTGCTTCCTCAACCATGGTGTTCCAGCTGTTGCAGGCGGGGCAGCGCCCCAGCCATTTGCCGCTTTCGTAGCCGCACTCGCCGCAGACGAATACGGTTTTATCGGTTTTTGTCATGCGATACCTCCGAATGTGCTGAGCGGGGCTTTATATGGGCAGCTCCGCGAACATAACAATATCGCGTCCCACGTCGCGGGTGGTGACGTCAAGCCAGAATATCTTTCCGTCCGAAGCGCCGAGAAACTGCGTAAGCTGATGCTCGGGGGAGATAAGATAGGATTTCCCGGTATCGAACACATAGGCATATACTGCTTCGTTCATGCCGTAGGCAATATACTCCTCCTGTAGCGAAAAATCCGTAACGCCGTCGGCAACAAGCATGGGCGCGCCGGCGCCGGTGCAGCAATACAGCGAGGTGTCCGCGCCGTGATGACCGTTGAGCCATGCGGTATGGCTGCCATCGCCCTGCGGATCATGCACATATGTGCCGGGTTCGTAGGAGGTAGTGGTGGAAGCGTTTAGGTTCATATGGTATATGATGGATATCATTTCCCCCGAATCGGACACATTGGACGTATCCGCCCAGGTGAGCAGCGTACCGCGCAGATCCGGCGTGCTCTGCCCGTATACCGATGAGGAAAACATCGCTACGGTAACGCTTTCCATCGTTGAAAGATCCACCACGAACAGCTTATCCATTTTGCTGCCGGTGCGGTCAGTAAATGCGAGGTAGTTGCCGCTTAGCACAAGCTCAGGCTGGCCGGTGTAAATATCCTTGACGAGAACGGGCTTGGCGTTTGCGTCGCTTCGGTTTACCGCCATTATGGCGCCGCCTCCGGCAAAGTTGGCATCAAGGTATACTATCCAGTCCGCATTGAAGCGGGCATACATTATATGGGTATTGGCGGGGGAGTAGGGCAGCTTTTCGGCTGTGCGCGACTCGGGATCGTACAGCAGCAGATCCGTCAGCACAGCGTTGTTGTTATCGTCCAGGTTGCCGGCGGAAAGCATTATCTGCCCATCGTAACAGTACGGATCGGAAAACCAGCGGTATGAGCCGGAATCAGTAAACACTATTTCGGCTTGAGCGGACTGAGGATCGAACAGCTCCATAGGATATGCGGTGGCCACGGGAACGGCGGTGGGACCAGGTGTGGGCGTGGGCATAAACGGCGCCGTATAGCTTATGCCGACAAGCGGCAGCAGCTTCGGCAGCGCCACAAACACCACAAGCGCGGCGACGCCAAGTATACCGATCACCGTGCCGAGCAGCGCGAGGATCGGGCCCCAGTTGCTGGACGACAGACGGCTGCGCCTGCGTCTCTTAGGCCTGTAGCGACGATAGTGGCGTTTCATAATGGGATTATATCATAGCTGCATTTGCGCGGCAATGCGGATAAATGTTAAGAAACTGCGGTCTATGCCTGAGATGATGGCGTTTCTGCAGCAGGCTGGGGACGGCGCGCATCGTATATGCACCAAACGGTAACGGAGGACAGTACTATTGCCCCGCCCAAAAGCGCCCATGCGCCCGGCGCCTCGCCTGTAAACAGGAACACCCATACCGGGTTGAGCAGCGGCTCCAGCACAGCAAGGATCGAACACATCAGCGGCGGGCAGTCCTTTACTGCTAATGTGAACAGTATGTACGGCAGCCCCAGCTGAATTATGCCCAGCCCCAAAATCCAGATCAGATCGCCGGATGCAAAATTGGTGCCGCCTGCCAGCAGGAAGGGTATTCCAAAGGCGACGGTGATAAGCTGACCAAGCAGGATGCCATTAAAGCGTTCCTGGGTGGTGCAGTCTCCGGAAAGCAGGAACATCGCTGCGAACATACAGCCGGACAGCAGCGCTACACAGTTGCCGATGAGTTTTCCGCCGCCAAGCTGATCGAAAAAGAACATGGCAATCCCCGCGAATGTAGCCGCGACTACAATATAGTCTGCCGTGCGAAAACGTTGGTGGCGTACTATCGCGGAATACAGCAGCAGCATTATGGGCGCACAGTATTGCAGCACGATGGCGTTTGCAGAGGTGGTAAGCTTATTTGCGCATACAAAGCAGCATAGCAGTGCGCTGACGGCGACACCCAGCTTTACAGTCTGCCGGTTGAACATAAAGCCTGTGCCGGAGAGCTTCATATAAACGGCCACTACCGCCGCCGCAACAAGGCTGCGGAAGGCAGCGATCACCATGGGATGCCAGTCCAAGAGCTTTATGAATATGCCTGCGATGCTCCACATGGCGGCGCAGACCGCCATTTTTACTATGCCACGGGTTTTAGCCTGCATATGCGACCTCCTTGATGTACAAGGCGTATAGTAGCATCAATGCGGATACGATGCAAGTGGGCTTTTGCGTATGGCCGGCCGCCTGAACGCGGACAATACAGGATATTTTGCATTATGAGCGCCAATCTGATATACTACGCAAAGGATTTTTTATACTTTTTTCAGGGGGGGTATTCGATGGTAACAGTAAAAGAGGTCACGACCAAACGCGACCTTAGAAAATTTGTGGATTACGTCAATATACTCTATAAGGATGTGCCCCAGTTCGTGCCAGCAATGTATGGAGACGATCTGGACGACTGGAACCCCAAAAAAAATCCCGCGTTCGACTATTGCGAGGCAAAGTGCTTTTTAGCATACCGGGACGGCGAGATAGTAGGCCGCATAGGCGCTATACTCAGCCATAAGGCAAACGAGAAGTTCAACCAAAAGCGGATGCGGTTTTCACAGGTGGATTTTATTGACGATGCGGAGGTAGCGGACGCTCTGTTCGGCACAGTGGAAAGCTGGGCGCGGGAAAAAGGCTGCAACGAAGTACACGGGCCGCTGGGCTTTTGCGATCTCGACCGCGAGGGTATGCTGGTGGAGGGGTTTGACCGGCGCAGCATGTTCATCACCTACTACAACCACCCATACTATATTCAGCACATGGAGCGCATGGGGTATAGGAAGGATACTGACTGGGTGGAGTTTTTGATCAAGCTGCACAGCGACAATGACGAGTGCGATATTGCCGCCAGGCTGAAGCGAGTTGCTGAGCGCGCGATGCAGCACGGCAGCTATCATCTTGCCGAGGTCAAGCACAACTGGGATTATCTTCCTTATGTCGAAAAGGTGTTCCGTCTGGTAAACGAGGCCTATGCGGAGCTGTACGGCGTTGTGGAGCTTACCGAAAAGCAGGTAAAGAAGTACGCAAAGAAGTTCGTGCCGCTGGTAAATCCGGACTATGCCTGCTTTGTAATGGATAAGGACGAAAACATGGTGGCCTTCGGCGTAAGCTCGCCCAGCCTTGCGGAGGCTATGCAGAAGAGCCGCGGCCGGTTTTTGCCGTTTGGCTGGGTGGGCGCGCTCAAGGCGCTGCGCGGTAAAAACGACACCGAGGACATGCTGCTGGTGGCGGTGCGGCCGGATCTGCAGGGGATAGGCATAAACTCGATCATACTGAGCCACGCTTTGGAGAGCGCGCGTAAAAACGGCGTACTCTACGGCGAAACGGGGCCTCAGCTTGAGGATAATGAAAAGGTGCAGGCGCAATGGAAGCTCTTCGATAAGGAGCAGCACAAGCGCCGCCGCTGCTTCATCAAACAAATATGAATATGGAGAATGAAATATGAGCTCGGAATGCACGCATGATTGTTCCCACTGTGAGGCGGAGTGCTCCTCGCGTGAGGGAAAAACCGATTTCTTCGAAAAGCCAAACCGTATGTCCAACATCAAGCGGGTGGTGGGCGTGGTAAGCGGCAAGGGCGGCGTGGGTAAGTCCCTTGTTGCAAGCAGCCTTGCCGTACTCGCACAGCGCATGGGCTTGAAGACAGCCGTGCTGGACGCGGATGTAACCGGGCCTTCCATACCGCAGGCATTTGGGCTGCATAAGAGCGCGGATGGCGACGAAAACGGCCTGTATCCCGTTAAGACCAAAACCGGCATATCCGTGATAAGCGTTAATCTGCTGCTGGAGCACGATACCGACCCCGTCGTTTGGCGCGGGCCGATAGTGGCGAATGTGGTAAAGCAGTTTTGGACGGATGTCATATGGGGCGACATTGATATAATGTTCATAGACATGCCGCCGGGAACCGGCGACGTGCCGCTTACGGTATTCCAGACCATACCCATGGACGGTATAATCGTGGTGACCACACCGCAGCAGCTGGTGGGTATGATAGTGGAAAAGGCCGTCAACATGGCAAAGATGATGAACATACCCGTGCTGGGGCTGGTAGAGAATATGGGCTATGTTGAGTGCCCGGACTGCGGCGCGGTGATACGCCCGTTCGGGGACAGCGGCGTTGCCGCTACGGCAGAGCGGCTCGGGATCGGCTGCACTGCGAGCCTGCCTATACAGCCCAAGCTTGCGGCCGCGTGCGATACAGGCATGATAGAGCTGTTCAACGGCAGCTGGCTGGACGAGCTGGCCGCGCTGACGGCGTCGCTTCCTGAGTGCCCGCGTACTGGCGAATAAAGCAAAACATACGGACTAATAAAAAACACCGCCATTGCGGATACTTATTCCGGGCGGTGTTTTTATGCACAAAGAGCGAAAAGCGCGCAAAAACATGGTAAACAGACTGCTGGCCGGCCTGCTTGCGGGGCTTGCCAACGGGCTTTTCGGAGCGGGCGGCGGCATGGTGGCGGTGACGGCGCTGAAGCTGCTGTGCGGCTTTGACGATAAGCGCGCACATGCCTGCGCCATAAGTATAATGCTGCCACTCAGTACGCTGAGCGGGGCAGTATACGCATTTCACGGCAGCGTGGATTATAATGCGCTGGTATTCGTTGCGCCGGCACTCGCCGCAGGGGGCTATATCGGCGCGCAACTCACGGGAAAGCTGGATAACGTGTGGCTCAATCGCATATTTTGTGCGCTGATGGTATTTGCCGCCATATGGATGCTGCTGTGAGCTGGCTGCTGTACGTTATTTTCGGGGCGCTTGCAGGCGTAGCGGCAGGCATGGGTATGGGCGGCGGTACGATACTTATTCCGGCGCTTACGCTGCTTATGGCTCTGCCGCAGCACGCGGCGCAGGGGGTGAATATGCTGGCGTTTCTCCCGGCGGCCGTGATCGCGCTTATAGTGCATGGCCGCGCGGGGCGGCTCAGCCTGCGCGACTGCCTTCCGTTGATACTGTCCGGCGCCGCGGGGGCGATAGCTGGCGCGCTGCTTGCAAATCTGCTTGCCGGGGAATGGCTGAGACGGGGCTACGGAGTGTTTTTGATATTGCTTGCCGTATGTCAGCTTATCCGCGGGGAACGGCGGAGGGAAAATGTTAAAAAATAAACAGTATATAATACTGCAAAAAGTATTTTACAGCTAAATTATCTTTTCGGTGTATGCGTTAAAATGATATGAACCAATAAAGAGAGAAGTTGAACCTTCGAGATGGTAAAATGAAT
>CAZXRQ010000073.1:0-7049 GCA_964642795.1 uncultured Oscillospiraceae bacterium | reverse complement strand
GGGCCGCGGCATTTGCCGCGGCCCGGTTGTTTATGCGCAGGACACGCTTACCCGCGGCGGGTCAAGCTGCCGGCTTCTACGCCGATGGAGGGGGCGCGCGGGAACCGCTCGCCCTGTTCCGGAAGCACCCCGCACAGCGCAAAGAAGTCCTTTGGTGCAAGCGCCTCGGCGCGGATGCGCGGATCGATTCCCGCCTGCGCTATCATATCCGCCGTTATTCCCAGCGGTTTGAGATTGTTTTTTAGCGTCTTCCTTCGCATGGCAAACGCCGCGCGTACCAGCACGGGCATACGCGGCTCAAACGGCGTATCGCGCCGTATCAGATGCACAACCGCACTGTCCACGTCCGGCTGCGGGTAGTAGCTGGCGGGCGTTAGCGCAAGCAGCCGCTCCGCCGAATACAGCCAGCCGGCCATAACGGAAAGCGGGCCGTACACCCGCTCACCCGGCGCCGCAAAAAAGCGCTGTGCGGCCTCCTGCTGAAGCATCAGCGTCATTGCGGGTATATCCAGCCCGGCGCATAGCAGCCTCATACAGATAGGCGTAGTGGCGTAATACGGAAGATTGGCCGCCACGCAGAACCCGCCGTTAAACAGCGCGGATACATCGGTTTTGAGGAAATCTCCGTGGATAAGCGTAAGGCGCACATCGCGGGCAAACCGCCGTTTCAGCGCCGCTATCATATCGCCGTCTATCTCCACCGCGGCAACATCATGGCCCGCGCCCAGCAGCGCCTCGGTAAGCGAGCCAAGTCCCGGGCCTATCTCCAGCACGGGTGCGCCCTCAGGCAGAGAGTCTGCTATTGCATTTGCGGCAGCTTCGTCGCACAGAAAATTTTGCCCCAGCGCCCGGTTGGGCGTGAGGCCGTTTTCAGCAAGTATTTGCTTTATGTCGGATACGTTCATATCAACCCGTCCGCACCAGTATGGTGTAGTTGTATTTGGAGCCCCAGTTGCGTGCCTCGCGCTCGGTATTGAACCACAGGTCGATGGCGTTGTCGCGCGGGGAGGGGTAGTTGCGGAATGCGCCGGTGTCCTCAGCGGTGCACATGCCGTAGCCCGGCACCCATACCTTTGTGCCGTAGGGTATGTATTTGGGGTTGACGGCTATCGTGCCCAGCTTTGGCCTGGTGCCCGTGGCCGTGCGGCTGCCGGTGCAGTATGCCGTAACGCGGTATACTGTGATGGCTTTCCAGCCGTTCACGCCGTCCCGCGGCTTGTCCTCCGGAGCGATATAACGCCGCCATTCGCCCTCGTAGTTGGTTTGGTAGCGTATCTTGGTGCCAACGCGCACTATTTCGTTTACGGCCGGTACAAGCACGGTCTGGTCGACTATTTCCCGGGAAACCTCTATGCCGTTTTTAACGGTTATACGCTGGGTAACGCGGCGCTCGCCATCGCTTCCCTCCTGCTCCACCTTGCGGAAGCTCTCCCATTCGTCGGCGTCCTTTATTACCTCCTGCACATGCGATATCAACCGCAGCGCGGTGGTGTAGCTTATTTCAACGTTGGTGTGAAGTATTTTCATGCCCGCCGTCACGTCCGCATATGCCAAATGTGACAGCTCGTCGTCCGAATCCCGCACAACGTTCGCCAGCGCCAGCGCGTCGCCCACGGTGCCCTCCGCCATGTGCAGCACAGTGACCTCGCCTTCGGATTCCACCGCCACGGGGAAGGCGCGGGTAAGCACTATCTCCATACCGTCGTACAGCGCCGCGTCGGCCGTGCAGGAGAGTATATCCTCCGCCGGGTCGTAGTCGATGTTCTGCATATTGATCAGCTCGCCCACGGTAACGCCTGTTGAGAGGTATACCGTCTCTATGCCGTCCGCATTCACGGTAACGGAATATAGCGGGCTTTGCATAGCGGTATATGTGCAGAGCGTGCCGGAAGCCACCACGCACGCAAGCAGCACGATATCCACCGCGATAAGCAGCGGAGATACGCCGCCGGGTATAAGGCTGCGCTTCTCCTCCCCCGGCGCCGTTTTGCGGCGGCGGGGCGGCTTGCCCTGTACCGCGGCAGCATCGGCAGCGGCCTTGCGCTGCTCTACGGGCAGGCCCAGCCGTTTTTTGATACGCCTTATGGTGCGCCGCATACGCTTTTTCAGCTCGCGGCGTGTATTGTTGCCGGTTTCAGCCATGCCAGTATTGTATCAGCCGCCTTTCATCATGTCAAATTAACGGAATGTGTCCAGGTTAACGTTGTGTGTCATTTCCCGCAGTCTCATTGCGCTTCGCGCGCAGCCCGGTGTATAATAAGGCATGATTAAGCATGTCCTAAAGTGCATACTCGCGTTCGCTCTCGTGCCGGCGCTTGCAGTACCGCTTATATGCGGCTGCCGCACGGTCTCTCTGGGCACGGTCGCGTGCGAAAGCTATATGGAGTATATCCGCACCGGGGAGTATTCAAACGCATATGCGCTGCTCAGCCCCTCCGTGCAGAACGAGACCGATACGCCGGATACAGACAGCGTGACCGAGCAGGAATTCATCGACAAATACAATAACATATTCGACGGCCTCCAGATAACCGGCCTGGAATATTCCAACGTACGCATAGACGCGGGCGATATACTCGCTACCGCCAGCTACGACGTTACCTACCACAGCACGCTTATGGGCGACATAACGGAGTCCATCACGCTGACTGCGCAGAAGGAGGGCGGCGTGTGGCACATAGCCTGGTCTCCCGCGCTGATATTTGACGGTATGGAGTGGGGGGACACCGTGCGTGTTGCCCGCGTCGCCGCAAGCCGCGGCGAGATACTCGCAGGCACCACCGTACTTGCTTCCACGGCGGGGCTGGTCAGCGTATATGTGCAGCCGTCCCGGCTGGCGGACAGGACGCTTGCGGTAACGCAGCTTGCCACGCTTACCGGCGAGAGCGAGGAGGCTATAAACAAAAAGCTCGACGCCGCCACGGGCGATCTTGCAATAATCAAGCAGTATTATCCCGGTGAGCTTGCGGCTACCGCTGAAGCGCAGCTGCTTCTGATAGAAGGCGTGGGCGTGGACGACGGAAACTATGGCGCCATCCGGAATTATCCCTGCGGCAGTCTGCTTGCGCACACGGTAGGCTATGTGGGTGCGATAAGCGCTGCCACCACCGAGGAGCTGGATGAGGAGATAGACAGGCTAAACACGCTTGCCGGCGACGACGGCGCGTACACCTCTGATTCCATAGTGGGCAAGCTGGGGCTGGAGCGCCAGTACGAAACGGAGCTGCGCGGCACGGACGGCACTCAGGTGTACATATACACCGCCGAGGGCACCGACCGCCGCACGATTCATTATGAAGCGGCGCAGGACGGGCTGGATATACAGCTTACGGTAAACGCGGAGCTGCAGCAGCGCGTGGAGGAGGTGCTGTCGCTGGTAGCCTACGGGGAGACCACAGCGGGCGCCGTGGTCGTGATGAATCCGCTTACCGGTGAAATACAGGCCATGGCAAGCTACCCCTCCTACGACCTTAACCAGTTTACCCGCGGCATAAGCAGCGCGGACTATAACGCGCTTTTGAACGACGAGGCCAAGCCGCTTATAAACCGCGTAACGCAGGGCTTGTACCCGCCCGGCTCGGTGTTTAAGGCGTTCACCGCAGCAGCCACGCTGGATAACGGCGTGCTGGATACCGGCTATGTATTCAACTACAATATAGACGACGATTACTGGACGCCCACGCAGTACGGGGACTGGATATGGACGCCGATAAAGCGTACCACTATGCGCGCCCGTACCGAGCCGCTCAATATGCATAACGCCATACTCAACTCCGATAATATCTACTTTGCGTATGCTGCACTGCAGCTTGGCAGCGAACGGTTTTTGGAATATATGGAAAAGCTGGGCTTTGCCTCCGAGCTGCCGTTTGACATAAACGTGGCCGACGCGCAGCTTATCAACGAGGGTACCGACGTATCGCTGAAGCTGCTTGCCGACTCCGGCTACGGGCAGGGCGAGATACTTACCACGCCGCTCCAGCTTGCGACGGCGTTCTGCGCATTCGCAAACGGCGGCGACATATGCGCCCCGCGCATAGTAAAGGGCCTGTACCGCGTAGACAGTGCGCGCTACGAGACGGAATATGAGAGCGAGCGTACGCTTTGGCTTGAGGACGTGATAAGCGACGAAGCTATCGCGCGGATACTGCCTATGCTAACCGACGTTACCCGCAGCGACCTCAACGGCACCGGCCGCAAGCTGGGCGTCACCAGCTGCACCGTCGCCGCAAAAACCGGCACCGCCGAGATAGGCGACGATAAATCCCGCGAGATAAGCTGGTTTGCGGGCTTCCGCACCGGCGTATCCGATGAGGACGCAAGGCTTGTGCTGGTGATGTTTGAGATAACCACGGACGATTCCGACCTGGGCACACTCAAATTCGACGTAGCGCGTGAGCTGCTCAAAATGAGCGCGCCGTAAGGCCCCCCCGGCAGGGCGCGCACGGAAGGCTAACCTGGTATTTCCGGCCCGGCGGCGCGCGGGAACCGCCGCGGCGGTTCTGCGGCGGGCTGCGCCCGCCGTTAGCGCGCTTTGCGCGCCCGCGCGCCGCAGGCTGCGGATTTACATACATGGGAAAAAACTGTATAATATAACCTATGATCAATAACGACGCCAGCATGATAGCCGGCCTTAGAGCCGCACTTTCGCCGATACCGGATAAGGCTCCGGAGCTCATGTCCCCGCTTACGCTCGCGTATATGGGGGATACCGTGTTCGATCTGTTCGTGCGTGCAGAGCTTATAGAGCGCACCGACCTTACCGCGCACGGACTGCATGTTGAAGCGGCAAAGCGGGTATGTGCCGCGGCGCAGGCCAAGGCGTATCATCGCATAAAACCGCTGCTTAGCGAGGCGGAGGAGGCCGTATTCAAGCGCGGCCGCAATTCCCATTTGGGCAGCGTACCGAAGCATGCGGAAATATCGGACTACCGCGCCGCTACAGGGTTGGAGGCGCTGGTGGGATATTTGTTTTTCAGCGGGGACGACGCGCGGCTTTTTGAGCTTATGCGCGCGGCGCTCCGGTACTACGAGGGCGAGGAGGAATAAGCCATGGGTAAAGCGGCCGGGGTCAAACTTAACGTGCGTCTTCTGGGCGGCACGGCGCTGCCTGCGGAGACCATTGCGCTGGGCGGGCGGCTGTGCTACAGCGACGCCAACATAGACGAGCTCGCCGAAAGGTCCGCTGCCAACGCCGAGAAGTTCGTAAACAAGCTGGTGAGCTTTGGGCATCTTTCCCCGATAGAACACGCCTCCTTCACCTTCGGGATAGAGGGCGTGAGCCGCACGCTGCTTGCGCAGATAACCCGGCACCGCATAGCGAGCTTTTCCGTGCAGAGCCAGCGCTACGTCACCAAGGACGCGCTTACCTACATACTGCCGCCTACCGTGGCAAGGCAGCCCGAGGCGGAGGCCGCCTTCCGTGACGCTATGGAGCGAAGCTTTTCCGAATATGAAAAGCTGCTGAGCATGGGTATACCCGCCGAGGACGCGCGCTTCGTGCTGCCCGGCGCGGCGGAAACCCGCATGATACTTACCATGAACGCGCGGGAGCTGATGCACTTTTTTGAGCTGCGCTGCTGCAACCGCGCCCAGTGGGAGATACGTACGCTGGCCTGGTGTATGCTGGGTATAGCGCGGCGGGAGGCAAGCAGCATATTCAATGCCTCTGGGCCGTGCTGCGTCGCGGGTGGCTGCTCGGAGGGCGGCATGTCCTGCGGGCGCGCCGCCGAAGTGCGCAGCGCAAGCGCGGAGCTGGACAAATTGGCCGCATCAGGCGCGACCGATGCGGAGATATTAGCATGGGCAATGCAAAAAGAGGGAGAATAGCGGCATGGAAGTAAAAAAAGATCTCGTGATAGTGGGCGCGGGCCCGGCGGGAATATTTACAGCGCTGGAGCTGGTACGGCAGGGCAGCACAAAGAACATCGTCATTGTAGAAAAAGGGCGCGCCGTACAGGACCGGCATTGCCCTAAGCAAACCACGCAAAAGTGCATGAACTGCAAGCCGTACTGCCATATAACCACCGGCTTTTCCGGCGCGGGCGCGTTTTCCGACGGCAAGCTTTCTTTAAGCAGCGAGGTCGGCGGCGATCTTCCGCGGCTGGTGGGCGACGATCTGGTACAGGATACCATAAACTATGCCGACGAAATATACCTTGAGTTTGGAGCGGACCCGCATGTGGAGGGCATAAGCGATTCCGCCGCGGTGAAGGATATAAGAAAGCGCGCCATACAGGCGGGACTTCGCCTGGTGGACTGTCCGATACGCCACATGGGCACCGAAAAGGCGCAGGCGATATACCAAGCGATCCAAAACTACCTTATAGATCATGGCGTGGAGCTGATGTTCGGCTGCGAATGCACCGGGCTTATCATCAAGGACGGCAGGTGCCTTGGCGTAACCGTATCCAACGCGCGCGGCGATTTCGAGCTGCTCGCACACGATACCGTGGTAGCCACCGGCAGACGCGGCGCGGACTGGCTGGAAAAGCTCTGTACCGAGCACGGTATAGACCATCAGCCCGGCACCGTGGATATAGGCGTGCGCGTAGAGGTGCGAAATGAGGTGATGGAGCAGATCAACGAGGTACTGTACGAATCCAAGCTGATAGGCTACCCGCATCCGTTCAAAAACAAGGTGCGCACGTTTTGCCAAAACCCCGGCGGCTTCGTGAGCCAGGAGAACTACGATGACGATCTCGCCGTGGTAAACGGCCACTCATATAAAGAAAAGAAAAGTGAAAACACCAATCTCGCCGTGCTGTGCAGTCACAACTTCAGCGTGCCCTTCAACCAGCCCATAGCGTACGCGCAGAAGGTGGGCGAGCTTACCAACATGCTGGGCGCGGGGCACATACTGGTGCAGCGCTTTGGCGACATACTGGACGGTAAGCGCACCTGGCAGAAGGAGCTTGCGCAGTCCAACGTGCGGCCCACGCTGCCCGACGCGGTAGCCGGCGACATAACCGCCGCCATGCCGTACCGCGCGATGGTCAACATAATCAACTTCATACAGGCGGTGGATTCTGTGGTGCCGGGCTTTGCCA
>CAZXRQ010000072.1:0-7068 GCA_964642795.1 uncultured Oscillospiraceae bacterium | reverse complement strand
CGCGGCGCTCTCCCGCAGGTTTCAGCCAGTGATGGTGGACGAGCCGTCCGTGGAGGACACGATATCCATACTGCGCGGACTTAAGGAGCGCTACGAGGTGTTTCACGGCGTAAAGATAAACGATAACGCCCTTATCGCCGCGGCCACGCTGAGCCACCGCTACATAAGCGACAGGTTCCTGCCGGATAAGGCCATCGATCTCGTGGACGAGGCCTGCGCCATGATCCGCACCGAGATGGACTCCATGCCCACCGAGCTGGACGAGATAAGCCGCCGCATTATGCAGCTTGAAATAGAGGAGGCCGCGCTCAGCAAGGAGAGCGACAAGCTGTCCATAGAGCACCTGAAGGAGATACGCGCGGAGCTTGCAAAGGAGCGCGAGACCTTCGCCGCAATGAAGGCGAAATGGGATGTGGAAAAGGACGCGATCAAATCCGTGCAGACGCTCAGAAGCGACATAGAGCGGCTCAACGCCGAGATGCAGCAGGCGGAGCGCAGTTATGACCTGAATCGCGCCGCGGAGATCAAGTACGGCGAGCTGCCCGAGAAGAAGCGCCAGCTGGAGGAGGCGGAAAAGCTGTTTGAGGAGGGCAAGACCTCCGGCCTTCTGCGCGACCGCGTAACCGAAGAGGAGATAAGCCGCATAGTATCGCGCTGGACAGGCATACCGGTATCCAGGCTGATGGAGGGAGAGCGTGAGAAGCTGCTTAAGCTGCCTTCTATACTGCACAAGCGCGTGATAGGACAGAACGAGGCTGTGGATACCGTATGTGACGCCATACTGCGCACCCGCGCGGGGCTTAAGGACCCGAGTAAGCCCATAGGCAGCTTTTTGTTCCTTGGGCCTACGGGCGTAGGCAAGACCGAGCTTGCAAAGGCGCTGGCTGCGGCCATGTTCGACGACGAAAACAACATGGTGCGGCTGGACATGAGCGAATACATGGAAAAATACTCCGTCTCCCGGCTTATAGGCGCACCTCCGGGATATGTGGGCTATGACGAGGGCGGCCAGCTCACCGAGGCCGTGCGGCGCAGGCCGTACTGCGTGGTGCTGTTTGACGAGATCGAAAAGGCGCACCCGGATGTATTCAACGTGCTTTTGCAGGTGCTGGACGACGGCAGGATAACGGATTCGCAGGGCCGCACGGTGGACTTTAAGAATACCGTCATAATCATGACCAGCAACCTAGGCTCCGCCTTCATACTGGACGGCATAGTGGACGGCCGGCTCACCGAGGCTGCAAAGCGCAGCGTGGAGGGCCTGCTAAAGCAGTCCTTCCGGCCGGAGTTCCTCAACCGTATAGACGACGTGGTGTTCTATAAGCCCCTGACCCGCGAGGAGATATATTCCATAATGGATCTGCAGCTATCCGACATCGGCCGGCGCCTTGCGGCGCGCAGGCTTTCCGTAACGCTTACGGACGCGGCGAAGAATTACTTTGCGGACGCCGGGTACGACCCGCTGTACGGCGCACGGCCGCTCAAGCGGCTGCTGTCGAGCAAGCTGGAAACGCTGCTTGCCCGCCGCATAATAGAGACCGACCCGGAGCCTGACACGGTGTTTACCGTGGATTACGACGGCGAAAAGCTGATAGTCAAATAAGCGGCTGTACTAAAGCGCCGGATGCAAGTACGCATCCGGCGCTCAGCTTGTCGAAAAAGCGCTAAAGGCACTTTTTCGATATTTGCAGTTTCGCCTCTCGCTTACAGGCTTCGCCGGTTAGTCTCCCGGGCGGCAAAGCCTGAGCAGGGATCCAGCCGGCGGCGGGCTATGCCGTATGCAGCACGAGCTGCCCGCTGCGGTATAGCCTATCCAGCACCTTCACTACGCTAATATCGTATTTGCAGGGAAGCGAATACAGCTCCGTTATTGCTGCCTCCGGCGTTTTTATACGGTTGTACGGGCGGGCGCTTATCATCGCATCGAAGGAATCCGCCACCGCCATTATGCGTGCGCACATACATATTTCCTCCCCGGAAAGCCCGTTTGGATAGCCGCTGCCGTCCAGCCGCTCGTGGTGCTGCAGGGCTATGCCGGCGATCCCTGCGCCATAGCCGGGCAGAAGTATGTTGTAGGTATTCTCGGCATGCTGCTGCATGGTGCGGTATTCCTCCGGGGTGAGCTTATCCGTCTTTTTGAGTATTTCGTCCGGTATATGGCATTTCCCCACGTCGTGAAACAGCGCTGCAAGCGCCATGTCGTCCATAGTGACGCCCGAAGGCTGTATTGCGTTGAACAGCGCAAGGCTGTAATCCAGCACGTTCTTGCTGTGCCGCACCGTAACATGATCCTTTTCGTCTATACGCGCGAGCAGCCGCTCGTAATCGTCGCGGAAGTTTGTAAGCATATCGTACACGGGGCGGTTGGTAATATACAGCACCTGCGTATCGGCGTTGGCGATAAGCCGTATGTCGGTTTTTATGCTTTCAGCAAAAAAGCAGTCCCCCGGGCCCAGCGTACACGCCTCCTCGGGCGTGGGCACCACGGTAAGGCTGCCTGACAGTATAACAAAGTATTCCACCATGGTCGGATCCTCCGCAGGACACAGCCAGATGGTGGAGGAGGGGCTGAGATTTTGCTGCATTATCTCCAGATCGCTGCGCTTTAGCAGCAGCTGTACTCTTCTTGCGCCGCAGTCCGTGGATATTGCCGGGGCGTTATCGCCAAGTATGTATAAACCTTCCATATTCCCCCTTGTACAGAATGATACTATTTAACGCTTACGTCTGTCAATCGACGAATGTGACTCCTTTGTGATTACGCGACTCGCACCTTGCTTTCGAACAAACGTTGTGTTAACATATATATACAGTTTGCTTATTAAATATGAAAGGAGTTTTATTATGCAGAAATTCTTTATTTGTGCCCATTGCGGCAACCTCGTAGGTATGATCAACAGCTCCGGCGTTCCCATGATATGCTGCGGCGAGCCCATGAAGGAGCTCGTACCCAACACCACCGACGCCGCTCAGGAAAAGCACGTACCCGCAGTTAAGGTCGATGGGGATACCATTACCGTTACCGTCGGGAGCGTTGCGCATCCCATGACCGACGCCCACTACATCCAGTGGATATACCTGCAGACCGACAAGGGCGGCCAGCGCCGCGCGCTCAACCCGACCGACGAGCCCAAGGCAACCTTCAAGCTGCCCTGCGCCTGCCAGAAGCCCATCGCCGTATACGCATACTGCAACCTGCACGGTCTCTGGAAGGCCGAGCTGTAATTTCCTAAAACTGTAAAGCTAAGAAGCGGGGCCATCCGGCCCCGCTTGAGACTGTCGAAAAGCCCCGGGATTATTAAGGGCCAAAGCCCTTAATGTTAAATCCGGTCTGGCGACCAGTGCGTCAGACCGGAAGGAAAATCGCAGATTTTCCCTGTTCTTCTCAGGCTTTGCCGCCCGGGAGCCAACAGGCGCAGCCTATTGGCGAGAGGCAAAGCCTGCAAGCTCGAAAAAGTCAAAATTGACTTTTTCGACAGCCTGAAGCGGGGCCATCCGGCCCCGCTTTACCATACCGTCGTGATAATCAGCGCGACGCCCGAAACCATAAGCACCGCGATTATTACAAGCCTCGCCGCCCGCTCGGGCAGCACCTTGGCGGCAAGCATACCCAGCCCCAGCCCCAGCAGCATAAACGGCGCCAGCGTAAGCGATCGCAGCAGCGTATCCCGCCGGATTATGCCCCACGCTGCATAGAGAATTATGCGAAACGTGTTTTCCGCAAAAAACACCGTGCAAAGCGTGCCGCGAAACTCCCGGCTGTCCCCGGTTATGCGGCTGACATATGCGCCCAGCAGCGCGCCTATGCCGAACAGCCCGCACAGCACACCGGATATCAGCCCCACCGCCGCAAGCGCCAGCTTGGACTGCTTCAGCTTCTTAGGGCGCAGCTCCCGCATCAGCATCTCTACGCCTATAAGCGTTATCGCCGCGCCGGATATCAGCTTTACTACCGTGGCGTCGGCATTTTTCAGAAAAAACGCCCCCGGCACCGCGCCGGCCAGCACCAATGCGATCAGCATCAGGCATACGTTCCACTTGACGGAGCGCCGCTCCTTTATGGCCAGTATCATATTCGCAGGATAGCCCAGCAGCAGATCCACCGGGGATATGCTTACGTTATCGTTAGAAAAGCCGAGTATGGCCGTGAACGCCAGGGTGTTGCCAAACCCGCACAGGCCTTTTACGAAAAATGCGCATACTGCGGCTATCATCCACCATAGCATAGCCGTTTTAACCCTGCATTTTGATTATGAATATGCCCGGCGTGAGCCCGCCCGCACCGGTGCGCGCCTCGGTGACGAGCCTGAGCGCGTTCCGCTCGCGTATAAGGCGCTTCAGCAGCGTAAACTCCATTGTATACAGCACCGCAGTACCCCCCGGCACGAGCCATTCACCCAGCCTGTCCAATATGCCGGCGTACAGCTTTATATTTGTGCTGTGATCCCCCACCCGGTTGCCAAAAGGCAGATTGGCTATCACCTCGTCGTAAGGGCGGTTAGCGGTAAAGCGCAGGCAGTCGTTTACTATGAACTTGGCCCGGCTCTCCGCCGCAGCGGCGTTATTTCGCGCTATCTCTATGGCCGCATGCGCGATATCCACGCCGGTAAGCCCGGCAACGGGCTTCTGCGTGTACCGCTCCCGCTCGAATAAAAACGTGCCGCTGCCGCAGCAGGGATCCAGCACCCTCGCGTTATCGTGCAGGTAATCCCTTGCATGGCGCAGCACCGCCGCCGCCGTGGAGGGCTGCATGGACGCACTCAGCGCGCCCACGCGGTAGTCAAAGCGGGTATCCTTATATGTATACAGCTTCAGATATATGTCCGCGCCGCTTTTGCGCTGCTCTATGCGAAGCTCCGCCTCGTAATCGCCGGGAGAGTTGACAAGCGCATCCCCGTCCATAAGCGACGCAAGCTCGCGGGCAAACGTGCCCCGCTCAAAATCGCCTCGCAGCTCTATTCGGTAGGCAAACGGGGGCATGCCGCCGTGCGAGGCTGCGAGTATGTCGGTAAGCTTCTGTTTTACGGCTATGGTTATCGCCTTGGGAGTGCTGGCTACGCCCCGCGCAAGCACTATCATCGCCTCAAAAAAGCTCCTTGCGCCGTACAGCGCGGGCAGGTCCGCCGTATTTACCAGCACCCCGCCCGAAAACACACGCCCGGGCGTTATGTGCATAAGCCCCAGCTCATAGGCCAGCGCGTCGCTCAGAAGGTCCGGTGAGCGCAGCAAAATATCCACGGGCGCTTTCAGCCCGGTGAACTCATGACGCTCGGTCACCGTGAAGCTCTTCAGCGCGGTAACAAGCGCCTGTGATTCCTCGTGGAAATGCTTTTGCTCGGACTCGTCAGCGGGCGGTTCAACAATATACGCGCGAAGCGCGTCCTCGGCTTCCACGCTGCCCAGCGCACCCAGCGCCAGCAGCTGCGAGGGCCGTACAAAGCGCGCCTGCTCCTGCCGCAATGCGTTTATCAGCGCGGACGCATACTCCGCATCCCCCAAAGTGCCGCATAGCCGCGCTGCATTCTTTCTCAGCTTAGGCTGCTCCGCCGTCAGCGCCGCGCTCAATATTTCCCGGGACATACCCAGCTTCTCCCGTATGCGCGATGCGTACTCCTTACGCTTGGCACAGCGACACAAAAAAGCCAGCGCGGTCGCATCGCCTTCTGTAAACAGCTCCCATGCCGCGTCAAATGCGGCGGGCGCGTTTTCCATCAGCTTTTCCGTGCCGTTGGGCATGTCCAATATGCGCTTTACCTGCTCATGCGTCATAGTATTCATCGTTTTTTGCCTTTCTGTACGGCTTCGCGTATAACGGCAAGCACCTCGTCGGTACCGTCGGCCAGCGCGTCGCCGCTCATCTTGGATATGAACGTAAGCCGCCCGTCGTACAGCCGCCGTACCGCTGATAGCAGCGCTTGCGGCGTGAGCTCCTTCTGTTCCAGAACGGCGGCATAGCCCTTGCGGGCAAAATACCCGGCGTTGAGCACCTGATCCCCGCGGCTTACCTCCGCCGGCAGCGGGATCAGCAGCATGGGCTTTGCCAGCGCCAAAAACTCGAATACCGCGTTTGCCCCAGCGCGGGATACTACTATATCCGTTGCCGCCAGCACATGCGGTAGCGCCGCGGACAGGTACTCGTACTGGCGGTAGCCGGGCAAGTCTATGCTCTCGTCCAGCTTACCCTTGCCGCACAAATGCACCACATTGAACTGCGCAAGCAATTCAGAAAGCGCGCCGCGCACAGCATCGTTTATCGCTGCAGCGCCCAGACTGCCGCCCATTACCAGCAGCAGCGGCTTATCCTCTGAAAAGCCCAGCAGCTCCCGCGCTTTGTCGGCGTTGCCCGAATACAGCTCCGGCCGTATAGGGGTACCGGTATGCACGCCCTTCTTCCCCACGCTTTTGAGCGTATCCTCGAACGTTACGCACACCGTATCCGCATAGTGCGCTATCAGCTTGTTGGCAAGACCCGGGGTATAGTCCGACTCGTGCGTGACTATCGACGCTTTGCCCCGCGCGCCTATTACCACCGGCAGCGATACAAAGCCTCCCTTGGAAAACACCACGTCCGGCTTGACCTGCTTCACTATGCGCCGCGACTGGGATATGCCGCACAGCACGCGAAACGGCATCGTAAAGGTCTTTAAGGAAAAATAACGCCGCAGCTTGCCCGCGGTTATCTCGTGGTAGGTCACATCCCTGCGCTCAGCTACCAGCTCCTTTTCAATGCCCGTGGCCGTGCCTATATAATGCACGCTGTACCCCTCTGCAATGAGCCGGGGAAGCAGCGCGAGGTTTGGCGTAACGTGTCCGGCGGAGCCGCCGCCGGTGAGTATGATGGTCTTTTCCATATATGCCTGCGTTCCTTTCGGAGCAAATCCTTTGTTATAGTATGCCGCAAACTGCGCCGTTGCGATTATATCATCTTTGCACGGTGCATAGCAAGGCGGGGCATTGCATATGGACGGGGCCGGGGGCGCGCGTGAACCGCAAGCGGTTCCCCGGGCGCGGACTATGTCCGCGCCCGGCAGCGCGACGCTGTCTAGCAGCGAGCCCGGCGAACCGAAG
>CAZXRQ010000071.1:1534-7517 GCA_964642795.1 uncultured Oscillospiraceae bacterium | reverse complement strand
GCAAGGCCATTGGCCTCCAGCCCTATGAGCTCTTCGCCCTGTCCCACGTCACCTGCAACAGCTATTACCTCGCAGCCTTCATAGTTTTCCTTTAGCCAGGGTATTATCACCGAGGTATCCAGTCCTCCCGAGTATGCCAACAGTATCTTCTTGAGCTTTACATCGTGCTTATTTTCCATTTTTTATTATCGCCTTTCAAAAAAAATATAAAATTATCACATCGCGCCCTTTCGGGTAACGAAAAACCACGCCCCGTATCTTTCAATGGGGTAAGGGCGGCGAAGCATCAAGCTACGTACCCTATTCGGTTGTTAAGTTAAAATAAAAAAAGAGACTGTGTGAAATGCAGCACAAGTCTCCGCCTTCAATCGTATTAGAACGCGGATCGTCGCTCTCGGGCGCGTGAGTTTAATTTTTGCGATGTGAAATCAGCCATGCAACTATTATACGCAATAAAAACTAAAAAGCAACCCTATTTTTTTGTTTTTCTCTACCTACGCAAAAGCGGCATCCAAGCCGCCCGCGCCGCCGGCCTCCAATGGCGGGCAGCGGCGGCGGCCTTTGGCGCCGCACTGTATGTGATTATATGGAGATGCGCTGCGGGCCGAGTCTATAAAAGCGGCATGTCAGAACGCATACTTCTGCATGAATTCCGGCGCCGACGCCTTGGCGCAGCTTACGCTGAGCACCACGGTGATGCTGTTGCGCTTGCTGAACAGCTCTATGTCCTCAAATAAGCCCTGCAGGGTGTTTATTGGATGATTTACTATTTTTTCGAAGCCGTCAATATAAAGATACTCAATGTCAAAATCCTGTGCCGCTATCCCGGCGAGAAAGCCGTAGAACATCTTGGGCCCTTCTATGAGGTAATCAGAAGCATTGATGAACCTTATGCTGTTTTTCAGATCGAACATATACTGACTGTCCCTGTCCAGAAAAACTATGCTTCCCTTTGTGCTTTTCAGCGCCTCATTGGCCATGTCGATGATGCGTTTGGTCTTTCCTGTGCCCGTCTCGCCGAAGATGACCTGTATCAAAGCAAATCCCTCCCCTAATGTGTTTGTTGGTTTCATTATACCCTTGATGTACGCCGGGGGCAATGAAATTTTAGTGTTATATATGTGAAAATCCCCTCCGGTTTGATATACTTTGTATTTGACAACACCAATACTTTATAAGGAGCTTGACCAAATGAAACGAGTTCTCGGCTGCATACGCCGCGCCGATGAAAAATACGATATGATACGCCCCGGGGATAAGATATGCGTGGGCGTCTCCGGCGGCAAGGACAGCCTGCTGCTCATGCGCGGGCTAAAGCTCTACCAGCGCTTTACCAAAACGCCGTTTGAGTTATGCGCCGTAATGCTGGATCTCGGCATTGTGGAGCAGGACTATTCGGCAGTGGCGGAGTACGCGCGCGCTATAGACGTACCGCTGGATATTATCAAAACCGACATAGGCGACGTGGTATTCAACATACGGAAGGAAAGCCATCCCTGCGCGCTGTGCGCCAAGCTGCGCCGCGGCGCGCTTAACAATGCAGCCGTGGAGCGCGGCTGCAACCTTGTAGCGCTGGGACATAACCGCGACGACGTAATAGAAACCTTCTTCATGAGCCTGTTGTACGAAAGCCGTCTCAATACGTTTGGCCCGGTCACTTATTTGGGGCGCAAGCAGGTAACGGTGATACGCCCGCTGGTGTTCCTGCCGGAGAAATACTCGCTTGCCGCCGCCAAGCGGCTGGAGCTGCCCGTATGCAAGGCTAACTGCACCGTAGCAGGCCACACCAAGCGCGAGGAGGTGAAGGACATAGTGCGCTACTTATGCAAATTCGTACCCGATCCCGAGGAGCGCATAATGAACGCTATCACCGGCACTGACAAATACGGCATGTGGGACCGGCTAAAGCTGCCCCCGCGCGAACCAATATCGGAGGATAGCGATGAACGCTGAACTCATACCTGTGCTGATATTTTATCTGCTAATCATGAGCACGGTACTGTTTGTGATGATGGGCGTGGATAAGCGCCGCGCAAAGCTGCACGCCCGGCGCATAAGCGAACGCACACTGTTTTTCGTCGCCGCGGCCGGCGGCGCGCTCGGCGGGCTTGCCGGTATGTATATATTCCGGCATAAAACGCAAAAGCCCGCGTTCAAGGCGGGCTTCCCGGTATTGGCCGTTCTGAATATCGCCGTGGGTGTGCTTCTGCTCTTTTTTGTCAAGTAGCAGGCTCAGTCCGCTTTTTTCTTCCGAGCTTTCCCCACCAGCCGAACGTAAGCGGCCATACCGCTCCGCCGATAAGCGTCATTATCATATAACGGATGCCGTCTGCCAGCTTGCTTCCACCCATGAGCGCCGATAGCGGCGCCTTCAGCCCCGCGCGCACGCCAACTACTATCCCCAGCCCTATAATGAGCTTCAGCGCCTGCGCCCACCATACGGCGCGGGTGTCGTACTTTATCCAGCGCCGATCTATCAGATACGACGCACATAGGCCCAGCATAGTACCCAGCATGGTATACGCATTCTTCACGCCGGATTCGTCAAACTCGGCTACGTTTGCGGCGGTCTTGGGCGCCGTAAGCACATATATCAGTATGGCGGCGGCAAAGGCTATCCCCACGCCGCCTATTATGTATTTTCCCGTGCGGCTGTTTTCCGCCGCCTTGAACGCCCACGCGAGCACCAGCACAGTAACAAGCCCAGTACCCAGCGAGGTTAGCACATCAGCCGGGGTATGTACTCCTAGATACATCCTGGAAAAGCCCGTAAGCAGCACAAGCGCTATGCAGGCGGCCGTTACCCAGCCGCGCCTTCTCCACACGGCAACACCGCCGAACAGCGTGGCCGCGCTCTGCGTATGGCCGCTGGGAAAGCTGTACCCCGTGGCAGCGCCGCGCGCGGACTCCACTATGGAAAATTCGGGATCTATCACCCACGGCCTGGGAATAAGAAATATGGCTTTCAAAAGCTGGTTGAGCATATTGCCGAACATGCCGAACAAAAGCAGCCGGTAACCCCACTTTTTATCTATGCACCACAGCACCAGCATCGCCGCAGCCATAAATATAATCTGATCTCCAAGATAGGTCACAGCCGACATCACGCCGTTCCAAAACGGCGTACGCACCCCCTCGAGCATATACAAAAACCCCATATGCTACCCCCTAAGCTGTTGCTTTTTTGCGAACCTGCCGCACAGCGCGTCTATCCCCACAAACACATACCCCAGCGCAACGAACGCCACAAATATGATCAGCACCCAGCGCAGCACCCCGCCTATGCCCAAAGTATCGATATCGAGGAAAAAATACGGATAAGGAGACACCGTGCCGTCCGTTTGGGTATAGCCGCCGCCGCACAGATTGTATATTAGCACATACACCGGATAAAGCAGCGGTATGGCAGTCCATGCAAACGGATAGTGCCAGCGAAAGCCGCCCTTTTTATCGAATAGAATGTAGTCGCCTATGGTCATAAGCGGCGTTATATAATGCACGAGCAGGTTGGATACGCTTTGATTATATCCGTCTCCCATGCTGAAAAACTGCGGCCTGAGCATAAAATGGAACACCAGAAACGTCACGGTGATGCACATGGTAACCATGCCCTTTAGCAGCGGCAGCGCACGTCCGTCCGGCTTGTTTTTCACCGTAAGCGCCAGCAGCACGGCAAAGAACACAATAACGATGATGTTGCTCTGAATGGTGTAATAGGAGAGCATTCCTACAATGCTTTCACTGTTGAGCGTATTGAGCAGCACGCCCGCAGCGCCCGCTGCAACCAGCAGCGCTCGGTAAATTATCGACAGCGTACGTTTAGTCATGTTCACCTCTATGATGCAGCGTTAATATATTATCCCACCGGAATACGGCACATGTCAACCTTGCGCCGTATCGATAACGGCGCGCCAATGGTTTATAATCTCATTATGTTTCAATCCCGATGAAAGGAAGGCCGATATGGAGCATTACGTTCTTGCGCTGGATCAGGGAACCACCAGCTCACGCGCCATCATTTTTAACAAACAGGGTGGCACGCACGGTAAAGGGCAGCTTGAATTTACGCAAATATACCCTCGCCCCGGCTGGGTTGAACACGATCCCATGGAGATATGGAACGCGCAGCGTGCCGCAGCGGAGGCCGCGCTTTTCGGCCGGGCGCTGCACAAGTTCATCTCCGCAGTGGGTATAACCAATCAGCGCGAGACCACGGTAGTATGGGATAAGCACACCGGCGAGCCGGTATATAATGCCATCGTATGGCAATGCCGCAGAACGGCGGACATATGTGAGCAGCTCAAAGCAGACGGACTGGGCGAGTATGTGCAAAAGACCACAGGGCTGCTCATCGACGCATACTTTTCCGCAACCAAGATAAAATGGATACTGGATAACGTACCCGGCGCGCGCAAGCGGGCAGAGCACGGCGAGCTGCTGTTCGGCACGGTAGACACCTGGCTCATATGGAAGCTGACAGGCGGCAAGGCGCATGTAACTGACTATACCAACGCCGCGCGCACGATGCTGTTCGATATAAATAAGCTGTGCTGGGACGATGCGCTGCTTAATGCGCTGGATATCCCCGCATGTATGCTGCCCGAGGTGAAGCCCTCCAGCTGCATATACGGCTATGTCGCCCCGGGCATAGAGGGGCTCGAGGGGCTTGCCGGGGTACCAATATCCGGCGCGGCGGGAGATCAGCAGGCCGCGCTTTTCGGTCAGGCCTGCTTTGAGCCCGGCATGGCAAAATGCACCTATGGCACAGGGTGCTTCCTCAATATGAACACCGGCTCCACGCCCATAGAGAGCAAAAGCAGCCTGCTTACCACCATCGCGTGGGGGCTTAACGACGGCAGCGTAGACTACGCGCTGGAGGGCAGCATATTCAACGCTGGCAGCGTGATTAAATGGCTGCGCGACGATCTGGGCCTTATCGCAAGCGCGCCCGAGGTGGACGAGCTTGCAGAATCCGTCCCGGATACCGCCGGAGTATACTTCGTGCCCGCATTCACCGGGCTTGGCGCACCATATTGGGACATGTACGCACGCGGCACGATGGTGGGGCTTACACGCGGCGCAAAGCGTGAGCATATAGCCCGCGCGGTGCTGGAAAGCATAGCGTTTCAGGCTACCGACCTGCTTAGCGCCATGCAGCAGGACAGCGGAAAAAGCATTCGTGAGCTGCGCGTGGACGGCGGCGCAAGCGTAAGCGACGTTATGCTGCAATTCCAGGCGGATATGCTGGGCTGCGCTATAAACCGCCCCAAGAACATCGAGACTACGGCGCTGGGCGCTGCGTATCTTGCGGGGCTGGCCGTTGGGCTGTTCAAGGACAAGCAGGACGTTGCCGCAAACTGGCAGAGTGAGCGCGTGTTCACCCCCGCCATGCCCAAGGCCGACCGCAACCGATACTATACACAATGGCAGCGCGCCGTACAGCGCGCACTGGATTGGGAGATACACTGACAAACTTTATTGAAGAAGTGAGGTAAGCACAATGGAAACTCGACCCTATATCCCCTGGAGCATGATCGGCGGCTTTATGGAGGATGCGCTCACCGCCTACGGAGTGCCGCGCGAGGACGCCAAGGTATGCGCGGACGTGCTTATGGCAAGCGACCGCCGCGGCATAGAAAGCCACGGCTGCAACCGCTTTAAGCCCATATATATCGACAGGATAAAGGCCGGCATACTCAACCCCGTGACCGAGTTTGAAATACTGCGCGAGGCCCCCGCTACCGCCGTTGTAGACGGCCACGACGGCATGGGCATGGTGGTGGGAGTGCGCTGCATGAATATGGCAATAGAAAAAGCGAAAAAATACGGCCTCGGCATGGTTGCCGCGCGCAACTCCTCGCACTACGGCATCGCTGGCTACTACGCTACCATGGCCACCAACGCCGGCATGATAGGCATCACCGGCACCAACGCCCGCCCCTCCATCGCCCCCACATTCGGCGTGGAGAACATGCTGGGCACC
>CAZXRQ010000071.1:0-1524 GCA_964642795.1 uncultured Oscillospiraceae bacterium | reverse complement strand
CAACCCGCTTACCGTGGGACTGCCCACTGACGAGCCCTTCCCGTTCGTGCTGGACTGCGCTACAAGCATCACCCAGCGCGGCAAGATCGAATACTTTGCGCGCTCCGGCAAGCCCACGCCCGCCGGTATGGTGATAGGCCACGACGGCTCCGCCCTGACCGACAGCGAGCAGATACTCAAGGACCTTACCGCCGGCACTGCAGCACTCGCTCCGCTGGGCGGCATCGGCGACGAGCTGGCAGGCTATAAGGGCTATGGCTACGCCACCGTGGTGGAGGTGCTTTCCGCCGCGCTCCAGGCCGGCAGCTACCTGAAGATGCTTACAAACATCGACGAATCCGGCAACAAGAAGCCGTACCATCTCGGGCACTTCTTCCTTGCGATAGATCCGGAGGCGTTCATGGGGCTAACCAGCTTTGAGCACACCTGCGGCGAAATACTGCGCGAGCTTCGCGCAAGCGACAAGGCTCCCGGACAGGAGCGCATATACACAGCCGGCGAAAAAGAATACCTTACCTGGCTGGACCGCAAGGACAAGGGCGTACCGGTGGGCGAAGCCGTGCAGAAGGAGCTTATCACCATACGCGACGAGCTAAAGCTGCCCTGCAAATTCCCGTTTGAGAGCTAAAAGGAGCAAAAGCATATGAAATACGGCTTTATCGGCCTTGGCAACATGGCCAGCGCCATAATCTCCGGCATGATTGACGCATCCGGCTGCGCACAGGAAATATGCGGCGTATCCGGCCATGCGGCCACCACCCGCGCCGCCTGCGAAAGGCTGGGCATAACCGGGATGCAAAACGCTGCCGCAGTTGCTTCCGCCGCCGATACCATAGTACTGGCGGTAAAGCCGCAGGTGCTTCCCGCGGTACTTCCCGAAATAAAGCCGTATATGTCCGGCAAGCTGGTAATATCCATCGCGGCTGGCAAAACGCTTGCGTGGCTGCGTGAGGGCCTGGGCAACGTGCCTATGGCGCGCGTCATGCCCAACGTTTGTGCACGTGTCGGCGCAAGCGTGTCCGGCGTATGCTTCTGCCCCGCCGTCAGTGAAGCGCAAAAGCAGCTGGTGCAGGATATGTTTTCCCCCGTAGGCACGGTGCTGGACATCCCCGAAAGCCAGTTTGCAGCATTCAGCGCGGTAGCGGGAGCGTCCCCCGCCTTTACATTTATGTATATCGATGCGCTTACCCATGCGGCCGTAAGGGCCGGCGTACCCCGCGCGCTCGCGCTGCAGATGGCGGCCCACAGCGTGGAAGGCGCCGCCAAGCTCGCATCCTGCTCCGGTGAGCATCCCATGGCGCTGCTGGATACGGTATGCTCCCCCGGCGGCACTACGATAGAGGGCGTATGCTCCCTGCGCGAGGACGGCTTTGAAGCCGCGGTACATAATGCGATAGACGCGGTTATTGAAAAGGACAGGCTGATAGGCAAATGACGTACGCTACGCAAAAGGCGCGGTAACCCCGCGCCTTTGAGACTGTCGATAAACCCCGGGATTATTAAGGGCCGAAGCCCTTAATGTTA
>CAZXRQ010000070.1:0-7768 GCA_964642795.1 uncultured Oscillospiraceae bacterium | reverse complement strand
TATCTCTGTTGCACTTTCCCTGGAGTCGCCTCCGCCGGACGTTATCCGGCACCCTGCCCTGCGGAGCTCGGACTTTCCTCATACGGACGAAGCCGCACGCGGTCACCTGCCTTACTCACCGCAAACTAAAACCCTGTGTATGCGTTTAAATGTATAATATCCTGCCGCAGTTTTCACATTCTACTATATCCGTGCCGGAGGACACGCGCTTTACCACGGCCGTGGGAAGCGACATGTTGCAGCCGGAGCATTTATTGTCGGCCACCTTTGCCATCGGTGTGGAATGGTGGGATTTTACTGTGGCATAGCGCTTTAAAAGCGCTGGCTCTACACCCGCCTTCAGCTTTTCCAGCTCTAATCTAAGCCCGTCAAGCTCCGGCTTAGCGCTGGCCGCCTCAGCGTCATATTCTGTACGGGCGGCGTCATATTCCTTTTTTGCCTTGCCTGCCTTGGCATAGGTAGTCTTATAGTCGGCGGTGGCTTTTTCGATGTAGTTGAGTGTATCAAACAGGTCGCGCCGTGCGGTTGCGAGCTTTGCAAGCAGCGCCTCCAATGCCTTGCGGCTCTCGGTCATCTCGGCAGCGGTGCATTCCTCGTCCTGCTCCATTATCTCAAATTCGGATTTCTCCAGCTCGCACTGACGTTCCAGCTCAGAAAACTGGACGGCCAGCTTTTCAACGGATGCTTTGCGCACGTCAAGCTGCTTTTGGATCGAGGATATTTGTGCCTGCTGCTCGGTCAAAAAGCCATGCAGCCTTACCACCTTTTTATGCGCTTCGGACGCTTTGAGCTTGGCCTCCAGTGTGTCCAGCCTTATTCCGGCTTCGTCGTACTTCAACAGGGAATCAAGTTTACCCATGCTTCAACCTCCCTTATATATTGCAGCCCGCTCCGCGCCATCAGTATGTTACCGTGGTGAGAATGGGCGTGTCAAATCGCGTTAAATTATATTGTACATCATTCGTTTCACGCTGTAAACGTTTAATCAACGGAATAAGCACGATGCGCTCCGTCTCAAAGTGACCGGCTACGATCAGATTTATGCCGAGTTGCTTGGCGTTAAGCGCCTGATGATGCTTTGCCTCGCCGGTGACGAAGGTATCAGCGCCAGCTTCAAATGCGGCTAGAATATCATCGCCGCCGGCGCCGCCGACGAGCGCAACACGGCTTACAGGTACGCCTGCGTCGGTAACGCGTATGCAGGTTTTGAGCGCGTGCGCCGTATGTCTGGCAAATTCGCCTATATTGCCGCCCGGTGCGTATGTACCTATGCGCCCCAGCATATCAGGTGGCAGCGGGGTTATGTCCGAAAGCTCGAGCGTGCGGGCCAAACAGTCGTTTACTCCGTCTGGGGCAGCGTCAAGGTTGGTGTGGGCGGCGTACAGCCCTATATCATGCTTTATCAGCGTGAACAGCGGCGCAAGCTCCGGGTCCTCGGGCAGCAGTCGCTTTACAGGGGAAAACAGCTTAGGGTGATGCGTAAGCACCATGTCGTAGCCGCCTTCGACGGCCTCACTGGCTACTTCGCAGGTGCAGTCCAGCGCTACAAGCACCTTGCGTATATCCTTGCGCAGCATTCCCACTATCAGTCCGGGGTTATCAAATTCCATGGCGAGCTCCATGGGGGCTATGCGCTGCATTGCGGCGCAAAAATCGTCCAAAGTGACGCTCATACTTCCTCCTCATCAATAAGGCGCTTTATTTGATATAGCGCATCCAGCGCGCCGGTAAGCCTTTGGGGGCAGCGTCCGGCGGCTTGTGCTCGCGCAAGACGCTTTTCATGCCCGGCAATATAGCGTTCCACCAGCGGCGGCAGCAGCGGATCACGGCGCGTATACAGCATATGCCCGAGCATATACATATCCTCCGGCCAGCCGTAGGGAGGAGGCTCCGGCGTACCTGCGCGGGCGCGGATAAGCTGGTATACCCGCCTTGAATCGGCTACAAGCCTTTCATCCAGTATAGCATACCCGTTGTGGCAAAGGTAATACCTAAGGTCGTCCGCGGCGCGCATGGGGCAAAGAACGAGCTCTGCGTGCTTTGCAACGTCCGGCGTGGCGTCCAGCAGCCGTGCAATCAGCGTTCCGCCCATGCCCAGTATGGCAATACCCTCCGCTTCGCCCGGCGACAGTATGCTGAGCCCGTCGCCAAGCCGCAGCGTGAGCGAATCCTCAAGCCCGCATAGGCTGCAAAGCCTGCGTGCCTTTTCCAGAGACGCCGGGCTTATATCCGCGGCGACGACGCGCTGCGCTGTGCCGCTTTGCAGCAGCGCGGCGGCCAGCCTGCCGTGGTCACAGCCGATGTCGGCAACCGTATTACAGGGGGATAGCATATCCATTGCCGCCGCCAGCCGGGGGCTGAGGTGAACGTATCTTTCCATGTGAATACTATATAGCAAAACTGGTTATACGGCAATTATTAAAGCGCCCTGTGTCACCAATGCATGACACAGGGCGCTTTGCAGTATAAAGCAGTGCTATGCGCGCCGTCTTTTGATGGCGACGCTTGCTGCAGTAAGCGCGGCAAGCAGCATAAGCGCCGTGCCCAAACGGCTTGAGCAGCCGGTGTCCGGAACGGTGACGGGGCCGGATACCGTAATGGTTACTATATAGGGGGGCAGAGATATCTCTTTTGAACGGTATTCCGTACCGCCGATGATGCCTGTAAACAGCGAGTCGTTAAGGTAGAGGAGATCGCCGGTCATGGAATAGCCCATGATGCCAAGCAGCTTGTTAAGCCCGGCAAGCAGCTCGGGATATATTTCATCGTCTGGGGTGTACAGAGCGGTTCCATCATTAAATACGAGTTCGTCCACAAAACCGTATGCACGATATAGCGTATCGCCCGACTTGTAGTATACATCGTTGACCTTTGCATTGCCGTCGGCGCGCTTGGCGCTGCAGGCAAAGAATACGCCTTTGGTTTTATCCTTTGTAACTAATGCGTAGCCGTTACCGGACATGGTTATGGATGCGCTGTGCACATAGCCGGCTATCGTAGCCAAGTTCCCGTAATAGGCGATGTAGTCCTCTCCGCCTTTGGTTATTGGGATGCAACCGTTTGAATCGAAGCTCGCCCCGGCGAGACTGCCGCTGTATACTGCCTTGATATCGACGGGGAGATTATCCTCCGCAACTTCGAATTTGATGTATGCCCGGTATGTGATGGAGGTGGCAGACGTGCTGATGGCGCCCGCTGTATCGGAGGTGCTCCATTCGTTATCCTCGCCCTCTGCAAGCGGGTTCAGCCATAATATGCTGGTGTTGCTGGCAACGGACTGCCAGGTAAACTCGAGCGCGGTGTCGGTAGCGACCGCCTTTGCGTTGGTGATGCTGAAAGAAAACTCGCCGTTGCCGACGTCGTAATTTTTGGGTATTGTCAGCATTATGCGTATACCCAATATGTCGCCCTTACGGATGCCTTTGGTGGTGGAGCGGGTGATCCTGCACTCGGCGCCGATCGCGTCTTCACAGTATTCATACAGCGCAAGAGAAAGAGACGCGTGCGTAGTGGTGGCGACTGGATCACGCTCTACGCCAATTTCGGCGAAGGCGACCGAACAGAGGGAGAACACGGTTATCATTACCAAGGCTATTGCAAGCGTTTTCTTCATAAACAACCCCCATATTCCTCGAAAAAACAGCATAATTATACTATTACTACCTAATAATATCGCTAACCGCAGATAATGTCAACGAATATGGCGTGTGTTGTGTAAATAAAGAATGTTTGCACTATATATAGTGGTTTCATTCAAAACGGCTGCGGTTTTGCAATGTTCATGGTTTATTTCCAATCGTATATGCACATATACGGTATAATCCATATGTCACAGATGGATGGGGAAGGGGACGACGATGGAACAAAGGCCTGTGATCCGGCTTACCGGAGTAAAGAAAACCTACCACGTCGGCAGCGTGGATATACAGGCGCTGCGCGGCGTGGATCTTACAATACAGCGTGGAGAGCTGTGCTGCATAATCGGTCGGAGCGGAAGCGGAAAGTCTACGCTTCTGAATATGCTTGCAGGGCTTGAACCTGCCACGAGCGGCGAGGTTATTGTGGCGGGAATGCATCTTGAACGCATGAACCAGGCGGAGCTTATAATGTTTCGCCAAAAACATGTGGGCTTTATATTCCAATCCTACAACTTAATGCCATATTATACGGCGCTTGAAAATGTCGCGCTTCCGCTGTCGTTTCGCGGAATGCCGGCGTACAAACGCAATATTCTGGCAAAGCGCGCACTGAAGCTGATGAATTTGGAATCCCATATGAATCATAAGCCTGATCAGCTTTCTGGCGGCCAGCAGCAACGCGTGGGCATAGCGCGCGCGCTGGTGACGGAGCCGGACATAATATTTGCCGACGAGCCTACCGGCAATCTCGATTCAAACACCAGCGACGAGATAATGCACGCTATATGCGATACTATGCGCAAGCATAACAAGACGCTGGTCATGGTCACCCACGATCCGTATATGGCGGAATTTGCGGACAAGGTGATCAGCCTGCTGGACGGTAGAATAACGGATATAAAGGTAAAAGAACAGGGGGGACAATACCGTGACGATCAATAAGACTTTACGACGTGTATTTTGCATAGCGCTAATAATAGCGCTTACGCTGCCCGTATGCACTGTGGGCATGGCTGCGGAAGAGGTAACCGTTAGCGTGACCACGGCTACCGTGAAAGAAGCCGGTGGGAAGGTCACCGTAAAACTGAATGTGACAAATAATTCTGCCGGTACGATAACCGTAAACGAGGTGGTGGCAGCGGATGCTGCGGCGATATCGTCGATCGCCAGTATAAGCAAAACGCAGATCGGCGCTGGTGGGAGCGCCAGCATAACCTTCACTGCTGCAATAAGTAAAACGCTGGAGGCGCGTACATACACAGGCCAGACCGTATATGTGGGCTATACCGCTGAAGACGGCAGCACCGACTATGCACTGAGCGACGATTTTGCAATAATCAAAACCAGCGCGGCGGAGACGGAAAGTACGGAAGAAGCCGGGCAAAGCAACAGCCCACGCATATCCCGCGTGGACGCGTACGGCAACAACGTTCCCGCACCAAGCGGTGATTACGGCGATACTATTAAGCTGCGCCTGCCGCTCACCTGCGATTTTAACTACATACACGATGTTACAGTAACGCCGGTGATATCGGGCGAGCTGGACAGCTTTCCGTTTGACATAACGCTTGTGGACTATTCGCTGTTTTACGGTGGGAGTATATCTGCGGGCAATGTTGTGGAGTTTTCGTATGACCTTACCCTTAGCAAAAAGGTGACGGCGGGCGTGAAGAAGGTGGATTTTACCGTTACCTATTATGATTGCAACGGAGATTTTAAGACAGCCACGCTGAATATGTTTATTAACGTTAAGCGCGGTGCTGTGGCAAATGGCGGCACGGAAGGCACGTCCTCCACGCCGCGTATAATCATATCCGGCTACAAGGTGGACGTGGAGCAGGTATATGCAGGCGAGCCGTTCACCGTTACGTTTGACGTGCTAAACACCTCAAGCTCGGAAAGCGTATCCAACATTCAGATGAAGGTAACGGATGCGGCCAGCGCCGTGCTGCCGGTAAGCGGCGGCAGTAACACCGTATATATTGATAAGATTGGCAAGGGCGAGACCCATACGGAGAGCCTGACGTTGCAGGCGGCGGCGGATGCTGAGGCGAAACCGTATACGCTGAATATTTCGTTTGCATATGAGGGCGCAAGCTCGAAAACTGCGTATACTGCCGAGGAGACCGTGACGATACCGGTAGCGCAGCGCATACGCTTAAAGCTGAACGACCCGGTTATAAACGACGAAGCATATGTTGGCCAAAGCTGTTCGATGTATGTGGTGCTTTACAATCTGGGCAAGTCCGCAATAAGCAACTGCGTAGTGGATGTCGAAGGCGACGGATTGGTAATGGAGGAAAGCTATTTCGGCGGCAACATATCCAGCGGTGGCAGCATGAACGCGGACTTCAATGTGATACCGTCTACGGCCGGAGAAATACAGGGGAACATACTTATAATATATGAAGACTCCCTCGGCACGCAGTATACCGAAAAGCTGCCGTTTACGCTGTATGTAAACGAGCAGCCGGTATACGACGATGCAATGATGGGCGGCGAGTTCGAAACGGAGCCGGAAAAATCCACAGGCTCTTTTCCGTGGTGGGTGGTTATAGCCGTTATAGCAGCGGGCGGAATAGCCGTGCTTATTATATTCCTCAAGCGGAGGCGCGCGCGCCAGATCGCGGATATTGAAAACTCGGAGGACAACGCGCTATGAAGATAAGCGACGTATTGCGAACGGCGCTTATGAACCTGTGGCGCCGTAAGGCGCGCACGTTCCTCACCATACTGGGGATGGTGATAGGCGTTGCGAGCATAGTCGTAATGGTATCGCTGGGCCTGGGCATACAGAAGGCCACGATAGATAGCTTTGCAGGCACCGGCAGCCTTACAATGATAACGGTAACCAACTACCGCCAGGTAACCAGCGGCGAAGGCGCAAACGTGAGCACCTATTATCAGTCCGACGACAGTATAGTGCTGAATAATAAGACTGTGGATGCGCTGCGAAAGATAGAGGGCGTGGTTGCGGTGATGCCCACCATAGAATGCTGGGGCGGCATGCTTAAAAGCGGCAGATACGTTACGGACATATCCTTGCTGGGCGTGGACATGGACGTTGCAGCACAGTTTGATATAGTTCCGGAGACGGGAAGCCTACCAGAGTCGCACGGCGGCTCCACGGTAAGGATGGTGCTGGGAAGCTGGGCGTTGCAGAACTTCTACGACCCCAACAACTATAATCCGGCGATGGATAACGAGGGAAATCCCAAAGTGACGGCGGATTCGCGCTTTCAGCTCACGTTCGATTCCTCCAATATATACGGCGGCGATGCGTATTCCTACACCGGCGGGCAGGTGATACCTCACGGCAAGTTCTACCGTGCCGAAGTGACGGGGGTTATGGGACAGGGCAACAACTCGTTCTCATGGTACACGATAATGGATATAGATATGCTGAAAAAGCTCGCCAAGGAAAACAAGGATTATATGTACGGCGTGGATACCAGCAAGTATTCGAGTATATATGTTAAGTGTGTGGATATCGACGCTGTTGAAAGCGTGCGAAATGCGATAAATGAGCTGGGGTACGGTACGGAGAGCGTTATCGACGCCGTGAATATGGCCAAGGAAAGCACGGCACGCATACAGTATTTACTGGGCGCGATAGGCGGCGTGGCGCTGCTGGTGGCTGCAATAGGCATAATGAACACCATGATGATGAGCATATACGAGCGTACCAAGGAGATCGGCATAATCAAGGTGCTGGGCTGCCGCATGAGCAACATAGTAGAGCTGTTCCTGACAGAGGCCGCATACATCGGGCTGTTTGGAGGCGCGCTTGGCTTGGGGGTAAGCTATGGCATAAGTATGCTGCTGAACGTACTATTGAAGGATTCGTTTGGTTTGTCCAGCGTTATCCCGCTGTATCTTGCATTTGGCGCGGTGGCGTTTTCCATAGTTGTGGCGGTGGTGAGCGGCATGTATCCTGCGTTTCGTGCCATGCGGCTGAGTCCGCTTGCAGCGCTGAGAAACGAGTAAAATTTAAAAACGACCGCGTAGTTGGCGAGACAGATAGGACTGTTGCGGATATCAATTTGACACGAAAGAAAAAAAGTAGCAAAAGGCAAAAAAAGCGGTTGACAATGGTGAATGGTTTTGCTATTATATACAAGCTGTCGCGG
>CAZXRQ010000069.1:0-8480 GCA_964642795.1 uncultured Oscillospiraceae bacterium | reverse complement strand
CTGCGGGAACAGTGCATAGCTTAGCACGTCCTCGTCCTGCATGGCATAGTCCTTTATCTCCTCGCGGTACTTATCCAGCTCGGGCTTGAGCTGGTCGGCGGGACGGCAGGTTATCACCTTTTCGTCGCCTATGGCCATTTTGCGAACATCCTCGTTTACAGGGCCGGGCAGCGCGCCGTACTCGCCGCGAAGCAGTGCCTTGGATTCCTTTGTAAAGGTCTTATATCGGCCCGTCAGCACGTTAAACACGGCCTGTGTGCCGACAATTTGACTGGTAGGCGTTACTAGCGGCGGATAGCCGAAGTCCTTGCGGACTACGGGTATCTCGGCCAGCACGTCATAGTACTTATCCTCGGCGTTGGCTTGCTTAAGCTGGGATATAAGGTTGCTGAGCATACCACCAGGTACCTGGTACATGAGCGTATTAGTATCCACGCTAAGCACCTTGGGATCCAGTATGCCTTGCTCCTTCAGTTTTGCTGCTACCTTGCGGAAATACTTGGCGGCTTCGGCCAGCTTGTTGAGATCCAAGCCGGTATCGTATTCCGTACCCTTGAGTGTTGCTACCAAAGGTTCTGTTGCGGGCTGCGACGTGCCGTTGCCCAGCGGGGACAGCGCACAGTCCACTATATCCACGCCCGCCTGTATCGCCATAAGGTACGTCATATCGCCGGTACCGGTAGTGTTATGCGTGTGCAGATGTATGGGAACGTCCACTTCCTGCTTAAGCCGCTTTACAAGGGAATATGCGTCGTACGGCAAAAGGAGGTTAGCCATATCCTTTATGCAGATGGTATCAGCGCCCATCTGTACCAGCTCCTTTGCGACCTTAACGAAGTAATCCTCGTTATGCACAGGGCTGATCGTATAGCTTATAGCAGGCTCGCAGATGCCGCCGTATTTTTTGGTGTACTTAATAGCGGCTTCCAGGTTGCGTACATCGTTGAGCGCATCGAATATGCGGATTATATCGATGCCGTTTTCGATGGCCTTGCGGCAGAACTGCTCCACCACGTCGTCAGCATAATGCTTATAGCCAAGTATGTTCTGGCCACGGAAAAGCATCTGCAGCTTGGTGTTGGGCAGCGCCTTGCGCAGCTTTCTCAGTCTATCCCACGGATCCTCGTTTAGGAAGCGCAGGCAGCTGTCGAAAGTAGCTCCGCCCCAGCATTCCAACGACCAGTAGCCTATGCTGTCCAATATCTCACAGGCGGGCAGCATATCCTCCGTGCGCATACGCGTTGCTGCCTGGGACTGATGGGCGTCGCGCAGAATAGTATCAGTTATGTGTACTTTAGCCATTTTTCAGTTCTCCTTAATCAAATACCGGGTCAAGCCATCAACCAAACAGCGCAAGGAATACACCGGCCGCGATAGCGGAGCCGATCACGCCTGCAACATTGGGCCCCATGGCGTGCATGAGCAGGAAATTCTTTGGATTCTCCTTCTGCCCAACCACCTGCGATACTCGCGCGGCCATAGGTACGGCGGATACGCCCGCAGAACCTATAAGCGGGTTTATCTTGCCGCCGCTCAATACGTTCATGAGCTTGGCAAGCAGCACGCCTCCTGCAGTACCGAAGGCAAATGCGATAACACCCATGATCAGTATGCCGATGGTAGACCACTGCGAAAAAGCGGTGTAGGTAGCCGTAGCACCCACGGAGATACCCAAGAATATCGTAACAATATTGATAAGCTCGTTTTGCGCGGTTTTGCTGAGCCTGTCTACCACGCCGCATTCACGGAAGAGGTTGCCAAGCATAAGCATACCTACCAGCGGTGTTGCCGAAGGCAGCAGCAGAGCTACAAATATGGTTACCATTATCGGGAACAGTATCTTTTCTGTGCGAGACACCGGCCTCAGCTGCTCCATAACGATGGACCGTTCTTTTTTTGTGGTAAGCGCTTTCATTATAGGCGGCTGTATAACAGGCACAAGTGCCATATAGGAATAGGCTGCAACGGCGATAGGTCCCAGCAGCGACGGAGCAAGCCGGCTAGTAACAAATATTGCCGTAGGGCCGTCCGCTCCTCCGATTATACCGATGGATGCGGCTTCGTTTACGCCAAAGCTGATGGATTCAAACGAATCGCCCAGCCACAGCGCGCCCAGGAACGCAATGAATATGCCAAGCTGTGCGGCCGCGCCGAGCAGCAGGCTCTTGGGGTTTGCAATGAGCGGGCCAAAGTCCGTCATCGCGCCCACGCCCATGAAAATGAGCGAGGGGTAAATGCCTAGTTTTACTCCCAAATACAGGTAATCGATGAGTCCAGCCTCGTCCTTGAAAGCAGACCAATCCACATGCCCTCCGACGTAGAGGCTCTCGTGGAACATCTCGGAGCCGGGCAGGTTGGTAAGCAGCATACCGAATGCTATGGTGAGCAGCAGCATAGGCTCAAACTTTTTGGCAATAGCTAAATACATCAGGAAGCAAGCGATCGCAATCATTATGAGCGGCCGTGGATCCTGTATAAGCATACTGAACCCTGTAGATGAAAGGAAGTTACTAAATTCTCCCATTAACTCTCTCCTTTAGGGGGTGATGTACGGCGGTATGCCGGATTAGCCGATGATGCAAAGCGTATCGCCGGAGTTTACCGTGGCGCTCTTTGCTACGTTTACAGCCTTGACGACGCCGTCCTTGGGGCAGAGTATTTCGTTTTCCATCTTCATGGCCTCAAGTATCATCAATACCTGACCGGACTTAACGGCATCCCCTGCCTTGACCTTAACGTCAAGTATGCTGCCGGGCATGGGGCATTTAACGCTCTCTTCGCCCTGTGCAGCCTGTGCAGGAGCCGGGGCGGGTGCAGGTGCTGCGGCGGCAGGAGCGGGGGCAGCCTTGGGAGCGGCGGCGCCGTTTATCTCCTCGACTTCAACTTCATAGGAAGTGCCGTTAACATTGACCAAGAACTTACGCATTTTGAATCCTCCGAATAATTATTGTTGTTGCTTGATAAAACGGTTAAATAACCTCAACTTATATCTTTTTTATGCTCTTTATACGCAGCCCGTGTACGTCCGCGCCCATTACCGAGGCGATAGACGCGGCGACGGCGGCGGTAAAGCGTGGCCGTTCGTCATTTTCACCCGTGCGGCGTATAGAGCATATACGCAATCCGCTTACATCCGTACCAATGCAGGTAGCGATTGCGGAAGCTATCGCGGCTACAAACGCGGGCCTGTCCGATATGGCGACAGGTACGGACGCCGTAGCGACAGCGGGCGTAGTCTGAGCCGGTTCGGCATCCTCCGTTTTGGTTGAACGGCTGAATTTAGTAATAAAAAAACTCATCAGCTTGGTCAAAATGATCAAGCAGATAAGCCCGACAAAAACTGTGCCCATACCAAGTAGCATTACCAGCCAACGATTCAAAGTGAGCACTCCTCCCTTCGCGCATCGTCTGCGCACCATAATAAATTATAAACAGGGAAAGGATGCCTTGAGCAAGTTAAATATCTTTCCATCCCTACCCTATTTCTGATTATACCACATAAGTTCTTTCATTCCTGCATCAATTTGAATTATTATTATCAGGATTCTTTAGTCAGCTCCAGCATGCCATAAAGTATGCTTATTTCGTTATCCGTAAGATATCGCCACTGACCCGCCTTTAAATCACCCAGTTTTAACGGTCCCACCTGGACACGCCTTAATAGCAGCGTTTCATGACCTGCGGCGGCAAGCATTCGCCGCACCTGTCTGTTGTGGCCTTCGTGTATGGTGATAAACAGCGAGGTCTTGTCGCCGCCTTTTAGAACATATATATCGCGCACCTCGGCAGGAGATGTTACAAAGCCGCCTATATCCACGCCTTGCTCAAGTGCGCGCGCATCGCTATCCGTAAGCACGCCGTTGCAAATCGCATAGTACGTCTTTTTAAGCGCAAAAGACGGGTGCATCATGCAGTTTGCAAGCTCTCCGTCGTTTGTCATTATCAGCAGGCCCTCCGAATCATAATCCAGCCTGCCAACATTATAGGTTCTGTGCGGAATATCCTTAAACAGGTCTGCCACGGTGCTTCGGCCTTGCGGATCGCTTGCTGCGCATATCATGCCCGCAGGTTTATTAAGCATTATTACCACGCGAGCGTTATCCGGCGCTATGCGCTTGCCGTCCACACATACTACGTCATCGTCGCCTACCGCGGCACCTACGGCCGCCAAAACGCCGTTTATGCTTACGCGGCCCTCCTGCACCATCTGCTCCGCCTTGCGCCGTGACGTCACGCCGCAATCCGCAATATACTTCTGTATCCTCATAAACCGTCCCCCCCGAGCATAATTATCTGATTCTGTGTTAGGCACACCAGTTGGCGGCCGCGCGCTGTATATAGTCGAGATAGCCGCTCTTTTCCACGCTCTGTCCGGCCACAAGATCGCAGCACAGCCGCGTGCCATCCTCAAGCTGCACCGTCAGTTCGCCAAGCACATCGCCCTTTTGCACCGGAGGCTCCACGGCAGGCGGCAATTCGGCGCTTACATAGGCCATGCCCTCGCTATCAACTCTCACCGGTATGATTATATCCTGCGCCGCCGTAACTTCCAATACGTATTTTTCTCCGCCGTATATTGGAATACGCGCAACTATTTCGCCGGCCGACAGAAGCTGCTTCGCCGAATACGCCGAAAATGCCGCGTCCATCAGTGCTTTTGCATCGTCAAACATATCCGGTGCGTTGAGCACCACGCCTACTACCTCCAGCCCGTTGCGTTCTGCGTAGAAGGTCAGGCATTTGCCCGCAGCCTTGGTATAGCCGGTCTTTATTCCGCAGCAGCCCTCGTATTCCCACAGGAGCCGGTTTTTATTGCGCATCGTCCGAATGTAATTGCCGCTCTCTGCGCGATAGTATTCCGTGCTAACGATCTCACGAAAAACAGAGCTTTTCATGGCGTAAGCACATATAAGGGCATATTCATAGGCGGTGGTAAAATGGTTTTCATCCGGCAGCCCGTTCGGGGTTACAAAGCTGGTATTGACAAGCCCCAGCTCGCGCGCCTTTTGATTCATCAGTTCGATAAATCGGGAAACGCTGCCTCCCACATGCTCCGCTATCGCCACCGCGGCGTCATTACCGCTTCTGAGCATAAGACCGTACAGCATATCGCGCAGGGTCAGCGTTTCGCCCTGCTCAAGATATATGCTGGAGCCTTCCGTCCCGTAAGCATTGCTGCTCACCGTTACAGGCTCGTCCAGTCCGCAGCGTTCTATGGCGATTATCGCGGTCATCACCTTGGTGGTGCTGGCCATAGGCAGTGTCTGATGCGCGTTTTCAGCATACAGCACCATCCCGGTGTTAAGCTCTACCAGCGCGTAGCTTTGTGCGCTTATATCCTCAACCGTTGGGGAAGCGGCGTTTGCAGGCGGCGCACATGCCAGTATCAGCGCCGCACATAATACGGCTGCAATCCATCTATACGCAACCTCTCTCATTTTTCAGTGGATCCGCCGTTATCCGGCGCTTTGCAGGTGAAACCGTTTGCCGCCTTAAGCAGCATATCCAACGCCGTAGGTATTAGCTGTGCCAGCCTGTCAGCCGTACTGTCGTAATCCAGCGGCATCACCTGTACGCCATCATCGGTTATACACAAAAAGCCCATCGGCGCAAGGCTTATGCCAGCCGCCGTACAACCCGCCAGCGGGTACTCCTCGCTGCCGTCCAGCTGACTGCCGGCACGCTTGACCGGCGTTAAGTTGTATTGCGCCCCGCCGGACACAAACCCCATGCTTATGCGGGATACCGGCAGCACAACCGTACCGTTGTCCGATATCACCATATCGCCTACGACGGTATTTACGTCCACCATATCCCTAAGCTGCTCCATGCCGGCGCTCATCAATTTTTCTATGCTGTTGTCCATGCTTTTTTATCCTCCCTTTCACCAGTTCAAAACTAATATGCCATAGGTTGACGCGCAATATTCCCTGCAATTTGAGCCAAAACATATCTCTGCAAAAATCCGGCGTCATATTTACATCCGAACGGCATCCGACCGCGGGTAAAAGCATCGCGCCAAATAAAGAAGTAATTGCGCCGCACAGCAGCGCCGTCGCGGCGGCATCACCGGCTATACCCAGTGAACCGTGCAGGCTCAGCTTTTCAATATGAACGCCTTTTAGCACGGCGCCGATCCAGCCTTTGGGCGGCTTGCGTCCCGTTTTGCTATTTAAGCGCAGCGGTTTACAACGCCCATTTTTTAGCATAAGCAGCTTGAATCCGTATGCCGTGGACAACTGCGGTATAAGCGAATCTCTAAATATACGCAGACTTAGTATACGCACATCTATTCGCAGCATATCAAAGCCTGCGCCGCACAGCCTAAGGCATATCTCGACGCGGCAGAGGCTTAGACCCGCTGCTAGCGCGCACAGCAGCGCAAATGCACACAACAAAAAGACCATGCTGCCCTCCGGTAGTCATGGTCTATATTGTTAGCAGATATTCGTATTAGTATTACATCGGAAGCTTACTATGCTTCCGCCTCCACTGCATCGGGCTCGGGCAGCGCGGGCAAGCCGTCTGCAAGCTCATCTTCAGTCAGGGGCTGCGAGTAGGTTTCGTAGCAGGGCAGCTCCGTCAGTGTATGCAGGCCGAACTGCCGCAAAAAAGCATCGGTAGTACCAAACAGCATCGGCCGTCCTACCGCATCCTTACGGCCAAGCTCCTGTATCATACCCAGCTTTACAAGCTGGCTTACCGAGTAATCGCAACGCACGCCGCGCACGGCCTCTATATCGGCGCGGGTAACCGGCTGCCTGTACGCCACGATGGAAAGCGTTTCCAGCATTGCCTGTGAAAACGACTTGGTCTGCGCCGGCTGCAGCAGCTCTCCGACTATGTCGGCATATTGCGGATTGGATATAAGCTGGGCGGTATCGTCAGTAAGATAGAGCAATATGCCGCGATGCTGCTCGCGATATAGCGCATCCATGCTTTGCAGCAGGGCCCGCATCTCCATATCCGTTATGTCCAGTGCGCGCTGCAGCTGCACAATGGATACCGGCTCGCCGGATACAAACAGTATGCACTCAACTGCTGAAATCTTTTCGTTATACTCCATCGCCGCCGCCTTCTTCGTCCATATATTCTATGTCGCTGTCGTCCTCAATAAGTTCTTTTGCCGTTATGGATATAGGGCTGTACGGATGCTTCTGCTTAAGAACGATCTCCTGCCGGGTTATCATATCCAGCAACGCCATAAACGTAACTATCATTTCGAGCTTGCTAGCGCCTTCGTCAAACAGACTTTCAAAGGATATCGTACCTCCGTCTTTGAGCGCGCCGCGGATACGTATAAGCTGTGTCCGCACGGTATAGGCGTCCGCGCTGATCTCATGCACATAGGAATTGCTCCGTTCCTCTTTTGCGCGACGGTCCGCCACATCTAGAAACGCCTCGAACAGCGCGTTCATGGAGGTCTCGGTAAGCGTTATCTCCTGCGGCGGCAAAACGAATTCCTCCGGCAGCTTAGCAAACATACCTCGCGCGGCATCCCGCAGCGTTTCCAGCTTGGCGCCTGCTTCCTTGAATGCCTTGTATTCGCGCAGCTGCCGTATCAAGGCCTCCTCGGGATCCTCCTCTGCGTCCTCCTTGGGTGGGCGGGGCAGCAGCGAGCGGGATTTGATATAAACAAGCGTGGCAGCCATGGTTAGGAATTCGCTGGCGGTATCCATATCCAGCGCGTCCAGCTCATCCATATAGCTGAGATACTGCGCGGTTATTTCGGAGATGAATATATCCTTTATATCCACCTCCGCCTTTTCTATAAGGTGAAGCAGCAGATCCAGCGGGCCTTCAAACTGTTTTAGATGTACCTCATACGACATAATAGCCCCGCATCAAAACAGCGAGAACAGCGCCGAATAAACGTTGCTCATGCCTTCGATAAGCCAGCTGCGCACAACGGTAAGCACACTCGTGAGTGCGCCGCTCATAAGCAGAAGTATCAGTATGAGGAAGCCGTAGCGCTCCAAAAATGCGCACACCTTGTAGCCCGTCATATTGCGTACAAACAGGCACTTCACCACGCGGTAGCCGTCCAGCGGCGGTATTGGCATAAGGTTGAATACAAACAGCGCAATATTGATCACCACGATATAGTAAAGTATTGTAAGCACCGTTTGCCCCAGCGCAGCGTTTTTAAATGTGACGAACATAGCAACCGCCATGTATATGCCCATAAACACGAACGCGAGCAGAAGATTCATAACAACTCCCGCAAAGGATACCACCAGCTCGTCCCGGCGGGGGTTCTTGAAATTTCGCGGGTTTATGGGTACCGGCTTTGCCCAGCCAAATCCAACAAGAATAAGCATGAGAAAGCCGAACACGTCAAAATGCGCAAGCGGATTCACCGTCATGCGGCCAAGATTGCGCGCGGTGGGATCGCCTAAGCGGTACGCCGCATAAGCATGTCCCCATTCGTGGAAGGACAGGCCTATCAGTATAGCCGGCAGCAGGTAAAGCACGCCAAG
>CAZXRQ010000068.1:0-9149 GCA_964642795.1 uncultured Oscillospiraceae bacterium | reverse complement strand
TTCTAAAGATGGTTGCTTAGTCCTTGCCACCCACGACACCTACGCTGATAAATAGCAATCTTATCAACTCACCATTATTTTGCCAACCATCTTATCAACTCACTTAGTCATCAGCGCCATTTGCTGATGGCTTTTTAATCTCACCAATCTTGGATAACTTCCCTCAAAGCAAAAAACCGTGATTATCCTTCCGGCTTAGAACCAGACCTCAAACCACGGAAAGCCTTTATTTACTTATCTTATTACACTCTTACTTCTCAACCCTTGACATCAATACCACCGTCTCAACGTGTGCCGTCTGCGGGAACATATCCACGGGTTGCACGGCGACGGGGATAAAGCCGCCTTCGGCCAGCAGCTTACAGTCGCGGGCGAGCGTGGCGGGGTTGCAGGATATGTACGCTATGCGGTTGGCGCTGCATTCTATCATGGCGCGCAGGGCGAGGTAGTCACAGCCCTTGCGCGGCGGATCTACCACGATGGCGTCGGGGAGCTCGTGCTGAAGCAGCAGCTCCGGCAGCACGTCCTCCGCATTGCCGCAAACGAACGCTGCGTTGGAGACTCCGTTGAGCTCGCAGTTGACCTTGGCGTCCTGCACGGCCTGCTCTACGCTTTCCACGCCGATTACGCGTCCTGCGCTTTGGGCGAGCAGCAGCGATATAGTGCCTATGCCGCAGTACAGGTCGAAGACGGTCTCCTCCTTGCCGGGGGAAAGCAGTTCCACGGCCGTTTCATAAAGACGCACGGTCTGCGGAATGTTTACCTGCAAAAACGACGCGGCGCTTACACGGTAATCAAGGCCGCAAATGCTTTGCTCGATATAGCCCTGTCCCCATACGGTGTCGAATTCATCGCCGAAGATGACGTTTGTATTTTGCGAATTAAGGTTGTGTACTACGCTTATAAGCCCGGGAACTTCACGCTTGAGCGCGCCGGTAAGCTGGCTTATGTGCGGCAGGGCCCCGGTTGTTACCAGCGCCGCCATAATATCGCCGGAGGTGCTTTTTCGCGCTACAACATGCCTAAGCGTGCCTGTGCCGGTGGATTCATCATAGGGGGTCACGCCGTATTCATTAGCCCATGCGCAGACCGTATTGGGAACCCGCAGCAGCGCGTCGTCCTGTATACAGCAATCCGTAAGCGGGGTGATACGGTGACTGCGCTGCGCAAAAAAACCGAAGCACACGGCTCCGTCGGTCTGGCCGAACGGGAAGCTGCCCTTGTTGCGGTAGCGCCACGGATCCTCCATACCAATGATCGGGTTGACGTCAAGCCCGGTGAAGCCGCCGATGCGCGCTATCGCGTCGGCTACCGTGCGATGCTTGTATTCAAGCTGGGAGGGATAGTCCATGTGCTGCAGCAGGCAGCCGCCGCAGTGGGCAAATTGCGGGCACCGCGGCTGTACACGCGCCGCTGACGGCACGGTTATCTCCGCGAGCTTTGCTACTGCATAGGAGGGGTATACCTTGATAACGTGGGCGCGCACAGTCTCATCCGGCAGCGCGCCCGGTACAAATACGGTGAAGCCCTCCGCACGGCCGATGCCTTGACCTTCGGCGCCCATTGCGGTGATATTAAGTATAAGCTCGTCGTTCCTCTTTACGGGTGGTTTGTTCTTAGGCATATTATCGATTATCCTTGTTGTTTTTTGTAGGTGCGTTTTACGTTTTCATCGCCGAGTATAGCTATTAGTGCGCTCAGCAGTGCCTCGGAGGGGTTTATGTAGCAGCTCTCCGGCACAAGTTTCTGCTTTTGAGTGGCAGGGTCGTACAGCACCACCGGCACGTTGCCGGGGAAGCGCTGCAGCATATTTGTAACGCGGGCGGTCTGGAGCGCGTCCTGCGTGTTCAGCCGTAAAAACAGCTTTTCACCGGCAGACTGCGCGTCCAACGGGATCACCTCATCAATGAGGAGGGTGTTGGGCTGATCCTCACGTACGTTGAACCGACCGGATGCCAGCACAAGCGAATCCTCCTTAAGCAGACGGACGTATTTTGTGAATACCGATGGAAACGCCGTAAGTGAAACGGCCCCGGTGAGATCCTCCAGCGTGGCGTAGCACATCATACCGTTGCCGGATTTGGTCTGCTTGGTTCTAACGGATGTGATTATTCCGCCTGCGCGTACGCGGTCGCCGTCGCGTACAGTACAGGCCTCGGTGTCCGAAAGTACGGCGGCGGGAGTTGTAGTGGCCTTGAGCGCATCCGCATAGCGTTCCAGCGGATGGCCGCTTATATATATACCCAGCGCTTCGCGTTCCATGGAAAGCAGGGCGCGGCTTTCGTACTCCTCAATATTTGGCAGCCGCACCGCTGAAAGCTCGCTGCGCTGCTGCGGGCTGTCCACCAGATCGAAAAGAGAGAGCTGGCCGTCAGCGGTGCGCTTTTTATCTGCGGCAACGGCGTCCATTGCACGCTCATATACGGCGATAAGCTGCGCGCGCTTGACGTTCAGGCAGTCAAAGCTGCCCGACTTGATAAGCCCTTCGACCATGCGCTTGTTCAGCCCGTCGCTGCGGCGCAGGAAGTCCTCAAAATCCATAAATGCGCCGTTTTGTTCGCGCTCCGCTACAATGGCGTCTATCGCGCTTTCGCCGACGTTGCGTACCCCGCCCAGTCCGTAGCGTATGCTGTTTCCCTCTACGGAGAAGCGCGCAAAGCTTTTGTTGATATTTGGAGGCAGTACGGCGATGCCATGCCTGCGGCAGGAGTATATGTATTCCGCTACCTTATCCGCGCTGCTGAGGAAGCTGTTGATAAGCTCGGTAAAGAACTCGACGGGATAGTAGTACTTCAGGTATGCCGTCCTGTATGCAACAACGGCGTATGCCGCCGCATGGGATTTATTGAAGGCATACGAGGCAAAATCCATCATCTCGTCAAATATGCGGTTAGCTACCGTTGCAGGCACGCCGTTTCTTACTGCGCCGGGGACAATGATCTCGCCGTTATCCGATATACCGTTAACAAAGTACTCGCGCTCCTTGGCCATTACGTCGTGCTTTTTCTTGGCCATCGCGCGGCGCACAAGGTCGCTGCGGCCCCAGGAATAGCCTGCAAGGTCGCGTACTATCTGCATGACCTGCTCCTGATATACCATGCAGCCGTAGGTCTTTTCGAGAATGGGCCGCAGGAGCGGATGCTCGTATTTGATGCTGCTTTTGTTGTACTTGCCTGCTACATAGCGCGGTATCTGATCCATAGGGCCGGGGCGGAACAGCGATATTCCCGCGATGATATCCTCAAAATTATCCGGCTTCAGCTGCATCATAAACTGCCTCATTCCGGAGGATTCAAGCTGAAACACGCCGTCCGTGTCCGCCTTGGATATCATTTCGTACACATGCGGGTCGTCAAAAACCAGCTTTTGCAGGTCCGGCACGGGCTTATGCTGCTTTTCTATTTGGGCGAGAGTATCACGTACAACAGTAAGCGTGCGCAGACCCAAAAAGTCCATCTTGAGCAGCCCAAGCTCCTCTATGGTATCCTTGGGGAATTGCGTGGTGATGGCGTCCTCGTTGCGCTGAAGCGGCACATATTCGGTGGTGGGCTGAGCGCTTATCACAACGCCTGCTGCGTGGGTGGAGGCATGGCGGGGGAGCCCCTCCAGCTTTAAGGAAAGGTCGATCAGTTTTTTTATGTTGGCGTCGGTATCATAAAGCGTTTTAAGCTCCTGCGATTGCTCCAGAGCCTTTGTAAGCGTTATGCCCAGCGCGTTAGGCACGAGCTTAGCTATGCGGTCGACGTCGCCGTAAGGCATACGCAGCACGCGTCCGACGTCGCGTATAGCGAGTTTTGCGGCCATGGAGCCGAAGGTGATTATCTGCGCCACATGGTCCGCGCCGTATTTTTCTATGACGTAGTCGATCACCTCCTGCCGCCGTTCTATGCAGAAGTCGATGTCGAAATCCGGCATGGATATGCGCTCAGGGTTAAGGAAACGCTCAAATATTAGGCCGTATTTGATGGGGTCGATATCGGTGATGTCCAGCGCATAGGCTGCCAGACTGCCCGCGCCGCTGCCGCGGCCGGGGCCGACGAATATACCCTTCCTGTGGGCAAAATCCACAAAATCCCACACTATGAGAAAATAGTCCACAAAGCCCATCTGGACTATAACATCCAGCTCGTAATGCAGGCGCTGATATGCGGATTCGTCGGCCTGAGGCATCTTACGCTTAAGGCCGGTTTCGGCAAGCTCGCGCAGGTAGTTGTTGTTGGATTTTCCGTCAGGCGCGGTAAATCCGGGCAGGTGGCGCACGCCGAATTCTATTTCAACGCTGCATTTATCCGCTATTTCGTTGGTAACGTCCAAAGCGTCCGCGTAGTCATAAAGCGCGTCCAGCATCTCGTCGCCGCTTTTTAGGTAGAATTCCTGCGTAGCCATGCGCATACGCTTTTCCTCGTCCACAAAGCGGTTGGTCTGTATGCACAGCAGTACATCCTGCGCCTCCGCATCGTCCCGGGTAACGTAGTGCACGTCGTTTGTCGCCACTGTCTTTATGCCTAGCGTTTTTGCAAGGCTGCTGAGCTTGGGCAGCACCGTGAGCTGTTCGGGCAGATTGTGGTTTTGCAGCTCTATGTAGAAATCCTCGTCGAACATGGCACGAAGCCGCTTGGCCAGCTCGTACGCGCCCGCATCGTCACCCATGAGCAGCCGGTTGGGGATATCGCCTGCAAGGCAGGCGGAAAGACATACCAGCCCTTCGTGATATTCATTTAGTAGGTCATAATCTATGCGGGGCTTATAATAAAAGCCCTTTACAAATGCCGCAGAGGAAAGCTGAATCAGGTTTTTGTAGCCCTGTTGATTCTTCGCAAGCAGCACAAGATGCGCATATTCCCGCACGCCCTCTCTGTCCTCGAGTGAACGCGGGGCGACGTATGCCTCCATACCGAGTATGGGCTTGATGCCCTGCTTTTTACATTCCTTGTAAAAATCTATAACGCCGTACATGCTGCCGTGGTCGGTAATGGCCAGGGCATTCATATCCAGCTGCTTCGCGCGCGCCACTAGGTCGTTAATCCGCGCAGCGCCGTCAAGCAGGCTGTATTGCGTATGTACATGCAGGTGAGTAAACTGTTTCAAAATAAAGCCATCTCCGTTTCCGGCCGTCAGACGCCGTGCAGTCTTAGCTCCGCGGCGATATCGCATAGTCGCGTCAGCCTGTGGTTTACGCCGGACTTGCTTACGCCAATAAGCTCGCTCAGCTCGGCCAGCGTGGATTCCGGGTTGTTCTGCCGCGCCTCGGCTGCCTCCCTCAGCTTGGGGGGCAACGCGCCAAGACCCAGCTCAGCGTCTATAAACTCAATATCCACAAGCTGCTGAGCCGCGCTGCGCGCAGCTTTCTGCATGTTTGCGGTGTCAAAATTATTTTTGCGGTTGACGTCGTTTGCAACCCCGTGCAATACCCGCGCATGTTCAAACTCCAGAGTGCTTGTCATACCGCCCATAAGCGTAATAAGGTCTGAGATTTCGTCGCCGTCCTTCAGATAGACAACATAGCTGCTCTTTCGCTGGGTGCGCTTTGCCTGGATGCCCATGCTGCAAACAAGCGTTTCCAGTACTTTTGAGAAATCCTCGTTGCGGCACACGAACTCAAGATGATAGCTTTTGCCGGGATCTGAGACCGAGCCGCAGCCCAGGAATGCACCCCTGATGTATGCGCGCACATATGCATCGTCTTCGCCGTCGATACTTAAATACGGTGTGCCGGCTTCAAAAACGCCGAAACAGCCGGCGTCACTGAGCAATTCGCGGCAGCGTGAGCCAGTGAGCCGTACGACCGTTACTCTGGCCTTAAGCCCCTCGGACTGGGTGATGGATATTGCGGCGTCCAGTCCGTATAGCTCGCTTGCAAGCTGTGCGTACAGCTTTGCCGCGCCGTGATTCTCAGTTACCATGCGCACGCCGACGCCGTCGCGCGAAAGCGACATAGAGGCCGCCGCGTGAGTAAGTGAAAACAGCATTGCGCGCTTTTCTTCGGCGGTATGCGCGCGCTGCTTGAGTATTTCATCCTTTGTGCGCGATGAAAAAGACACTTGTCTATCAATCCTCCCGTCTTCCGCCTGCGCGCTGCATGATATCATCAGCCTCGACCGCCGCATCGCGATGCACCAGCGTTACATCGAATTTGCCGGTCATGCGCCGGTAAAGCTCCTGCGCCGCACAGACCGAACGGTGGCGGCCGCCCGTACAGCCGAAGCATACAAGCAGCCTGCGCTTGTCCTGCGCAATAAAGCGGGGGATAAGCTCGATAAGCTGTGCTTCCACACTGCTTATGAAGCGGTCAAACTCACCGTCTGCGGCGATATAGCCGCGCACCTTGTTATCTATTCCGGAAAGGGAACGAAGCTCGGGCACATAAAACGGGTTTGGCAGGAAGCGCATATCAAACACCATGTCCGCCTCGATAGGCACGCCGCGCTTGTAGCCGAAGCTCTCAACGGTAAGCAGGAATTCACGGCCGCGTTCCTTCTTGCCAAAGTCCGACAGCCGGCCGGACAGCTCCGACGGCTTCATATCAGATGTATCTATTATGTAGTTTGCCCGGTCTCTTAACGGCGCGAGTATGCCGCGTTCTTTATTTATGCCCAAAGTAACGTCGTCGTCCAGCGGATGGCGTCGGCGCGTTTCGTTATAGCGCCGCTCTAGCACGTTGTCGCGGCAGTCAAGAAACAGCAGCTCGTGATCCAACTCTAACTCGCACAGCATATTCAGCGCCTGCTCCATATCCGCATTGAATACGTTTGAACGGCTGTCCACCACCACGGCCGCGCGTTCTACCGAGGAGCGCGTGCAAAGCTCTATAAAGCCGTTTAGCAGCTCGGACGGAAGGTTGTCCACGCAATAGTAGCCCATATCCTCCAGCCTGCGCAGCGCCTGCGATTTTCCCGCCCCGGAAAGTCCGGTAACTATCAGCAGATACATGTGCTCCTCCTGTTATTGTCCCAAATAGCGTATCTCAGGCTCCAACCTGACGCCGGAATTCTCGTATACGGCCTGCTGTACCCGACTAACAAGCTCAAGCACGTCCGAACAGGTCGCGCCGCCGGTGTTGATGATAAAGCCTGCGTGAAGCGTGCTTACCTGCGCACCGCCCACGCTTGTGCCCTTGAGCCCGGCCTGCTCAATCAATGCGCCTGCAAAATGCCCTTCCGGTCGCTTAAAGGTGCTGCCTGCACTGGGATATTCCAGCGGCTGCTTGGCTTTGCGCTTTGCCATGTATTCGACAAGGCGTTCATTCGCGCTGCCATCATCCTTTTCAAGCAGGAATTCGGTGTTCAGCACTACGCGCTCCGGCGCGCAGAATATACTGCGCCGGTAGCCCATGTCATCCTCCAGCGGGATGCGATCCAACATTTTTCCGTTTTCCAGTACGGTTACCTTTTTAAGCGACGATCGTATGTCGCCGCCGTATGCACCGGCATTCATTGCCACAGCGCCGCCGACGGTGCCGGGTATACCGGCCGCCCATTCCAGCCCGGTGTAGCCGCGCTGGACGCTGAAGCGTGCAAGCTCGCTTAGCAGTACGCCTGCGCCCGCATGAAATAGCGCGCCGTCGTTTGCCAGCCGGTGCAGGCTGTCGCCTCCGCACAGCCGGATCACAAGCGCGTCAAGGCCTTTGTCGCTTACCAAAATGTTGCTGCCGTTGCCGATGATATAGTACGGCAGTCCAAGCCCGTCGGCTGCTGAAATGCACACAGCCACATCTTCCGCGGTACGGGGCAGCGCAAGCGCCGTGGCCGGGCCGCCTATATGGAACGAGGTATACCGGCTCATGGGCGCATCGAATACAAGCTCGATGTGCTCAAGGCGCTTTGTCAACTCCTGTCGCATAGGTCTCCACACTTATAATTATTTATATTGATTTTACTGTATTTTGCCGATGTAAACAACCCCCGCATGCATAGCGACGCGATTTGGCGCCTGCATTAATCTGTCGGATCAAACGCGTTTGGTACGCGCGGCAGGGGGGACAGCAGCAAAGCTGTTTCCTGTGGCAGATCGGCTTGCGCGGAATCTGTACAGGCGGCAAGCGCGGGATGTGCGCCTAATTCACACAGCGGCGATTGTGCGGCCTCATCAAATACAGTGCTGATAAACAACAGCGCGGCCTCCAGCTTGGCGGGCGCAATGTCCGCAGCTATGCCGATAAGCTGCACCTGCTCCGTGTAGTCGGTAAACGCGACTGACTGATAAACAAAGCCCTTGCCGTCCGCCAGTCTGCCTTTAAGCATGGCGAGTGTGCGCATGTCGCATATGGCGGCGGGGCATCGGCCCTGCAAAAAAGCATCAATCGCTGCTGGATCGCCGTCTATCATAAGTGCCGATGCAATGGCAGGCTCGCATGAGAGCATACCCTTTGCAAGCATCGTGGCAGCCCACTTCTCAAACAGTCCCTCCTCGGGCGGGAGGATGCCTTGCTTCTGCATGAGCGCGCTGTTGAATGCAATAGCATAACCGCTGTAAAGATATGCGTATGCATACGCTGTACCGTCATTTTCGCCGCAGCCGGAAAGGGAGGGAATAAGCAGCGCGTCAATATCAGCTTCCAGCGGTAAAAGCATATCCGCTTCCATACATCCGGCGGCGAATGAGTATACGTCCGCACGCTCACCGCGCGCACGCCGTTCAACATACTCCTCGTACGACATACCGGTGACGTTATAAAACGTGCCATAATGGCGCTTTTCCAGTGCGGCCCCGCGCTTTGAGAGCCAGCCTGTTACGCTGCCGGAATACGGCTTGAAGGCTACTATGTGCCAAACGGTAATTATACCTGGCGGAGTCTCTGATTGCGGCTCCGGTTCGACGCTATCCGCGCGAAGTAAGTATACCGGCGCAAGCGCAGCATATATAAGCACCAGTATCGCCGCAGCGGCGCGAATTAAAAGACGCGGCCTGTTTTTCATGCGCTCACCTCCTTATGGACATATATATGACGGCGTTGCAGTGCATGATGCGCTTTTGCTGATGCCTGCTTGGCGTAGAGACGTGTTATCTATAACCGCACCGGCGGGGCGTTTTCATTTTTGGCAGATAGTATTGCTTTATTCATAAAGAAAGTTGATATTCTATTCTTTCTGTCGTCAAATGATATGAACCAATAAAGAGAGAAGTTGAACCTTCGAGATGGTAAAATGAAT
>CAZXRQ010000067.1:7551-9473 GCA_964642795.1 uncultured Oscillospiraceae bacterium | reverse complement strand
TGGACGATAAGGGCAGGCGCGTGGAATCCGCAGGCCCCAGCCAGCCGGTCGAGGTGCTGGGCTTCTCCGAGGTTCCCCATGCGGGCGATACGCTCAGCGTTGCGGAGATAGATAAGCTCTCCCGCCAGGTGGCGGAGGAGCGCCGTGATAAGCAAAAGGTGGAGCAGCTCAAGACGCTGGCCGCCACAAAGGTATCGCTGGACGATCTGTTCAGCCAGATAGCCGAGGGGCAGGTCAAGGAGCTCGACCTCATCATAAAGGCGGATGTGCAGGGCAGCGTGGAGGCTGTGCGTACGGCGCTGGAAAAGCTGTCCAACGACGAGGTGCGCGTAAAGTGCATACATGGCGGCGTGGGTGCTATAACCGGGTCGGATATCATGTTTGCCTCCGCCTCCAATGCGATAGTAATAGGCTTCAACGTGCGTCCGGATGCGGCAGCGCGTGCAGCAGCCGAAAAGGAAAGCGTGGATGTGCGTACCTACCGCATAATCTACAACGCCATAGAGGATATCGAAAACGCCATGAAGGGCATGTTCGCCCCAATATTCAAGGAGAACGTGCTGGGCCATGTTTCGGTGCGCGATGTGTTCAAGGTGACGGGTGCTGGCACCATAGCCGGCGCATACGTTACCGACGGCAAGGTAATGCGCAACGCCGAGGTGCGCCTGCTGCGCGACAGCGTGGTTATACACGAGGGCAAGATATCGTCGCTCAGGCGCTTTAAGGACGACGTCAAGGAGGTAGCTTCCGGCTATGAGTGCGGCATAGGGATCGAAAGCTATAACGACATACGCGTAGGCGACGAGATAGAAGCCTACATAATGGAGGAAGTGAAGCGTTAACCAATGGCAAACATACGATATGACCGCATGGCGGAGGAGATAAAGAAGACCGTCAGCGAGATCGTGCGGGATATGAAGGATCCCCGCATAACGGATATGACCACCATAATGGACGTTTCCGTTACCAACGACCTTAAATGGGCCAAGGTAAAGGTAAGCGTTTACGATAAGGACGACGCCGTGCGAAAGGACGCCGTGGCCGCGCTGAACGCGGCCTCGGGCTTCATCGCGCGCGAGGTGGGAAGGCGCATGGATATACGCGCTTTGCCGCGCTTCAGCTTTGAGCTGGATAACTCCATAGAGTACAGCGTGCATATATCCGAAATTATCAACAGGCTCAACACCGCCAAAAGACCCGAGCAATAAAGGAGCGCTTATGAAGGCTGCAAAAAGCGATATCCGGCGTATGGCGGAATTTCTGCTGGATAACGATGGCTTTACGCTTATTACGCATACTTCACCGGATGGGGATACCCTGGGCTCGGCGCTGGCGCTCACGCATATGCTTGAGCGGCTGAATAAGCGCGCGCAAGTGGTCTGCGAGGACCGCGTGCCGAAGGTGTACGCTTTTTTGCCGGGCGCGGACGACGTGCTTTCCCCGGATATGGCAAAGGCCACACCCTGCGCAATAGCGGTAGACTGTGCGGACGCTGCGCGCATGGGTGAGGCGCAACGGTTGTTTGATGCGGCACAGCGTACCGCCGTGATAGACCACCACGTTACAAACAGCGGTTACGGTGGCGTGAATCTTGTATCCGCGACGGCCGCCGCCGCGGGCGAGCTAGTATTTGCGCTGGACAGGCTGATGTTCGATACATACGATATCGACGCCTGCACATGCATATATGCCGCGATAATCACTGATACCGGCAATTTTGCATACGGAAACACAACGCCTGAGTCGCACCTTATAGCATCGCAGCTGCTTTCAAGCGGCATAAACGCATACGAGATAAACCGGCTGATATTCCGCACCGTTCCGTACGGAAAAAAGAAGCTGCTGGGTGTGGCGCTGACTAATATGCAGCTTGCGCAAAACAGCAGGGTAGGCATATCCGCGCTGACGCTGTCCGAGCTGAC
>CAZXRQ010000067.1:0-7541 GCA_964642795.1 uncultured Oscillospiraceae bacterium | reverse complement strand
GGCTACACCGCCCTCATAAAGCCGGAATTTGTCCTGAAGCACGCCGGAGCCTCCGAGGAGGACACCGAGGGCGTTATCGACCATATACGCGATGTAGACAGCGTGGAAATAGCCATACTTATACGCGAATGCGGCGCGGGGCAATACAAGGTGAGCCTGCGCAGCAAGCTGACTGCGGATGTAAGCGCCATGGCGGGCGCGCTGGGCGGCGGCGGACATATGCGCGCCGCCGGCTATACCGTGCATGGCGAAATGGCGGACATATATGTGCAGGCGTTGGAGCTTGCGCAAAAGGCTTTGGAGGTATAGCGACATCATAGAGGGCATAGTAAATGTTTTAAAACCGCCCGGCATGACCAGCAGCAATGTCGTTTCCGAGCTTAGGCATATATTCAACATGAAGCGCGTGGGGCACGCGGGCACGCTGGATCCGGGCGCTGCGGGCGTATTGCCGGTGTGCCTGGGGCGGGCGACGCGCCTTTTTGACATGCTGATAGATAAGCGCAAGCAGTATCGCGCGGAGCTTTGCATAGGCTCCTCAACGGATACGCAGGACGCATACGGCGTGGTGACCGAGACCGGCGCACGACGCGTTGAACGCGAGGAGATCGAGAGGATACTGCCGCGCTTTACCGGCGAGATAGAGCAGATTGCCCCGATGTATTCGGCCGTTCGGGTGGATGGGCGGCAGATGTACAAGATAGCACGTTCCGGCGTGCATATAGAGGAATCCGAGCGAAAACGGCGCAGGGCGGAGATATACGCGCTGGAGCTTACGGCGCAGACCGGTGAAAACCGTTTTCTGCTGGAGGTTACCTGTGGCCGCGGCACATATGTGCGCACGCTGTGCTGCGATATAGGCGCGGCGCTGGGCGTGCCGGCGCACATGGGCTTTCTGCTGAGGGAGTGTGCGGGCAGCTTTACGCTGGACGGAGCATATACGCTTGATGAGCTGAGACAGCTCAAGGAGGAAGACGGGCTGGATACGGCGGTGATCTCGATGGAGCAGGCGCTGTCCCAGCTGGGTGCGGCGAGGTTCAACGGGCTTTCCGCGTCCAACGCGCGCAAGCTGGTTAACGGCGCGACACTGCCGCAAACGGTAACGGGTGAGCTGCCCTGCGGTGCGCCGCTGAGGATATATGTTGAGGATGAATTCATTGGCGTGGGAACGCCGGATGGCGAAGGACTGCACATAAGCCTGTTCCTTCGAGGCGAGGAAGTACATGGAGAATAAACGCGTTATAGCGCTGGGTACGTTCGACGGCATACATAAGGGGCACCGTGCCCTGCTCAAGCGCGCGTGGCAAATAGCGGAAGAACGCGGGCTGGGCTTTATGATCTACACGTTCAGCGAGCATCCGCTTGCGCTGTTTGACAGGACGCCGCGCCTGCTGATGAAGAACGAGGAGCGCATACAGGCGCTGCACGGCTTTGGCGGAACGGTAACGGCGGTACAGTTCACAGCGGAATATGCCGCGATGCGGCCGGCGGAGTTTGCACGCGTGCTGGCAGAGGAATACGGTGCGGCGGTGGCCGTGGCGGGCTTCAACTATACGTTTGGCAGCCGGGGCGAGGGCGATGTTACCGCATTGCGCGGCTTTGGCGAAAAGCTGGGCTTTGAGGTGTGCGAGATCCCCCCGGAATACTATGACGGCGCGGTGGTGTCCAGCACCCGCATACGCGCCTGCCTTGAGGCCGGCGACGTAGAGGATGCGGGCGTTATGCTTACCGGCGAATATGCCATGAGCGGCTTTGTCGTAAAAAACCGTCAGATAGGCAGCGGCATGGGCTATCCCACCGCCAACCTCGGTGGTACAGGGGAGCTTGTGGTGCCCGCGGCGGGGGTGTATGCCACATATGCGGAGGTGGGAGGCATTTGCCGCCCTGCCGTGACCAACATCGGCAAAAACCCAACCGTGGAGGGCCGCGAGACTACGATAGAAACGCATATAATTGATTTTGACGGCGATATATACGGCGAGGCCATGCGGGTGCGCTTTGTAAAGCGCCTGCGCGGAGAGATAACGTTTCCCAACGTTAAGGAGCTGGCCGGGCAGATAGCACATGACGCCGAAATTGCCCGGGAAATACTTTCATAAAAAGGCGGGCATAATGCGCGTGAAATGGGGCAATTCACCATTTACAACGGCACCGGCTATATGATATAATCACAAAAGCCGTTAAAGACGGCAAAAAACCGATGGCTGCGTTCTACGACTACTCCAACGTTTTGCTCGGCTTTCGGGGATATAATATTTATAGGAGGAACCCCAAATGGAACTGTCAGAAATGACCAAACAGGAGATTATCGATCAGTATAAGCTGCACGAAGGCGATACAGGTTCGCCCGAGGTACAGATTGCGCTGCTTACCGCGCGCATCAACCACCTTAACGAGCATCTTAAGCTGAACAATAAGGACCACCACTCACGCCGCGGCCTGCTCAAAATGGTCGGCCAGCGCAGGGGCCTGCTCGATTACCTCAAAAAGAAGGATATCGAGCGTTACCGTGCGATACTCGCAAGCCTGAACCTCAGAAAGTAAGCAACTGCAAAAAGCAAGCCCCGACCTTTCGGCCGGGGCTTTTGTTGTGTGTGCCCTGTTTCCTCGCTTGTATAGCTCGCCGTAATTCGTACCGTAGTTGCGATCAGAGCGCTTCCCTGTAGGGTTGAAGAATGGCATAAATTTGAACAAAGCGGCTTACAAAGCAGCCGCTTTGAAAGCACCTGGCCATGGTGCGGAGGTTATTGCGCCGGGCGTGCTTTAACAAGCGTCATGGATCCCTTGCCGGACAGATGCTCAACCGTAAGCTCGAGCAGGCACAAAACGTTGCTGTCGCGCTCTATCCTGTGCAGCCGCTCCGTCTCGTTGCCGGGGGAATATTTGTCCGCTATGGCGTTTATGGCGGCAAGCCGCTCCGCCTCGGATTCTATTATGCGCACGGTGCCGAATGCGATAACGCTGCGGTAGAGCGTTGTGAAATTCTCGGGCACAACGTCATCCTGCGCCACCACGCAGAAGGAAGCCTTGCCGCAGGCGCGTATGGCGTCTAGCTTGTGGCCGGTCTTTGCACAGTGAAAATACAGCCTGCCGTTGCAGTATGCATATCCAAGCGGCACGGCATAGGGGTAGCCGTCGTCGCCCAGCAGCGCCAGCACGCCGTGAGTACCGTTATCCAGCACCGCAGCCGCATCCGCGCAGGACAGCTGCTGCTTGAAGCGTCTCATATTACGGAACATATTTACCTCCATGTGCGATCATGTTTATGGATAGTATTATAGCACGACGGCGGGAGGTATGAACATGCCTGCCAAAACAAAAAAAGGCTGCGCGGCCATATGGCAGCACAGCCTAGAGTTAATGGGTTACATCGCGGCTATAATATCCACGATCTCCGCGCCTATGCGCTTTTGCGCTTCCTTGGTGGATGCGCCGATGTGCGGCGTGCAGGATACGTGCGGATGGGTGTACAGCGCGCGGTTTTTGGGCGGCTCCTCATGATATACGTCGATGCCGGCGCCGTAGAGCTTGCCGCTGTCCAGCGCGCGCAGCAGCGCATCCTCGTCCACGTTGTTGCCGCGGGAGGTGTTTATGAACACCGCGCCGTCCTTCATCTTTGCGATGGTATCATCGTTGATGAGGGGCTTGCCGTCGATGCTGGGGGTGTGCAGTGAGATGAAGTCGGACTTGGCGAGCAGCTCGTCCAGCTCCACATAGTGCATATCTTCGCATTCCAGACCGGGCACCTTGAATACGTCGTAGGCCAGCACCTTCATACCCAGAGCCATGGCGCGGCGGCCCAATGCCTGCCCTATACGGCCGTAGCCGATAACGCCGAGGGTCTTGCCGCCTATCTCAATGCCCTTATAGGCCTTCTTTTCCCACTGGTCCTCGCGCATGGTGTGGCCTGCGATGGAGATGAAGCGGGAAACGGAGAGCATATGCGCAAGCGCCAGCTCCGCAACGGAATCGCTGGAGGCGCGCGGGGTGTTTTTTACGGCTATGCCCTGAGCTTCTGCGTATTCAACGTCTATATTGTCCACGCCGACGCCGCCGCGGATGATCAGCTTGAGCTTGCCGCCCTTGGCTTCGTCTATCTGCGCCTTGCGTACCTTGGTGGCGCTTCGCACTACCAGTACGTCGGCTTCCTTCATGGCCGCGCCTAAAGCGTCCGGCTCATAGAATTGCTCCACTACCTCGTGGCCCTGCTCCTTCAGCTTGGCGATACCGCCTTTGTCCATGCCGTCGGTGATAAGTATACGCATAATATCCGTCCTCCTTACGCGTTGTCCGCTTCGAATTTCTTCATGAACGCCACAAGATGCTCAACGCCCTCATAAGGCATGGCGTTGTAGATGCTTGCGCGCAGGCCGCCGGTGGAGCGGTGCGCCTTGAGGTTGCTCATGCCGTCAGCTGCGCTTTCCTTGACGAACTTGGCGTCCAGCTCCTCGTTGCCGGTGGAGAAGCGCACGTTCATTATGGAGCGGCTGCCGGGCTCTATGGCGCATTTGTACAGCTTGGAGGAATCTATGCAGTCATACAGCAGATCGGCTTTTTTCTCGTTGCGTGCCTGCATCTCGGTAAGACCGCCTATGCCGAGCAGCCAATCCATGACCAGTCCGCAGATGTATATGGGCCAGCACGGCGGGGTGTTGTACATGGAATTGCCCTTTGCGATGGCGGTGTAGTCGCACATTACCGGGGTGTACGGCAGGGGCTCGCCCAGCAGATCCTCGCGGATTATCACTAAGGTGAGGCCAGCGGGGGCTACGTTCTTCTGTGCGCCGGCATATATCACGGCGAACTTGCTTACGTCGATAGGACGGCTCATTATGCAGCTGGAAAGGTCGGCCACCAGCGGTACTTTGCCGGTATCCGGTATATAATCCCACGCGGAGCCGTAGATCGTATTGTTGAAGCAGATGTGCACATAGTCAGCCTCGGGGTCGAGCTTAAGCTCCTCCTGGCGCGGGATGCGGCAGAAGCTTTCGTCCTTGGTGCTGCCGGCTATGTTGACCGTGCCGTACTTTCTGGCTTCTTCTGCAGCCTTGCTGGAAAAATTGCCGGTAAGGATATAGTCGGCCTTGTGGTTTTTGGTCATAAGGTTCATGGGGATGGTCGCAAATTGGAGCGATGCGCCGCCCTGCATAAACAGCACCTTGTAGTTATCCGGAATATCCATGACCTTGCGCATCTTAGCTTCGGCCTGAACGATGATGTTATCGAAAACCTTGCTGCGATGGCTCATTTCCATTACGGACATGCCGCAGCCTTCAAAATCGATGAGATTGTCGCGCGCGCTCTCCAGCACCTCCATGGGGAGCATGGACGGGCCGGCCGAAAAATTGTAGATCCTGTGATAAGCCATTTTGTTTCTCCTTTTCTGCACTCTTGTAGTTGGCGGCGCCTGCCGCGGTAAACAACAAAATACACCGCATCAGTCTGCACATAAGCGGCCGCGTGTGAATAAAAGCTTCTCTATATCTACTCCTTATCAGTCCCGAATAGGTGGCGGCCAGCAGGTTGACCATCCTCCCACCCATACAGGATTATAACCATTTTGTCAGAATAAATCAATCCCGTGCCGGTATGCCGCATTATATACTTTCATATTGCATCGTGGAGGTATGGAAAAACCCGTGCCATGTGCTATAATAAATTTGTGGCCGGCGCCGGCCGCAAATATATCTGTCGAAAGGTGAAGATTGACATGGGGCGATTTGTTCATCAGACGTCGGAGATAGGAAGGCTTAATACCGTAATGCTGCACCGGCCGGACGTCGAGCTGCAGAGTATACTGCCGGACTATCTTGCCGAAATGTTGGCGGAGGATACGCCGTATCTGCCAGCCGCACAGAGAGAACACGATGTGTTTGCAAACACCATCCGGGCGAACGGAACGGAAGTGCTGTATCTTGAGGATCTTATCCGGGATGTACTCAAGGACGACGCCGTTAAGTTCGCCTATATTAATGAGTACATCGAGATTGCCGGGATCAAGGGCGAGGGGATGCGGGAGGCCGTGCGCGCATATCTTTCCGCGCTGGACGCAGGCGGGGTTTGGAATGCCGTTTGCCGCGGAGTATCCTACCGCGATCTCGAAGGCGCAACCGGCGAAAAGCCACTGCGACTGCAGGTCACTGATGCATATCCGTTCATCACAGATCCCATACCCAACGCATATTTTACCCGCGATATCTGCATCACCGTCGGGGATGGCATGATACTCAGCTGCATGAGCATGAAGAATCGCAAGCGCGAGGCACTTAACGTCAAGTACATAGTCAACTACCATCCTCTGTTTACCGCGCAGGATGTGCCAATATGGTATGAATACGGCCGCGAGGCTGAAATGGAAGGCGGTGACGTGCTGGTACTTTCAGATAAGCTGTTGGCAATAGGCTGCGGCGAGCGCACCAATGTTAGCGCCGTGGAGCATTTGGCCAAAAAGCTGTTCCAAAACGGCTACGAGCGTATACTGCTGTTCAACAATCCCAAAAGCCGTAAGTTCATGCATCTTGACGTGCTGTGCACCATGGTGGACTACGATAAATTTCTTGTGCATCCCTGCATAGCGGATAAGTATTTCGAGGTGTACGACGTGACAAGCGACGGGCATGGCGGAATAAAGGCCCGTTGCACCACGGAGCCCGTGGCGGAGCTTTTCCGGTCCGCGCTGAAGCTGCCCGCCGCGCAGTTTATTGAGGTGGGTGGAGGGGATCCGATAATTGCTTCGCGCGAGCATTGGAACATGGGTTCCAATTCCCTTACGCTGAGCCCCGGCAATATAATCACCTACGACCGCAACGAGGTCACAAACGAGCTTTTGGCCCAGGCGGGAATAAAGGTAAACACCATACCCGGAGGCGAGCTGTCCCGCGGGCGCGGCGGCCCCCGCTGCATGAGTATGCCCATCAACCGCGACGACGTTTGGTGAGAATAAAGGCACAGTGTATATCGGGCGGCGCAGTTTGACTGCGCCGCCCGAGACTGTCGAAAAAGTCAATTTTGACTTTTTAGAGCTTGCAGGCTTTGCCTGTCGCCAATAGGCTGCGCCTGTTGGCTCCCGGGCGGCAAAGCCTGAGAGGAGCAGGGAAAATCTGCGATTTTCCTTCCGGTCTGACGCACCTGTCGTCAGACCGGATTTTACATTAAGGGCTGCGGCCCTTAATAATCCCGGGGTTTATCGACAGACTGCGCCGCCCGTTTGTTAATAGTATCCTGCGGCGTATGGTAAAGCTTTAGCCAAACATGACATGGAGGCGCTTATGGGGCTGCTCAAAAAGAAAGAGCTTTCATTTGATGAATACAAGCACATATTGGAATCATCCGGGAATACCGAAAAATGCAAGGGCACGCTTAACGGTATTGCCCTGACGGACCGTTCTGTAAAGCTGCGAATACCGGATGAAGGACGCCGCCGTACTTGAGCAGTTCACCGTTACTGACCCGTCTACAGAGGTGCGGAATACGGCGGCGGGAAGGCTGAAGGAGACTCACTATTAAATGTCAAGCATGAAAATGAAGGAATTAACCCAAAG
>CAZXRQ010000066.1:0-9628 GCA_964642795.1 uncultured Oscillospiraceae bacterium | reverse complement strand
CTGATACGCTCCATCATGCGGCCTTATACCCCAGCGTATAAGGCCGGCTTTTTTGCGCGTCCGCTTTAACTATGGCTTTTCAATGCGCCCCTCCTGATGTATAATACGATATTAAGCTGTGTGCTTTAGGAGGGCTTTCATATGATGCAAAATCCTGACAGAGTTGCCTTTACCATATTCGGCAGAGATATCTATTGGTACGGAGTACTGATGGCCGTCGGCATAATCGTAGCTGTCCTGCTGGCCATGCGCGAGGGCAAGCGCAAAAAGCTGCCCGAGGATTCCATAATTGACGTCTGCCTCGTTGCCATACCCTGCGGCATAGTAGGCGCCCGCCTCTATTATGTGCTGTTTGAGCTGAAAAGCTATCTGGCAGACCCCATACGCATACTGTACCTGTGGGAGGGCGGTCTTGCCATATACGGCGCGGTAATAGTCGGCCTGCTCGGCATATACATATACTCACGAAAAAAGAAAATACGCTTCCTCAGGCTGGGCGACTGCATTGCGCCGGGGCTCGTGCTTGCACAAGCGATAGGCCGCTGGGGCAACTTCTTCAACCAGGAAGCGTTTGGCAACCCCGTCACCAACCCGGAGCTGCTGTGGTTCCCCCTGTGCGTGCGCATAGACATCACCCATACCTTCACCGGCTTTGTGGATGGGCAGCTGGTCTCCGGCATATGCGACAACCCGTACCATCTGGCCACCTTTTTCTATGAATCCGTGTGGTGCCTGCTCATATTCCTCGCGCTGTGGTTTTGGCTCAGAAAGCGCACCAAGCATGACGGCGATGTATTCCTCACCTACATAATGCTTTATTCGTTTGAGCGGATGTTCATTGAGCTGCTTCGTGGCGACAGCCTCTGGCTGATACAGCCCGGCACGGTGTCCTGGCTCAACTGCGGACTGCGTATTTCCCAGGTGATAAGCACGGTGATGTTCCTGGCGGTGCTGGTATTCTTTATCGTGCGCGCTCGCAGGGAGAAGCAGACGGGCGAGCTGATGTGGCCGGCACCTCTGCCCGAGGACGAGTCTGAAGCAGCCGACGGCGAAGCTGATGATGATTCCGACGCGGACGATAATAACGAATCCGCTGAAGCCGACGAAGCCGGTGAAGCAGAGCCGGACAGCGGCGAGGACGAGCCCCAGGCGGATGCTGCAGAGGCCGCCGAACCGGACGAACCGGATGAGAAGAAGGAGAATACCGATGACTGACTCTGCGTGGAGCGGCGCTAAAGGGCGCGACGGGCGCAACCTTACCATGATGACGGATCTCTACCAGCTTACCATGATGTATGGCTACTACAAGCACGGCATGAAGGATAACGCCGCCGTATTTGATCTGTTCTTCCGCAGCACCCGGGAAAACGCCGCGTTTGCGGTGATGGCGGGCACGGAGTCCGCCATAGAGCTGATAAACGAGCTGCACTTCTCCCCGGAGGATATAGCGTACCTGCGCTCTCTCCAGCTGTTCGACGAGGGCTTTTTGGAGGAGCTGGGCAAGCTGCGCTTTACCGGCGAGATATACGGCATGAAGGAGGGCACGGTGGTGTTCCCGTTTGAGCCGCTGCTCCGCGTTAAGGCGCCCATCATGCAGGCGCAGCTTGTGGAAACAGCGCTGCTCAACCTTATCAACCACCAGACGCTGATAGCCAGCAAGGCCGCGCGCGTGGTACATGCCGCGCAGGGCGGGCAGGTGCTGGAATTTGGCCTGCGCCGCGCCCAGGGCCCCGACGCCGGCATACTTGGTGCGCGCGCCGCAATGATAGGCGGCTGCGTATCCACCAGCAACGTGCTCACCGGTATGCTGTACGACGTACCCATAGGCGGCACCCATGCCCACAGCTGGGTGATGAGCTTCAAGACCGAGCTGGACGCGTTCCGCGCCTATGCGGACATATTCCCGCAGGCGTGTATGCTGCTTGTGGATACCTACGATACGCTCAAAAGCGGCGTACCCAACGCACTAATTGTATTCGACGAACTGAAGAAAAGGGGCTTTAAGCCCGTAGGCATACGGCTGGATTCCGGCGACCTTGCGTATCTTTCCAAAAAGGCGCGCAAGATGCTGGACGATGCAGGCTATCCCGAGGCAAAAATATTCGCTTCCGGCGACTTGGACGAATACGTCATACGCGATCTCAAGGCGCAGGGCGCCCGCATAGACGTATGGGGCGTAGGCACAAGGCTTATAACCAGCGACGACTGCCCCGCTTTGGGCGGCGTATACAAGATGAGCGCCGAAATAATCGACGGCGTTATCTACCCCAAGATGAAGCTGTCCGAAAACGTATTCAAGATGACCAACCCCGGCTACAAGAAGGTGCTGCGCTTTTACAGCAAGGCCAACGGCATGGCGCTTGCGGACCTTATAGCTCTGGAGGGTGAGCAGATCGACCCGGAAAAGCCGCTCAAAATATACCACCCGGATCAGACCTACAAGACCAAGACGCTTTCGGACTTTACCGTGCGCGATATGCTCGTGCCGCTGTTCATCGACGGCAGGCAGGTATACGAGCTGCCTACGTTAAAAGAGATATGCGAATATGCAAAGCAGGAGCTGTCCACATTTTGGGAGGAGACGCAGCGGCTGCTCAATCCCACCGTGTACAAGGTGGATATGTCGGATGGGCTGTATGACCTCAAGCAGCAGCTTATCCATGAGCAAAAATCCAAATATGAGAGCTGAGCGTGCAACAGTACTGATATGCACGCTGGCGCTTGCCCTCTCCGGCTGCGTCGCCACCGCGCCCGTGCTTGAGCCTTCCGTTACGCTGGCTCCGGTTACCGCTGCGCCCACGGCCACGCCCGAGCCAACACTGACCCCCGAAGCGACGTCCGCAGCGTCCACCCCGCAGCCTACGCTGATGCTTACTGACGCCTTGGGCAACAGCGTTTCCGACGAGACCCACTTCCGCCAATACATCACGTTCAAGGGCATACAGGTATATGAGCACAGCAACGACACCTTTGTCGATCTAATCGCGGAGAACAGCTATCCGGAGCCGCTGGTGTGCGCGCTGGAAATAGTTTTTTACGAGGGCTCGGGCGATTCGCGCGAGGAGGTAGCGCGCGGCAAGCTGCAGACCCGCGACGCACAGTATATGCTTACGCTTGCGCCCGGCGAAAACACGCTTTACGCGCAGGTGAATTCCGATATGACGCTTACCTCGCTGGAGTTCGAGCTTATATACGACGAGGCCGTGATGACGGCGCCGGCATAAAGGGCCTAAAGAAAGCCGGCCGGCTACATTTCCGGCACAGCCGCACCCTCTGCCGCAGTATCCAGATTAAAGCACTTTTCTATGTCGCTGCGCTGGCCTATCACTGTGACTATATCGTCTTTGCCTATTATGGAATCGGCGCCGGCGTGACGATGCTCGCCCTGTGCGGATTTTATCATCAGCACAAGTATGCCCCAGCGGTGCCGTATATCGCTTTGGGCCAGCGTTGTACCGTTTAGCGCGGCCGGCAGTCGGTTTATGAACACGTCCGTCTCACAATGGGCTGACAAATTCGCTTGCGGGCACGGCGGGGCTTACAGCACAAAAGCCCAGGCACACAGCCCGGGCTGAGACTGTCGATAACCCCCGGGATTATTAAGGGTCGAAGCCCTTAATGTGAAATCCGGTCTGGCGACCGGTGCGGCAGACCGGAAGGAAAATCGCAGATTTTCCCTGTTCTTCTCAGGCTTTGCCTCTCGCCAACAGGCGCAGCCTATTGGCGAGAGGCAAAGCCTGCAAGCTCGAAAAAGTCAAAATTGACTTTTTCGACAGCCTGAGCCCGGGCACACAGTCCGGGCTGATATTTTATGCCGTAACGCAGCGCTCAGTCGCGTTTACACAGACTGCGCACATATTCCGCAGGGAACGACATATCTACAGCTCCCCTATCCTCCGCGCCGCCCAGCGTATCCTCGCACAGTTTTATGGCGCCATCCAGCATATAGCCCGGAACGCCCAGTTCATCGCATAAACGCTTCATATACTTAATGTCCTTTAGCCCAAGCTGCAGCGCAAAGTCCAGCCGGTAATCCCGCTGAACGTATTTTTCGCTGTAAAACCGAAACATCCAGTTATCAAGCACCGGAGTGTTTAATATGTCGAAAGCCTCCTTGGGCGTCACGCCGTGCGCATCTACGATCGAATAGAGCTGCGCATATACAAGCGCTTGCATAAGGCCTGCCCAATTCTGTGCAAGCTTCATCAGATGTGCGCTGCCGCTTGGCCCGGTATAGCGCCAGCTGCTGCAATAGCTGTTGATAATTTCGGAGCAGCTCTCTACAACCGCCCTGTCGCCGCCCACCATAATGCTCATACTGCCGTCCCAGGCCTCTTTGGGGCCGCCTGAGAGCGGCGAATCGATATAATTGCCGCCTGCCGCCATTATCTTTTCATATATGCTGCGGGTGGACGACGGAAAGCTCGTAGACAGGTCTATTATAGCTTTTCCCGCTACTCCCACCTTAAGAAAACGCTCCACCTGCATTTCGACCGCCTCGGAATTCGGCAATGACAGCAGCGCAACATCGGCGCCGTCAAACGCAGCCTCCGCATCCGATGCAAGCCGCGCTTCACCGTTAAACAGCTGCATAGCTTGATTGGATACATCATAAACGCTGACCTCATATCCGGCTTGTATAAGGTTGTGGCAAACGCCGCGGCCCATCCTTCCAACGCCTATGCAGGCCACTTTTCGCTTCATGTCGGACAGCCTCCCTGCGCCATAAGTTTTTCGAGTATGCCTATCACCGCTACAACGTCGGCCTCGCTCACCACATCCGACGGCGTTCCGTTGCGTATACAGGTGAGAAAATGCGTAAGCTCGTCGCGGTACATATCCGTAGCAGGCACATTTATTCCCGTAGCTACGGCGTTCTCCCGCGCCGGCTCAAATATCTGCGGCGGACCTTCTTTCGTAAACAGCGTTACCACGTCCGAGCTGCATTGGGCAACGGCGGTTTCAAAGCACACACGCCATTCCACAGTAAACGGAAACTGCAGGTCAAACCATGCGGCCTCCGCCGTTACCTGCAATCCATCATAATCGTATGTAAATCTCAGATGCTCATAGTACGGTTTGTCGGCATTTCCGCTTCCCTTTACACGGCTGGCCTTGGGTATGCCAAACAAGCTCACAATATAATCCAGGTCGTGTATATGCAGATCAAACGGCACATGGCCGCTCTTATCGGCATAAAACACCCAGTTGTCCCTGCTCCAGTACGGGCGCATTGAAAGCCTGCCGAAGTATGCGCTCGTCACCCGGCCGAAGCGTCCGGAATCCACAAATTCCTTTAACACGCGGTTGGGATATGCAAAGCGCACCACCTGCGCCACAAACAGCCTTACACCGTTGCGCTCCGCCTTTTTATACAGAGCGGCAGCTTCTTTCTCCGTGAGCGCCAGCGGTTTTTCGGCTATTACGTTTACGCCCGCGTCCAGCGCCGCGCTTATGTTGTCATAGTGCAGAAATGTAGGCGTGCATACGCAGCACACGTCCAGCCGCTCATGGCCAAGCATATCCTCCAGCCCGGCATAAACACGCGCGCCGAATTCCTCTCCGGCATTGGGGTCTGAAGACGCAACCGCCGTCAGATGTGCATCCGGTATGGCCGCAAGGTTTTTTGCATATACGCGGCCCATGCCGCCCATGCCCACTATGCCAATATCCATATTCCCGTCCTTCTCAGTCCAAGCAGTATACCTCGCGCGCCGACTTGCCAAGCACCGTTTTCAGCTCGTCAGGATCCTTTATGTTGAGCCTGAACGTGGCGAGCGCGACTGCAAGATTATCTGCGGAATCGCTTGAAAACAGCACTCTATCCGCGCCTATCCGCTTTACCATTGACGATATGCAGACGCCGGGCATCCAGCTGGGCTCGAGGTATACGTTATCGTATTTTTCCGCGAGCATAAGCGCCTGTTCCTGCATCTCGTTGCCACCGGTATGCGCCAGTACGGTCTTTACGGTAGGGAACGCCTCTATCGCGCGCCATGCGGATATAGGCGCTGCAAACGGCGCGCCAAGACCCGTGTGTATCATCACTGGTACATTATATTGTTTTGCTACTTCATACGCATGAAAGCCGTCCCTGCTGGACGGGTTTATCGCATGTGCTATTGTTGTCAGTTTTATTCCCACAAAGCCCAGGTCCTCTACACAGCGCTTTGCTTCCGTCTCGTAATCCTCCGGTCTAAAATGAGGGTTTATTGATATCATTCCGTAGAATCGTCCCGGCTGTGCCTTGCACATGCCGTATATCCTATCGTGTGCCGCCATAGTATCCTCCATGTATGGGCGACATATGTACGGTTGGATGATCGCCTTATCCACGCTGTATTCATCATATACTGAGATCAGCTTCTCCTCGGTCTGTTCGTCGTCAAAAACATAGTCTACGCCTAAATGAGCATGCACGTCTATTATCATAGGTAATCCTCCGGATATGCCACGGGCGCCTGACTCGGTGCCCGTGGCATGATTGCGTTAGTTTTTAATTAGCCTTGATAAGAGTCTACGTTGTCATGGGTGATAACAAAGTTCTCAGGAGATACCCAGTAGCCGACTTCTTCGCCGTTGAGCACTCTGATAGCGGTGTTAACGCCCAGCCAGCCGTACTGCCTGAAATAATAACCGACGTCTGCCACCCAGCAGTTGGGCTCGAGGTGGAAGTTGTCGATAGCGGGCTGCTCGGCACCGTAGGAGTAGATCATAACGTCGTCTGTACGGCCAACGGTCTCAACCGCCGCCAGCATACCCTGCGCAGCGTTGCCGGTGTTGGCGCCTACCAGTATTTTGGTATCCTCGGGATGAGCCGTGAGGAAGTCCGTCATTATGTTCTTGGAGAGCAGGGAGTCGCCGTTGCCGTCATACCAGAAGATGTTGTCGTCGGAGATCTCGATTCCGGCTTCTCTAATGGCGTCGATAGCGGACTGCATACGGATACGCATCGGCTCGCCAAGTGCCTGCGACCATGCAATACACATGCAGTCGATCTCGCCGTCCCACTGTTCCTTGACGACCTCGGCCATGTAGGTACCGATGGTGGTGCCGGCTACGCCGGGATCACCGCCGATAGTCCACGAACGGGTGGTATCAAAGGGTACGTCGTACGCAACAACCGGCACTCCGGCCTCTTCCGCCAGGTCTATAACGCTGGAGTTGCCGAGCCAGCCAACATCAAGTATGAGATCGACTTCCTGAAGGAAGAAATTCTCGTAATTGGTGGGATACTTGGTAACATCCATGTTGCAGTAGGACTCGATAACCTCAATGCCGTACTTGGCGCATTCTTCGCGAATTGCGTTGGCAATGATAGCGGAGTTTGCGTATGCCGGATCATAGCTGTGTACGCCGATCGTCCAATCATACTGCGGATAGTCGTTGGCAGCAGTTTCGGCCTCGATGGTGCCTATAACGTCAACGGTCTCTATCAAGTCCTGTACCGGGGGCTTGATCGTCACTTCTTCGGAAGTCGCTTCTGTTGCATTCTCTTCGGTTGCGCTCTCTTGAGCCGTGGTCTCCTCGGCATCCGCTTCCTCAGCCGCAGGTGCCTGACATGCCATCATACCTGCAACAAGTATAAGGCAGAGCATGGTCGCTAGAAACTTTTTCATTCTTCTCCTCCTTGGTTTTTATTTTTTCACCGTTTGGTGAAATCAATATCAATTTAGGCATTAAGGATAAACCTGTATGCGGCCTCCGCCGCCTTTAGGATATCCTCAAGCTTTACGCGTTCATGGCAGGAATGGGCGTCACTTATTTTTCCCGGCCCAAACGCAAAAGAGGGTATGCCGCGTTCGTCATAGTACACTGCGTCGGTAGACGCTGTCATAGGCCTCATCGTCCCACAGAGTCCGGCATCCTCGAGCGCACTGCTCATCCCCTTCGCAACCCAGTGATCCGTTGGGAGCTCCACGGCGTTATGCCGATAGGTAAACGCTATCTCCATTCCGTCGCTGAGCCACCGGTTCTCCTGCGAATTGAACAGCTTCCTTATTTCTTCCATAACCTGCTGCTTGGTAATGTTTGGCAGCAGGCCTATAACCCCGGATATCCGCGCTTCGCCCGGCACCATGGAGGGCCACACGCCAGCGTGGAATTCGCCTATCGTAAGCGGCATAGGATTGGACAGGCCTTTGAACAGACCGTAATCCTTTGATCTTTGATAAAGCTGGCCATGATAGGTACGCAGCAGCTCCACCGCGGCCATAGCCTTATATACCGCACTTTGCGTATTGCCGGCGCTGCCAGCGTGGCCGGAGGCGCCCTTAAACGTCATATCGAACCACACCGCGCCGCGTATGGAGGTTTGCAGCTGCAGATCCGTCGGCTCCATGTTTATCAGCGCATCCGCCGAAAAGGCCGGCTTGGCTTCCAGCATTCCCAGCGTCCCGTTTCCGCCCAACTCCTCCTCAACCACCATGTGGCATACTATGCTGTTGTTGAGCTTGGGGAGCTCGACTGCGGCTTTGAGCAGCAGAGCCATCGCCGCTATCTGCCCCTTTGCATCGCAGGCGCCCCTGGCACATATATAACCTTCGGCGTCCTTATGCGGCAGATACGGATCCACCTGTCCCGGTGACGGCGGTACCACGTCCACATGGGAATTAAGGGCTATCGTTTTGCCGCCCGCACCTTGCACGGACGCTGAAATATTGCATCTGCCCTCATAGGAGATGCCCTTCTGCGGGCTGGAATACTCGGACGAATCCTTGATGGAATCATGCAACGGTACAAGCTCACATTCAACGCCGAGCGTCATAAGCCTTTGCTGCATGTACCCTATCGCATCCGCCTCTACGCCGCTTTCTGATCTAATCCTCAGCAGGCCGTCGAGCAGTTGCTCCGTCCATTCCCCCTGCGCGGCAAAATAGGCTGCTATATCTTCGTGTTGCATTTACTGGCTTCCTTTATTTTCTAAGTATGTCCGCGCCCTGTTCCTCGAGTTTGTTCCGGAAGTCCTTCATCTCGTCGGACATCGCCCACTCCATGCCCTGTATAGTGTAGCCGCCGTCCACATCTATCACCTGTCCGGTGATGGCGCGAGCGTCCTCGGTACAGAGGAACAACACGGGCCCGACCACATCCTCCACCTCAGGAATAAAGCCGGTGGGAGTGCGGGAAAGCACGGGGTCTGCGTTTATCGGATCTTCAAACATATTTTTTACAGTAGGCGTTGCAACGCAGCCGGGTGCTACGCAGTTCACGTTAATTCCTTTTTTCGTAAACGCCACAGCAAAGCCGCGAGTCATAGCCTCCACACCGCCCTTGGTAGCGCCGTAATGGGTATAAGTGGAGGTCATGCAGCGGGAGGATATGGAGCTTATACTCACGATCCAGCCGCGCTTGTTGCCCTGCTTTATCATCTGCTTGGCGCCGCACAGCGCTGTATAATAATAGCCGCGCAGGTTGGTATCGAACGTACGGTTGATCTCCTCAAGCGAAAGTTCCATTATGTCTATCTGCGGCCCATATATGGCGTTATTGACCACTATATCCAGCCCGCCAAGCCCGTTGACCGCCTCCGATATCATGCGCTCGATATCACATGTATTGGATACGTCGGCCTGTATGGTGAACGCATTTACGCCCATCGCCTTGCATTTTGCCGCGTTATCCTCGG
>CAZXRQ010000065.1:0-9833 GCA_964642795.1 uncultured Oscillospiraceae bacterium | reverse complement strand
GAGGATAAAAAATGAAGCTTTGGAGCGGCCGCTTTAGCGCCGATGCTGATAGACGCACGGATGAGTTTAATTCCTCTATCGCGGTGGATTCGCGTATGGCGGAGGAGGATATAACAGGCAGCCTTGCCCACGCGGACATGCTCGCTGCCTACGGCATAATCGACGCCGCAGACGGCGCGCTTATAGCGGAGGGGCTAAGCGATATACTCGCCGGTATAAAAAGCGGCGCGCTTATGATAGATCCCGGCGCGGAGGATATACATATGTTTGTGGAGGCGGAGCTTACCCGGCGGATAGGCGACGCGGGAAAGCGGCTGCATACGGCGCGCAGCCGTAACGATCAGGTGGCTACGGATGTGCGGCTGACCCTGCGCGGCATGACGGATACGCTTGTAAACAGCATGGAGCAGCTTATCGCGCTGCTGTGCAAAAAGGCGGAGCGCTACGCTGCAAGTGTCATGCCGGGCTATACGCACATGCAGCGCGCTCAGCCGGTGACGCTGGGGCATCATCTTATGGCGTATGCGGAAATGCTGATGCGAGACAGAAGCCGGTTTGCGGATGCGCGCGGCAGAATGAACCGTTGCCCGCTGGGGGCGGGCGCGCTTGCCGGCACTACATATCCCATAGACCGCGGGATGACAGCGGCCGCGCTGGGCTTTGACGGGGCGTGCAAAAACAGCATCGATGCTGTTTCGGACCGGGACTTCTGCGCCGAGCTTGCATTTTGCGCGGCGCTGTGCATGGTGCATCTTTCACGGTTGTGCGAGGAGCTGATACTATGGTGCTCGTGGGAGTTCCGCTATATCCAGCTGGATGATGCATACGCCACCGGTTCCAGCATGATGCCGCAGAAGAAAAATCCGGATATAGCCGAGCTCATCCGCGGCAAGACGGGTCGCGCGGTAGGGGATCTTACTACGCTGCTCGTAATGCTCAAGGGGCTTCCACTGGCATACAATAAGGATATGCAGGAGGACAAGGAGGCTGTATTCGACGCGTTGGATACGCTTGCGGCCTGCATCACGCCGCTTATCCCCATGCTGGACACCATGCGCGTAAACGAGACCAGCCTGCGCGCAGCGGCGGCAAGAGGTTTTATCAACGCCACGGACTGCGCGGACTATCTTGTGCGGGAAAAGAACATTCCCTTCCGCGACGCATATGCGGCGACGGGCGCTGTTGTAAAGCGCTGCATAGAGCTGGACGCAACGCTGGAAACGCTGCCGCTTGCGGAATACTGTGCGATATGTACAGCGTTTGACGATGGAATATACGCATCCGTAGGGCTGGACGCCTGCTTGCAGCAAAGAAGCTGCGAGGGCGGCCCGGCGCCCCAAAACGTAAAGCGTGAGGCGGCGGGCATACTGGCACAGCTATGCGACGTGACGGGGTAGCATATATGGGTGCGCCGCAGCCTTCATTATTTATTCGCGCTTGCGCTAGCCAATGCGGCGGGCTTATACTTGTTCTGTAATACAGCATATCGTTTATGGGGGTACATACAGGATGAAGAGAAGCGTAGCGCTTGTTATTGCGGCAATTCTTATTACCGCATGTGTAGTTGGCACAGCCGGAACCGCGCTGGCGGGGGACGCGTGGTATACTAAAATATACGTTTATACCATGCCGAATAAGACCACATATACGGTGGGTGAAAGCTTTGATACCACAGGATTGAAAGTATACGGGCATGTGGAGCGGACGGATGGCAGCACATCAGAGTATCTGCAGGGGATGGATAGACTGCGGGTATCGCCCTCGGTATTTACTGCGTCGGGCACGGTCACTGTGAAGCTTACGATCTCCTGCGTGGGTAAATCCGGTGAAATGGAGGATTTCTCCACCACGCTGAAGGTGACCGTTAACCCGGCTGCGTCCAGCAGCGTGGATGTGTGGGGCACCGGTATAGATGTGCAGGGTATGCCATCCTGCATCAACTATGCCGTAGGCGATAGCTTTGACCCGTCCGGCATATATGTCGTTGCTACATACGGCTATGCAAGCGGAGGCACCAATACCGGCGACGTTACTAACGAGTGCTACTACTATCCGGAGACCTTTACTTCGGCCGGCACGACCAAGGTAACGGTATACTGTGATCTGCCGGATTCCAGCGGAGAGCTCGAATCCTTCAGGGATACGTTCAACGTTACAGTGACGGAGGCGGCCGTGGGCGAACCGCCTGTGTTCATAACGGGCAGCAACCTGCCCGACGGCGTCGTGGGCGAAGCCTATTCCTATTATATACGGGCTAACGGTACGGCGGATATAAGCATAGACCAGTACTATAACCCGGGCAAGAGCAACGATATCCCCAACGGGATGAGATTCTCCTCCAGCGGCAGCGGCCATCTCAAGGGTACACCCAAGGAGGCCGGTACCTTCACATTCTGGGCGTATGCGGCTAACGACTACGGCGAGGATTACCGCGAGTTCACCGTTACCATACTGTCCACTGCGGACGCTACGCCGGAACTGGCCGCCGAGGCGCAGCCGGAGGGAACGCCCGCGCCGCTTGACGAGGACGGTACCGCCGCGGAGAGCGAGCACGTCCATGAGTTCTCAGGAAAATGGGAGTCCGATGATACGGAGCATTGGCGCGTATGCACCTTATGCGGCGAAGCGTGCGACAAGGGCGAGCATGAAATAGAATGGAAGACCATAAAGGAAGCCACCCGCGACGAGGAGGGGGTAGAGCTTGGCACCTGCTTGGTATGCGGCAGGGTGTTGACCCGTGCGGTGGCCTATGAGGGCAGCGCCAAAATACTTGGCGCCGGTATGCTTTTGTACCTATTGATCGCAATGGCCGCACTGCTGCTGGCAGGCGTGATCGTGGTGATAATACTGCTGGCAGGCAAAAAGAAGCAGGGCAGATAACGGGCATATATACCGAGCAGCTTGCAGCGCCGGCCGATTGACACCGGCCGGCGTTTGAGATATACTTATGCCACAAATGAACAGCGTGTGTATCTGCGCATTACGTGCGCCGCAGGCAACCGCCTGCGAGGGAATACGGATGTGATTTCCGAGCTATCCCAGTAACCGTGAAGCTGACGAAACGGGCACTATGCCACTGCCGCAAGGCGGGAAGGCGCCCGCAAAGGATGAAGCTAAGCCGGGAGACCTGTTTACACATGAAATGCTCCTGGGGTGGGGCTTGAGCTACGCGATGCATGTGATCGTGCTATTGAGTTGCCCCTCTCGCAAGAGTGGGGCGCTTTTTTGTTGAACCCCCTCTCAATCTGTTCATAAAAATATTTTGAAAGGGGTATTTCCATCTATGAAACACCAAAAAACCATCGTTGCCTTCCTTGTTATTGCTTTAGCGCTTGCCGCATTTACCGGCTGCGCCGGCGCTCCTGCAGGGGTCGAGGATACCGCTGGGGATACCATCACAATTACGGATATGACCGGCCGCGATATCACGCTGGACGAGCCTGCAACGCGCATAGTCGCGCTCACCGCTTCGGACTGCGAGATACTGTACGCCATTGGCGCGGGCGACGCGCTGGTAGGGCGCGGCGAATACTGCGACTATCCCGCAGAGGTGCTGGAGGTCGAGTCTGTACAGTCCGGCTACGAGACTAACATCGAACAGATCATAGCACTGGAGCCGCAGGTGCTGCTTATGAGCACCATGGCGCAGCCCGAGGAGCAGATCGCCGCTTTGGAGGCCGCCGGCGTTAAGGTGGTGGTTTCAGATGCGCGGGATATCGAGGGCGTGTATACCGCCATCACGATGATAGGCGAGCTTATGGGTAAAAACGACGAGGCGGCAGCGGTCGTAGCCAATATGAAGGCCACGTTTGAAGAGGTAGCCGTCAATGCTGCCGGGGACGGCACCAAAACCGTATACTTTGAGGTCTCCCCGCTTGAGTACGGCCTGTGGACCGCCGGCACCGGCACCTTTATGAATGAGATCGCTGAGATGATGGGCCTGAAGAACGCGTTTGACGACGTTGATGGCTGGGGCGAGATATCCGAGGAGCAGATAATCGAGCGCAACCCGGATTATATTGTTACCATAACCATGTACTACGGCGAAGGCCCCACACCGGCGGAGGAGATAGCCTCCCGTGCGGGCTGGGAGCGCATAACCGCCGTGGTCAACGGCGACATACTCAACCTTCAAAACAACGAGCTGTCCCGCCCCGCACCGAGGCTGGCCGACGGCGCGCAGATGCTGTTTGACTTCGTATACGGAGAAGATGCAGCGGCCGAACCCGCCGCATAATCATTATACCGTCGATAGGGGGATGTACGCGTCCCCCATTTCGGCTTGGGAGCATTGAATGAAAAAGCCACGCGAAAGCTTCCACATCTGGGAATATGCCGCCTTTGTGGCGACCATGCTCATAACGCTTACGCTCTGCGTGAGCGTGGGCAGCGTCAGCGTACCGCTTGGCGACACCGCCGTTATAATATGGAATACTATATTCGGCCTGCCAATTCCGGAGAGCATAGCCTCTCCGGCAATAATAGCCTCCATCCGCCTTCCGCGCGTAATATGCGTAGCTCTGGTAGGAGCGTCGCTGTCGCTTTGCGGCGCAGCTATGCAGGGGCTGCTCAAAAACCCGCTGGCGGACGGCTCCACGCTGGGCGTCTCCTCCGGAGCGTCGCTGGGCGCCGTTATAGCCATAGCGTTTGGCATAACCATACCGTCGCTGCCTTTTGCGGGTACGATGGTGATGGCCATGCTGTTTGCGTTTATATCGTTGATTATCATTTTATCGCTTGCGTATAAGCTGGATTACTCGCTTTCGACAAACACTATAATACTTATAGGCGTAATATATTCCATGTTCGTGTCCAGCATAATGTCGCTTATCATCACATTTGCGGCGGACAAGGTGGCGCATATCACGTTTTGGACGATGGGCTCGCTTTCGGGCAGCAGCTACCAAAACGCGCTGGTGCTGCTGGTTGCGCTGGCAATATGCGGCTCGGTGATACTCGGCTGTGCGCGCGAGCTCAACGCTTTCGCAATCGGCGAGGAGAACGCCCTGCATATTGGAGTCAACGTAAAAAAGATAAAGCTCGTCATACTTATCGCGGTATCCGCGCTGATAGGCGTTTGCGTGTCGATAGGCGGCACGATAGGCTTCGTGGGACTGGTAACGCCGCATATGACGCGCATGATAACCGGGCCAAACCATAAGCGGCTGCTTCCCGCGTCGCTGTTTGGCGGGGCAACATTTTTGATGCTTGCAGATCTCGTGGCGCGGGTGCTGCTCAACCCGCTGGAGCTGCCCATAGGCGTGGTGACCTCGCTTATCGGCGCGCTGCTGTTTGTTTTCATATTTTATAAGACGAGGAGCGCGCGGCAATGAGTATGCTGGAAGCAAAAAACGTTACCGTGCGCTATGGCGCGCTTACCATATTGGAGGATATCAGCTTTGCGCTGGACGAAGGCCAATGGCTTATGGTGATAGGCCCTAACGGCGCCGGGAAATCCACGCTGATAAACGCCGTGGCCCGGGCGATACCGTATGCCGGCACGGTCACCTGCATGGGGGCCGATGTGAAAAGCTATAAGCCACATGAGCTTGCACGGCGTATGGGTGTGTTGTCGCAGGCGCATTTTGTGGGCTATTCCTTCACGGTGGGAGAGGTGGCGCGCCTTGGCCGCTACGCTTATTCGCCGGGGATATTTTCCAAGAAGCAGGATAACGATGAAGCAAAGGTGCTTGCAGCGCTGGAGCTTACCGGCCTTGCTGAAATAGCGGATCAGTCCGTGCTTACGCTGTCCGGCGGTGAACTGCAGCGCGCGTTTTTGGCGCAGGTGCTGGCGCAGGACCCGGCTATACTCATACTTGACGAGCCTACCAATCATCTTGATCTCGTATACCAAAAGCAGATCTTCGCGCTTATACGCGACTGGCTGAAAACGCCGGGCCGCGCCGCGATATCCGTAGTGCATGACCTGTCGCTTGCCAAGGCGTACGGTACACACGCGCTGCTGCTGGACCACGGCAGGACGGTAGCGCAGGGCAGGGCGGGGGAGGTGTTCTCACCGGAGAACCTTTCGTGCGCGTATTCGATGGATGTATACGAATGGATGCAGCAAATGTTGGGCCAATGGAAGGAAGCATGATGGATTTTGAACTTTTGAACAGCCGCATACCGCAGCCGGATCAGCAGGCGCGCACAAAGGCGTTGGCGCATTGGAATGGCATAGCCAAACCAATAGGAAGCCTTGGGCTGCTGGAGGATGCGGTTGTGCAGATAGCCGCGCTTACCGGCAGCGCAGATGTGCGCCTGAAGAAACGCGCGGTGCTGGTATTCTGTGCGGATAACGGCGTGGTGGCAGAGGGGGTAACCCAGACCGGGCAGGAGACCACAGCCATAGTTGCGGAGGATATGGTAAACAGCAGGGCGTCAGTATGCTGCATTGCAGCCTCCGTGCGGGCAGATGTGTTCCCGATAGATGTAGGCATGGCGTATGATGCGCCCGGAGCGATGCAGTATAAGATTGCCCGGGGGACGGCCAACTTTACAAAGGGTCCCGCCATGACGCGGGTACAGGCGGAGCAGGCCATCCGCATTGGCATGGAAATAACGGAAAAAATGAAGGGCGACCGTTACGATATACTTGCAACGGGCGAGCTGGGCATAGGCAATACCACTACCGCGGCGGCGGTGGTATCCGCGCTGTGCTGCGTATCGCCCGAAACGGCCGCCGGGCGCGGTGCGGGGCTGTCCGACGAGGGGCTTGCGCGCAAGATAGACGCGATACGGCGCGGCATAGAGCTGAACCGGCCGGCCCCGGACGACGCTTTTGATGTGCTTATGAAGCTGGGCGGCTTTGACATAGCCGGCATGGCGGGCGTGTTCATAGGCGGCGCGCTGCTTCGCGTGCCGGTATTGGTAGACGGCGTAATCAGCGCGGCTGCTGCGCTTATCGCATCGCGGCTATGCCCGGCGTGTACCGGCGCGATGATAGCCTCACACGTCTCCGCGGAGCCCGCCGGCGCGGCCGTGCTTGCGTGGCTTGAGAAAAAGCCGCTTATTACCGCAGGACTGCGGCTGGGTGAGGGTACAGGCGCGGCGCTTGCGCTGCCGCTGCTGGACGCGGCGCTTGCGGTATATCACAATGCCGCCTCCTTTGACGATGTGGGCATGGAGGCCTATGAGGTGCATCCGCAATGAACATATTGCTTACAGGCGGCTCTGCTTGCGGAAAAAGCACATTTGCAGAACGCATTGCAGCCGGTCTTCCTGCGCCGCGCTATTATATAGCCACCATGCGCCCGTATGACGACGAGTGCCTTGCAAGGATCGCCCGGCACCGAATACAGCGCAGGAGCAAAGGCTTCGTTACTATCGAGCGGCATACGGGGCTGAATTCGCTTATACTGCCCGCGCGCGGCACGGCGCTGCTTGAATGTATGTGCAATCTGACCGCCAACGAGATGTTCGATCCACATGGAGAGATGCGCGATGCATATGATGACATAATGAATGGCGTCGTCGCGCTTGCGGCTCAATGCGATGACCTTATCGTGGTTACGAACGACGTAGGCGGAGACGGGCATGTGTACGATAGCGGCACAGCGCAGTATATTGAGATGCTGGGCAGGCTGAACCGTGCGCTCGCAGCGCGCTTCGACTGCGTATGTGAGCTGGTATGCGGCCTGCCGATTCTGCTTAAAGGAGAGCTGCCATGAGACTGCTGCGTTCTGTGATAATGGCGTTTTCCATGTTTTCGCGCGTTCCCACGCTAAAGGTGGAATGGGAGCGGGAGAACATGCGGTATATGCTTGCGGCGTTTCCGCTGGTGGGCTGTGTGGAGGGGGCGCTGCTGTATGCATGGTATGCGCTGTCCGGCTGGCTGGGGTTCGGCCCGGTATTGTTTGCCGCCGGCATGACGCTGCTGCCGGTACTGTATACCGGCGGCGTTCATCTGGACGGCTTTTGCGACACGGTGGACGCGCTTTTCAGTCGTGGTGATGCGGAGAAAAAGCGCAGTATACTCAAGGACCCGCACACCGGAGCGTTTGCGGTGATATTCGTGTGCGCGTACCTTATTGCGTTGCTTGCACTGTATACTGAGCTGCCCTGCGACAACGGAGGCATATTGCTTGCCTGCCTTATCCCTGTGATAAGCCGTACGGTGAGCGGCTTCGCGGGCGTGCGGTTTCAGGTTTCAGGGGAAAAAGGAACGCTGGCGGAGTTTCAGTCCGGCGCAGACAAAACCGCGGCCACGGCCGTACTGTGCGCATGGTTTATCGCCTGTGCCGTATATGCGCTGCTGTTGGAGCTGCGGGCAGGAATAGCCATGCTGGTATGCGCCAAGCTGTGCGGGATATATGTACGCTGCATGAGTAAAAGGCAGTTTGGCGGCATGAACGGCGACCTTGCGGGCTACCTGCTGCAGCTTTGCGAGCTTGTGATGCTGATAGCGCTGATATTTACACAAAAGGCGGTTTTATTATGATACTGGTGGTAGGGAGCGCGGGCTCCGGAAAGCTCGAATACGTAATGTCGCTGGGCTATATGAAGGACGACCTGTCAGAAGATATAGCGGCGGACAAGCCTGTGCTTATCGCATTGGAGCAGGCGGTCGCACGCGATCCGGAGGGCTGTATGGCGCAGCTTGATGCGATAGCTGCAAGACAGGTGGTGGTCTGTAACGAGGTTGGCAGCGGCGTTATCCCCGCAGAGCCGGCCGAGCGCGCGGCGCGCGAGCAGACCGGCAGGCTCTGCATACTGCTTGCCCGGCGCGCGGATAAGGTGGTGCGCATGGTGTGCGGCATCCCCACGGTACTGAAGGGCTGACCGCAGTGAAGACCATGTTCAACATTACTACCTGTTCGGAGGATCTGGGCAGGTTTGCCGACAGCGGGGATTTACTATCTATGCTAGAAGGCTTTGACGGCGTGGAGCTGATGTGCCTTGGTGAGGATGAGAAGCATATTCTGCCAAACGGCCGCATCATCGGGCTGCACATGGGTTATTTCCCATATTGGCTGGATTTTTGGAACGGCGATACGGACGCTTTGGCGCGGGAGTTTGATACTGCGGATATATGGCGGACATATTACGGCGGCAGTACGCGCGACGCGCTTATTCAGCGCTTTCAAAGCGATATGGAGGATGCGCGCAGATACGGGGCGGAATACGTCGTGTTTCACGTTTCGGACTGCTCTAGCAGGGAATCATTTACGCTTAGCTACCGCCACTCCGACGGGGAGGTGATAGACGCCGCCTGCGAGCTGCTGAACGAGCTGCTCGACGGCGAGGACGGCTCGCTTGCACTGCTGCTGGAGAACCTGTGGCAGCCGGGGCTTACCTTTACCCGGGCCGATATGACGGCGCGGCTGCTGGAGGGGATAAGCTATCCCAATAAGGGCGTTATGCTGGACACGGGACATCTTCTGCATACCAATACGGCGCTGCGCACGCAGGAGGAGGGCCTTGCCTATATAAACGCCATGCTGGACGCGCACGGCGCGCTTTGCAGCAGCATAAGGGGCATACATCTTAACCAGTCGCTTACCGGCGAATACTGCGAGCGTGTAAGGTGCGACCCGCCTGTGCTGAAGCCCGAATTTTCCGAACGGTACTGCCAAATGTTTCAGCACGCATTCAATGTGGATAAGCACCTGCCGTTTACCTGCGAGGGAGTGGATAGGCTTGTGGAACGCATAGCGCCGGAATACCTTACGTTTGAGTTTATCACCGAGAGCAGGGCACAGCACCGCGAATATCTGGATACCCAACGACGCGCGCTGAAATACTGACGCAAAAAAAGGCCGTCCCCAGGGGGCGGCCTCAGCCTGTCGATAAACCCCGGGATTATTAAGGGCCGAAGCCCTTAATGTTAAATC
>CAZXRQ010000064.1:3704-9983 GCA_964642795.1 uncultured Oscillospiraceae bacterium | reverse complement strand
TGTTGGCGAGAGGCAAAGACTGCAAGCTCGAAAAAGTCAAAATTGACTTTTTCGAAAGCCTGAAGCGGCTATTGCCGCTTTTACTAATTCTGGGTTATTCGTCAAAACCGTAATCCTCCATAGGGTCTGATACCGTGACCGTGAGCCGCGGATTTTCCAGCGCCGCGTCGCGGAATACCGTAAGCGCCTTTTGCACATAGCTGGAAAACAGCGTGCTTTCCGGCGTGTAATAGACGTGCAGCACGGTAGTTTCGGTTACGGACACCAGCTCGGAGTGCAGCGCGTCGAGGTTGCACCCGTAATACGGGGGCAGATCCAGCGCATTTTCAAGGTACATATGCAGTTCCGCACGGCTTTCAAAACCGTTAAAATACAGGTCTATGCTCTGCATACCGCCCCTCCTGTTGTCAGTACAGCTGTGTGAAGCTGTCGTAATGGTCGCCGGTATAGAATATCAGCCCGTCGGTGGAGTACACTATGCGCTCGCCGCCGCGAAAACCTCCGTTATAGTTGATGTCGCACTCATAATAGGTGTGCCCGTCCGGAAGCAGACCTTCATAGTTTCCAAAACGGCTGCCGCCTATGCTTTTGCCGGGGGCGACCTCATTAAGATTGCCAAGGCTGTTTACCCAGCCCAGATCCTCCGCTTGGGATTTGGTTATGAAGTTGCCTGGCAGCTTGCCGTAGGTGTGGATGTACAGCGCTACGGAATCGCGGTCGGTATACTCGCCTGCCTCGGTAACTGACAGGGCGGGGGAAGCGTAGGGCTGCGCGGTGGACGCAGGGCTCACCTCAGGCGGCACGGTGGCCACGGGCTTGGTGGCATAAGGCGACTCGGTGGTTTCGGTTGACGGCGTGCCGAACAGCCCGTCCAGCAGGCCGCCCGATGGCTCCTCCGAAACGGTTTCGCCCTGCTCGGCATTGCCGGCATAGGAATCTATGCCTGTGGACGCGTCCTGCGCGTCGCAGTAGCCCAGCCATTTCAGCACCAGCAGTATCAGCAGCACTATCGCTATGAACGTCAGTATGCGCTTAAACGACAGGCAGCCGCTCTTTTTGCGCCACGCCGCGCTGTTTACTGCGGAGCCTGCGCCGCTTGCCGCGCCCTTTAGCAGCGCCGCAAGCAGATCGTTTGAATTGGACATAGTATCCCTCCCCCGAACCTTAGCAACAGGTCTGTGCCGGATTTATCGCTTTTCTACGGACAACGTTACCTTCTCGCCGTTTACGTCCCATTCGCGCGTGTAACCGGAGAGGTTGCCACCCAATGCGTCCGCCAGCGTATCGGAAGCTATGTCGCTGCCGAAGCGGGCGAATATGTCGGATATCCTGGCGCTGCCATCGTAACCTACGGTTATGTGGTCGGTCACCTCAAAGCCGGCCTCCTTGCGCATGGTCTGCAGCTTGGAGACGAGCTCCCGCACAAAGCCCTCGTCTATAAGCTCCGGCGTGAGCGTGGTGGAGAGCACCACGGAAAGATCACGCTCGGATTCCGTGGCATAGCCCTCGCGTCGGGCGGTCTCGGTGAGCACGTCGTCGGCGGAAAGCGATACCGTCTGCCCGTCCAGCTCAAAGTCGTATGTGCCGTTCTGCACGGCTGCGACAACCTTGTCGCCTATGCCGTTGCCTGCGAGATATGCGTTGATCCTGGGAAGCAGCTTGCCGTAGCGCGGCCCCAGCGTTTTGAGCTGCGGCTTGACCTTGTAGGATATAAAGCCGCTTGCGTCGTCTATGAAGTCAACGTGCTTTACATTGAGCTCATCTGCGATTATTGCGGTATACATCTCCGGCAGCGCTGCGCCGGTAACGAGCATTTCACCTATTGGCTGGCGGTTTTTGATGTTTGCGGTGTTGCGCGCGCTGCGGCCCAGCGTGACTATATCCAGCACACGGCCCATGTTGGCCTCCAGCTCCGCGTCTATCAGACTTTCGTCGCATACGGGGAAGTCGCAAAGGTGTACGCTCTCGGGGGCGGCCTTATCCACGCTGCGGACGATATTTTGATATATCTCGTCCGCCATAAACGGGATGAACGGCGCGCTGAGGCGGCTCAGCTCGTACAGCGCCGTATACAGCGTCATATACGCGGCCTCCTTATCGGCGGTCATATCCTTGCCCCAGTAGCGCTCGCGGCAGCGGCGCACATACCAGTTGGACAGATCGTCCACAAAGCGGTTAAGCTCGCGCCCGGCCTCGGTTATGCGTATGGAGTCAAGGCTGGTATCCACGGTCTTTATAAGCGTGTTCAAACGGGAAAGCAGCCAGCGATCCATAACTGAAAGGCTTTCGGGCTTTAGCGTATGCCGGGTGGGATCGAAGCCGTCTATCTCGGCGTACAGCACATAGAACGCATAGGTGTTCCATAGCGTACCCATGAATTTCCTTTGTGCCTCACTGACCGCCTCATCGTAGAAGCGGCTGGGCAGCCACGGCATGGAGCCGGTGTAGAAATACCAGCGTACGGCGTCCGCGCCCTGCTTATCCAGCACCGCCCAGGGATCCACGACATTGCCCTTGTGCTTGCTCATCTTTTGGCCGTCCTTATCGCATACAAGGCCGAGCACCAGACAATTTTTGAAGGAGGGCTCGTCGAACAAACAGGTGGATATCGCCAGCAGCGTATAGAACCATCCGCGCGTTTGATCCAGCGCCTCGCTTATGAAGTCGGCAGGATAGCGGCGCAGGAACAGCTCCTTATTCTCAAACGGATAGTGCCACTGCGCAAACGGCATCGAGCCGGAATCGAACCAGCAGTCTATAACTACCGGCTCTCGGCGCATCACGCCGCCGCAGTCCGGACAGGCGAAGGTTATCGGGTCAACGTAGGGCTTGTGCAGCTCTATATCCTCGGGCGTGTCCGGCGCAAGCTCGCATAGCTCCTTTCGGCTGCCCACTACGTGCACCTTGCCGCAGTCCGCGCATACCCACACCGGAAGCGGCGTGCCCCAGTACCTTTCGCGGGATATGCCCCAGTCGATCACATTTTCCAGGAAGTTGCCCATGCGGCCTTCCTTTATGGTATCAGGCATCCAGTTTATGCGGCGGTTGTATTCGATGAGCCGGTCCTTTACGGCGGTCATCTTTATAAACCAGCTCTCGCGGGCGTAGTAGATAAGCGGGGTGTCACAGCGCCAGCAGAACGGATAGCTGTGCGTGAACTCAGGCGCGTCGAACAATAGCCCGGCTTCCTTCAGCGCGTTCAGTATCAGCGGGTCGGCCTGCTTTACGAACTCGCCGTCCCATGGCGTGCCGCCGCACATCTCGCCCTTGGCGTTTACCAGCTGTATAAACGGCAGATCGTTGGCCGCGCAGACGCGCTGGTCATCCTCGCCGAACGCGGGAGCGTTGTGAACTATGCCGGTGCCGTCGGTGGTGGTTACGTAGTCGTCGGCGACCACACAGTGCCCGCGCTTGCCCTTGCAGGCCTTTGCGGTAAAGTCAAACAGCGGCTCGTATTCGCGCCCGACAAGCTCGCTTCCCGGGAAGGAGGAAAGCACCTTCGCGTCCTCGCCCAGCACCTGAGACACCAGCTCACGCGCCATTATGAACACCTCGCCGTCCTTTTCGGCACGGCAGTAGGTAACGTCAGCGTTTACGCAGAGACATACGTTGCTGGGCAGCGTCCAGGGCGTGGTCGTCCAGGCAAGATAGCTCGCGTTTTCGTCCTTGCAGCGGAAGCGCACCGTGGCGCTCTTTTCGGTGACGTCCTTATAGCCCTGCGCGACCTCATGGCTGGAAAGCGCCGTGCCGCAGCGGGGGCAGTAGGGGACTATTTTGTAGCCCTTATACAGCAGCCCCTTATCGTATATGGTTTTGAGCGCCCACCATTCGGACTCGATATAGTCGTTATCATAGGTGATGTAGGGGCGCTCCATATCCGCCCAGAAGCCCACGCGGTCGCTCATATGCTCCCATTCGGACTTGTACTTCCAGACGGATTCCTTGCATTTTTCTATAAACGGCATCACACCGTATTTTTCTATCTGCTCCTTGCCGTCCAGCCCAAGCTGTTTTTCAACTTCCAGCTCAACGGGCAGGCCGTGGGTATCCCAGCCGGCCTTTCTGAGCACGTCGTAGCCCTTCATGGTGCGGTAACGGGGTATTATGTCCTTTATGGCGCGGGTGAGTATGTGGCCTATGTGCGGCTTGCCGTTTGCGGTGGGCGGGCCGTCGTAAAACGTATATGCGGGCGCGCCGGATCGAAGCTCCACGGACTTTTCAAATATGCGTTCGTCCTTCCAGAACTTGAGCATTTCCTTTTCGCGGGATACAAAATCCAGCGATGAAGACACCTTTTTGTACATATTGTTCCTCCGAATAAAAAATAAGCCCGCATCCCCCAAAGGGACGCAAGCCTTTTGCGCGGTACCACCCTGATTGGCGAAAATACTCGCCCTCTTAACGCCCATAACGCGGGCAAATCGTCCGCTGCTACCCGCGCATAATGCGTTTTGCAGCGGCGCTCACGGGGGATACGGAATACGTCTGTCTGCCGCCGCGCTTGCACCATACCGCGGCTCGCTTGGGCGCATATACGCTCCGCCTGACCCGATCACAGCTTTACAGGCTGATTATATAGTTTGTGCGCGCTTTTGTAAACCCCTAAACGGACGGTAATGTGCGGCCGATTTTGCAGTATTGTCACATTGGAAGCTAATTTAAGGTTTGAACACATGCACTAAGTATGATAATATGATACGAAGCATTACTTTTTGGAGAATATGCTGCAATAACGGGAGGACACTCTTTTGAAAAAGGGCTTAAGAACGACGCTTATCTACCTTATAGTGCTGGGCGCGATAGTTATGCTTGCCACGGGGCTGAACCCCACGACGTCCACTGAGGATAAGCAGATAGAATACTACGAATTTTTGGAGCTGGTCAAAAACGGCGAGGTGGCGGCCATATCCATGCAGGATCTGGAGATCGTAGGCGTAAAGACGGATTCCGAGAATCTCGAGGTCTTTTTGGATAACACAAAATCGCCGCGCCAATACGACTTCTACACCTACGCTCCCAGCGAGGAGCGCTTTGCAAGCGATATGGCAATAATCGCCGCCGATAACAACGACGGACTTATGGTGGATACCGTTACCAGCGCAGACTATGGCTTTGCATATACCTATGTGCCGCCTGCCGAGCCCTCGATATGGGCGGATATCCTTATATATGTGGTGCTGTTCGGCGGCTGTATGCTGGTGCTGTTCCTTGTGATGCGTTCTCAGGGCGGCGGCAACAAGATGCTGAGCTTCGGCAAATCCCGCGCCCGTACCCAGGTGGATATGAAAAACCGCGTTACTTTTGATGACGTGGCCGGCGCGGACGAGGAAAAGGAAGAGCTTAAAGAGGTTGTGGAGTTCATGCGCTCCCCCAAGCGGTTTACCGATATGGGTGCGCGCATACCCAAGGGCGTGCTGCTGATAGGCCCTCCGGGCACCGGTAAAACGCTGCTTGCAAAGGCTGTCGCGGGCGAGGCGGATGTGCCGTTCTATTCCATATCCGGCTCTGATTTTGTAGAGATGTTCGTGGGCGTGGGCGCGTCGCGTGTGCGCGATCTGTTTACCACCGCCAAAAAGAGCGCGCCTGCCGTTATATTCATTGACGAGATAGACGCGGTCGGCCGCCAGCGCGGCGCGGGACTTGGCGGCGGCCATGACGAGCGCGAGCAGACGCTCAACCAGCTGCTGGTGGAGATGGACGGTTTTGCCATTAACGAGGGAATAATCGTGCTTGCAGCGACCAACCGCCCGGACATTCTCGACCCCGCGCTGCTGCGCCCCGGCCGGTTCGACAGGCAGATAACCGTAAATTATCCCGACGTTAAGGGCCGCGAGGCGATACTCAAGGTACATGCAAAGGGCAAGCCGTTGGCCGACGATGTAGACCTTGCGGTGCTGGCAAAGCGTACCAGCGGCATGACCGGTGCGGATCTTGAAAACGTGCTTAACGAGGCTGCAATACTTGCGGCGCGCTTCAAGAAGAAGGTAATCTCCATGCTGGAGCTGGAGGAGGCCATCACCCGTGTGGTGGTAGGCCCAGAAAAGCGCAGCCGTGTTATAACCGCTGAGGATAAGGTGATCACCGCGTACCACGAGGGCGGACATGCGATAGTTGCAAGGTCGCTGCCCAACTGCGATCCTGTACACGAGGTATCCATAATACCCAGAGGCCAGGCGGCAGGCTACACCATGACCATGCCCGACAACGACGACAGCCACATTTCCCGCGGCAAGATACTTGACCAGATAGCCATGAGTATGGGCGGCCGTGTGGCCGAGA
>CAZXRQ010000064.1:0-3694 GCA_964642795.1 uncultured Oscillospiraceae bacterium | reverse complement strand
ATCCTGCTCGACCTGCTCTGCGCCTGCGTCGTCTACCGCGCGGCGCGGCGGCAGGCTATACCATGACGCTCCCCAAGGACGACATGAACCACATGACCAAGAGCAAGCTGCTGGATCAGATAGCCATGATGCTGGGCGGCCGCGTGGCGGAGACCGTGGCGCTGCCGGATATCTGCATCGGCGCATATGAGGATCTAAAGCGCGCAAGCGAGGTGGCGCGGCGCATGGTGATAGAGTTCGGCATGAGCGAGGAGATAGGCCCTGTGTTTTTAGGCGGGGATACCGAGGTGTTCATCGCCAAGGACTGGGGGCATCAGCGAAACTATTCAGAGCAGCTCGCCGCCAAGGTGGATTCCGAGATACGCCGCATACTGGATGCGCAGTTTGACCGCGCAAAGAGCATAGTCGAGCAGCACCGCGACGCGCTGGAGCGTGTGAAGACCGCGCTTGTGGAGTATGAGCGCATAGACGGCGACGAATTCGAGAAGCTGTATAACAACCAGCCCGTGGAGCTTGTGGCGTACTCCATCCGCAAGGAGGAGCTGGAAAAGCCGGAGGACGACATACTCAACGACTTTGACCATGAGAATGACAAGCATCACGACGACGCCGATCCGTACTACGGCGGCGACCAGCCCAACGAGGCACAGGAGGGCCGGAGGGCTTCGACGGCCACGAAGAAGGCTGAGCAGAATATCAATTAAAAGCGGCGCCGGCAAAGCGCCGCTTTTTGCATGTTGCGCAGGGCTGCAACTGCGCATTATAATAGTTATATGATAATTGAAAGCACACGAAACGAGCGGGTAAAGGCGGCACGGGCGCTGGGCGCTAAAAAGGGACGCAACGAGCAGGGGCTGCACTTTATCGAAGGTGAAAAGCTGGTGCGCGAGGCTGTGATAAGCGGCGCGCAGTTTGAAGAGGCGTTTATAGAGGACGGCCACGAGCTTATGGCGGCGGTGCTTGCCGGCAGCGGCGCGACCGTGCATACCGTGGCGCGCAGCGTAATGGAGAGCCTGGCGCAGACAGACGCGCCGCAATGGGTGTGCGCAACGGTGAAAACGCCGGCCACCAAGCCGCCCGAGTACTATCCTGACGGGTTGATCGTGGCGCTGGACCGCGTGCAGGACCCGGGCAATTTGGGCACAATACTGCGCACGGCGGACGCTATGGGTGCAAGCGGGCTGCTGCTGGGCGAGGGCTGCGCCGATCCATACGCGCCAAAGCCCTTGCGTGCCGCGATGGGCAGCATATATCATCTGCCGGTGTGGGAAACCCCGGAGCTTGAAACCGAGCTTGCAAAGCTGAAGGGCCGCGGTTATACGCTTATATGCGGCCATCTCAAGGGCGGCGATACGATGCCGGAGCCTACGGACAAGTGCGTGCTGGTAATAGGCAATGAAGGCAGCGGCGTATCCGACGGCATAGCTGCGCGCTGCTGGCGTTACCGGCTGCCCATGTACGGCTTTGCGGAATCCCTTAACGCCTCCGTGGCGGCAGGCATAATGATATTTGAAATAGCCAAGAGGATGCACGGAAGGTAACGGCGCGGCCAGCGCCGTAAAGACGTTCACAGTAGAATAACAAGCTGGATTTTCCGTCGCTGCATCGGTGAAACAGTATGCGGCGTTTTTGTCAGGCCGCAGTGCAACCTAGCAGGCGGTTACGCCGTTTTATGGATATAAGCCAATATGTATTGGAGGGAATATGCGATGAAAAGACGCATTATATTGTTTTTGATATGCGCAGCCATGCTGCTGCCGCTGTGCGCATGTGCGGCGGATACTGTGGAGGAGCTGCCAGCTCCGGTGAACGAATGGACGGTGCTGGAGGGCATAACTCTGCATTTGACGCAGGATGAGTATCCTGTGGGCGTGGAAAACCTTACCGTGGTTATGGAAAACCGGTCCGATCAGCTTTTGACGTACGGCAACGGCTGGACGTATGAAAAGTGGAAGGATGGCGAGTGGGTTTCGCTTAAAAACAGTGAAAACGCGGCGTTTACATCCGAAGCCTATGTGCTGTTTGATCATACCAGAGCCGAATTCACTGCATCTACGTTTGCCCTTGAAAAGCCGCTGGATGCAGGCTTGTACCGCATGACAGGCTGCGCGCTGTACATAATCGTACCGGATGATGAAAACCCGGACGAGGAGGAGTACATTGAATACCCGGCTTATCAGCTGGAGTTCGTCGTAAGCGAGGACGCCGAGGTGGAGCAGCAGGATGACGGCGCGCGTCCTGCAAAGGAGGACTGGGAGTGGTATACGCCGTACGCCTGTCTGGACCTGTATCAGCAGAAAGGCTACACCGTTTGGCAGTATATCAAGGATGCGCCGGACGGACAGCTGCTGGCGGTACTGTATCGTGAGGACACGCCGGAAAACGAGGTGCTGGAGGAGGGCGCGCTGCTGATGCTGGATCTGTTTGACCGGACTACCGGGGAAGCATATACCGTGTTCGGCAGACCGTCCGTGACCACAGGCGGCGTTACCGCTTCAGACGGCGGCTTTGATGCAGCAACGGCGGATGGAAACTATTACGTTGGCCGTTCCGATGGCGAATGGGTGGTTGACGGCGGCGCTGACGAAGCGGAGACAGCTGTATACCAAGCGGATTTTTCGGCGCAGTATGTGCGCACCGACGGCGGCGCGGAGGGCGTGGAATACCCGCTGGTCACCGTGATAAGCTCTGTTGACGAGCTGAATGCCTACTACGAGAGCCACAGGGACGAGTACGATCTTGCGCACCGCGATACGGTCTATGACGACAGCACGATAGGTTTTATTGACGCAATGGCGGACTACGACGACGCGTATTTTGAGGATAAGCTGCTGCTGCTTGCACTGCTTGAGGAGGGCAGCGGCTCCAACCGCCATGAGGTGAGCGGCGTTACGGTATATGCCGATCACAGCGAGATAGCGATAAGCCGCATACTGCCGGAGCTGGGCACCTGCGATATGGCGCACTGGCACATATTCGTGGAGGTGCTGCGCGAACAGCCGGGTGCGGCACAGCCCTTCGCCGTTGCGGTCGAAGCGGTGATAACCAACGCACAATAAATATAAAGGAGAATTGCTAATATGAAACGCATAATCGCAGCGCTGCTGCTTGTGATACTTCTGCTGACCGGCTGCTCCAACGGGAGCGCGGCCGAATCGCTTACAGATAATGTGACCGCGGACGGGGCCGAGCTGCCGGCTTGTACGGATTTTTCGCCCGCCGCCGGTTTTTCAGCGGAGCTATTCAGGACCTGTCTGCTGGCCGGCGATGAAAATCCCGTGATATCCCCGGTATCCGCATATATCTGCCTTGCCATGGTGATGCGCGGCGCCGAGACGGATACCCTTGCGGAATTCGAAACCGTAATGGGCGCAGGGAAGGACGACGTGACCGCGCTGTGCAATACGTTGATTGCGAAGCTGACCGAAACGGAGGGCAGCACGATGTTGAACATCGCAAACTCCCTTTGGGCAGACAGCGAAAACGCCGAAATACTGGATAGCTACATACAGAGCATAGTTGATTATTACGGCGCGGATATTTTCAGCGCGGATCTCAGCACGCAACAGGCGATCAATGCGGTTAATGAATGGGTGAACGAAAAGACCGAGGGGTTGATTCCAACGCTGCACGACGAGCCGTACCCGGACAATATCGTGCTGGTACTGCTAAATACACTGTACATGAAGGCCAA
>CAZXRQ010000063.1:0-9994 GCA_964642795.1 uncultured Oscillospiraceae bacterium | reverse complement strand
CGTTGCGCTGCACCAGCTCGTCAACGGTGTTAATGCCGGCGCGCTTGAGGCAGTTGTAGGAACGGACGGAAAGATCCAACTCCTCGATGGTCATCTCGAGTATCTTTTCCTTCTTATCCTCTTCCTTCTCCACCATTATCTCAACGCCCTGCACATGATCCGTGAGGTTGATAAACAGCATAAGGTGCTCTGTAAGTATCTTGGCCGCAAGGCTTACAGCCTCATCCGGCTGTATGCTTCCGTCCGTCCAAACCTCAAGCGTCAGCTTGTCGTAGTCGGTTATCTGCCCAACACGGGTATCCTCGACCAGGAAGTTGACTTTTCGTATCGGTGTGAATATGGAATCGGTAGCTATCTGCCCGATGGGCATATCGGCCTTTTTGTTGCGATCCGCAGATACATAGCCGCGCCCGTGCTCCAGTATGATCTCCATATAGAGCTTACCTGTACTGTTCAACGTAGCTATATGCAGCTCCGGATTCACCAGCTCCACGTCGGCGTCCACTATCATATCGGCCGCAGTTACCTCACAGGGGCCCTTGGCGTCGATAACGGCCTTAACGGGGCCATCCGCGTGCATTATCGCACAAAGCTCCTTGAAGTTAAGGATGATCTCGGTTACGTCCTCTTTAACGCCCTCGATGGTGGTGAACTCATGCAGCACGCCGTCTATCTTAACGGATGAAACGGCAACTCCCGGCAATGAGGAAAGCAGTACACGGCGCAATGAATTGCCCAGTGTGGTACCGAAACCGCGCTCAAGAGGCTCAACAACGAACTTACCATAGTTTTCGCTGCTTTCAACGCATTCTATCTTGGGTCTTTCGATCTCTATCATTAAATATTCCCCTCTCTTGAATACTGTTCAGTCGTAAGGGCAACTGCTTCTTGATTACCTTGAGTAGTACTCAACGATGAGGTGCTCCTCAATGGTAAGGTCTATGTCGTCGCGCTGCGGCATAGCGACCACCTTGCCGGTAAGGTTGGCGCTGTCCAGCTCCAGCCACTTGGGGATGGGCTTGGCGCTGCCCTGCTCGCGCAGGTCCTTCAGATGCGCCATATCGCGGCTGCGCTCCTTGATCGTGATAACCTGGCCCGGCTTCACAAGGTAAGAAGCTATATCGACCTTTTTACCGTCCACGAGTATATGTCCGTGGGTGACCATCTGCCGCGCCATCGGGCGGCTTTCAGCCATCGCCAGACGATACACTACGTTGTCCAGGCGGCGCTCAAGCAGGCAAAGCATATTCTCGCCTGTTACGCCGCGCATGTTGGACGCCATTGTATAGTATTTCCTGAATTGGGATTCCAATACACCGTAAGCCCTGCGGCATTTCTGCTTTTCACGAAGCTGAATACCGTACTCGGAGGGCTTTCTCGCCCTGGACTGGCCGTGCTGTCCCGGAGGTGTGTGGCGCTTTGTGATAGCGCACTTCGCGCTGTAGCAGCGATCGCCCTTGAGGAACAGCTTTATGCCTTCCCTGCGGCACTGTCTGCAAACGGAATCAGTATATCTTGCCATTGTCGTTTGCCTCCTTAAACTCTTCTGCGCTTGGGCGGACGGCAACCGTTATGCGGTATGGGCGTCACGTCCTTGATCATGTTAACGTCGAGACCTGCACTCTGAAGCGCGCGGATAGCGGCTTCACGGCCGGAGCCGGGGCCCTTAACGTACACCTCAACGGAGCGCAGGCCGTGCTCCATAGCGGCTTTTGCAGCGGTCTCAGCCGCCATCTGCGCCGCAAAGGGCGTGCTCTTGCGGGAGCCGCGGAAGCCGAGGCCGCCGGCGGACGCCCAGCTTATGGCGTTGCCCTGAAGGTCGGTTATCGTAACCATGGTGTTGTTGAAGGAGGAGCGGATATGCGCCGCGCCGCGCTCGATGTTTTTCTTTTCGCGGCGTTTGCGTGAGCTCGCCTTTTTTACTGCTTTAGCCATTTTCGCTTATCCTCCTTATTTCTTTCTGCCGCCGGCGGAACGTTTGGGGCCCTTGCGGGTACGCGCGTTCTGCTTGGTGGACTGACCGCGCACGGGCAGACCCTTACGGTGCCTTACGCCGCGATAGCAGCCGATCTCGATAAGACGCTTTATGTTCATGGACGTTTCGCGTCTGAGATCACCTTCGACCTTTACGTTGTGATCGATATAATCCCTGAGTTTTGTAACATCCGCTTCGGACAGATCCCTGACTCTGATATCCGGATCAACACCGGTCGCCGCGAGGATGTCGGACGCGGTTTTACGGCCTATACCGAAAATGTAGGTAAGACCGATCTCGACTCGTTTGTCCCTGGGCAAGTCTACACCAGAAATACGTGCCATTTAACTCGTACACCTCCAATTATTTGTGTGCATGTATGTTCTATCCCGTCCGATTCCGCGGGGATAAGCCGCGGCAGCCGCACGAACGGGGAATTTCCGGGGTTGAAGCCGCATAGGGCTTCAATGCTTCGGGGCCGTTGCCCCGCCGTTATTCTACCGTGCCAAAACGCACGGATGCACAAATACGCCTTAGCGCATCTGTGTTGAAGCCGGCTGTGTTCAGCCCTGCCTCTGCTTATGCTTGGGGTTCTCGCAGATAACCATCACGCGGCCCTTCCGCTTGATTATCTTGCACTTTTCACAAATGGGTTTTACCGACGGCCTGACCTTCATTTTTATGCTCCTCCAATCGTCAGTTCTTCGCGCGCCACGTTATGCGTCCGCGCGACAGATCGTATGTGGACATCTCCACCGTTACCTTGTCACCCGGCAGTATGCGGATGAAGTTCATCCTCAGCTTGCCGGAGATATGCGCAAGAATTTTATGGCCGTTGGTGAGCTCCACCTCGAACATAGCGTTCGGGTAGGAATCCGTCACAACGCCCTCAACTTCGAATACATCGGTCTTAGACAAATTATCCCTCCTTGATAACTTTTGCCGGCTGCTCTTTTGCAAGCTCACGCCTTAAATACGCGTCCTGCCTGCCGGCGTCCCCCACCGGCATCGCGCACATATCAATGCGCTCGCCGGGAAACCGCAGGTGCTTCAACTTTTTCTTTTTGGGATGCGCCACCTTGTGCGTGCGCCCGTCGGCGATCAGCACATGCGCGTCGTCCAACAGACCTATCACTGCAACACGGCGGCCCGCGTCCCTTCCAGCCTGCGATATGCCTATCATTCCGATTATATCATCATTCATGGCATATCACCAGTAAAAGTTGTAAGCTCCGGCCCGTTTTCGGTAATTATTATGGTGTTTTCATAGTGCGCGCTGGGTTTTCCGTCCCGTGTTTCCACGGTCCAGCCGTCGTCCAGCTGTACTACCTCGCGCGAACCGAGGTTTATCATGGGCTCCACGGCTATCGCCATGCCTGGCTGCAGTCTTGCGCCCCGGCCTATACGTCGGTCCACGTAGTTAGGTACATCCGGCGGCTCATGCATATGAGAGCCTATACCGTGACCTATCAGCTCGCGTACCACCGTGTAGCCGTGGGATTCCGCGTGCTGCTGGATCGCAAGCGATATGTCGGCGATATGGTTTCCGTTGAGCGCAAACTCCAATCCCTTGAAAAAGCACTCCCGCGTGACCTCAACCATCCTCACCACCTCCGGCGCAACATCGCCTATCAGCAGCGTACGCGCCGCATCCCCGTGCCAGCCTTTCTTTTCGGCGCCGACGTCCACGCTGAGTATATCCCCGTCCTTCAAACGATAGCCGCCCGGTATGCCGTGCACCACCTGGCAGTTGACAGAGGTGCATATGCTCTTGGGGTAACCATTGTAGTTGAGGAAGGAAGGTATCGCACCCTGCGAGCGGATGAACTCATCCGCTGCACGGTTCAGCCTGTCGGTACTTATTCCCGGCGCTGCAAGCTCGGCCAGCATGGCAAGCGTTTGCTCCACCACGCGGCCGGCCTCGCGCATCTTAGCTATCTCCGCGGCGCTTTTGATCGTAATGCTCATTTGAGCCTCTCAAGCAGTGCGCATACGGAGGAAAACACCGTATCGGGATCCTTGTCACCGTCCACGATATACAGCATATCCAGCTTGCGATAGTAATCTATCAGCGGCTGCGTCTTTTCCGTGTATACCGCGATACGGTTCTTGACCGTTTCGGGCTTATCATCATCGCGGATGTACAGCTTTGCGCCGCACCTCTCGCAGATCTCCGATTTATAGGTGGATACATGATAGCCCGCTCCGCACCCAGCGCACATGCGCCGTCCGCCTATGCGGCCGATCAGCGCTTGCGCGGGTACGTCTATATCTATTACCATGTCAATGTGCGATATTTTCTGCAATTCGTCAGCCTGCGCTATCGTGCGCGGAAACCCGTCCAGCAGAAAACCCTTGGCGCAGTCCGGCTGAGCGACCCTGTCGCGCACCATGTCAACGATCAGATCGTCCGGTACCAGTTCGCCGGCGTCCACGAACGCCTTTGCCTTTGCACCCAGCGGAGTGCCCGACTGCATATTGCGCCGCAGCATGTCGCCGGTGGATATGTGCGCTATGCCATAGCTTTCGCATACTCTGTCAGCCTGCGTACCTTTGCCCGCGCCCGGCGGGCCTAAAAATACCAGCTTCATATTACACAGCCCTCTTATGCGGCGCTCAGCCCAAAAAGCCCTTGTAGTGCCGCATGAGCATGAGGGATTCCAGCTGTTCGCTGGTCTCCAGCGCCACGCTTACCATTATCAGCAGGCTGGTAGGACCAAACATGCTGGTAAGGCCGAAGCTGCTCATAAGCAGCGCAGGGACTATTGCGATGAACATAAGGAACAGTGCGCCAAACAGCGTAAGCCTGCTGGTTATCCTGGCAAGATAATCGCTGGTGGGCTTGCCCGGGCGTATGCCGGGGATGAAGCCGCCGTTTTGCTGGATGTTCTTGCTTATCTCCACGGGGTTGAAGGTTATCGTGGTGTAGAAATATGCAAACGCTATGATAAGCAGCGCATATATAATATAGTACACCGCGGTACCCTGGCTCATGTACTGCATGAAGAACTTGGTGAACCAACCCACATATTGGGTGTCTACTGTGGCGTCGGACAGCCATTTGCTCATAGTGGAATAGCCGTAGCTGTCCACGATTTGCAGTATCATCGTGGGGAACTGGATTATGGTCATAGCCAGTATCAAGGGCATAACGCCGTTGGCGTTGGCCTTGAGCGGTATATGCGAGGACTGTCCGCCGTACATCTTGCGGCCGACCACCTTTTTGGCATACTGCACGGGGATACGGCGCACAGCCTTATCCACCGCAACAGTACCGGCTACCAGTATAAGCACCACAGCCAGCAGCACAGGCAGTATCCACCAATAATAGATGCCCTGTACGAACACGCCGTTGATGAAGCTGAGTATTACGCGCGGCACCTGCGAGCAGATGGACGTGAATATAATGAAGGATATTCCGTTGCCAATGCCCTTTTCGGTTATACGCTCACCCATCCACACCAGGAACGCCGTACCTGCGGTACAGGTTATACCGATGGTGGCATAGGTGAAGAAGCTGGTGTTTACAACGACCTCATCGCCCAGGCTCAGTATGATACCGATGCTCTGAACCAGTGCAAGGCCGATACCAACATAGCGGGTTATGCGCTCGATCGTCTGGCGGCCGTCCTCCTCCTTGGAAAGACGCTCCAAGGCGGGTATGGCTATCGCCAGCAGCTGCATGATTATCGAACCGGTTATGTACGGCGTGATACCCATTGCGAAAATGGTGAACTGGCCGAAGGAACCGCCCGACAACAGGTTGAGGAAGCTCAGGATATCGTAGCTTTCCGCATACTCTGCGATTGCAGACGCATTAACGCCGGGCACCGGGATAAAGCAGCCGAAGCGATAGATGAGTACCAGCAGCAGCGTATACAGTATCTTGGTGCGGATATCCTTGATCTTCCAGGCGTTTATCAGCGTTCTAAACATCAAACCACCTCAACAGTTCCGCCCGCGGCCTCAATGGCTTTCTGGGCCGTTTCCGAAAACTTTGCAGCTTTAACGTCCAAACGCTTTGTGAGTTCGCCGCGGCCCAAAACCTTGAGGCCGTCCTTTTCGATCTTGCTGATTATCTTCATCTGCTTGAGAAGCTCAGCAGTTACCACCGTACCCGCATCCAGCCTCTCGAGGTCGGTCAGGTTTATGATGGTATATTCCTTAGCAAATATGTTGGTAAAGCCGCGCTTCGGCAAACGGCGCGCCAAAGGCATCTGACCGCCTTCAAAGCCGTTCTTCTTGCTTCCGCTGCGAGCCTTTTGACCCTTATGACCCTTGCCGGCGGTCTTGCCCAGGCCGGAGCCCGTGCCGCGGCCAACGCGCTTCCTTGCGCTGGTCGAGCCCTCTTGGGGCGCTAACTCGTGTAGTCTCATAGTGAACCTCCGTTAAACTTCTTCGACCTTGACAAGGTGCTTCACCTTGAATATCATGCCGCGAACACATTCGTTATCCGGCTTGACGGTGGTACTGTTGGTCTTGTGCAGGCCCAACGCCTTTACGGTCGCCTTCTGATCCTCAAGTGCGCCTATGGTGCTCTTTACCAGGGTTATCTTTAGTTGTTTTGCTTTAGCAGCCATTGTCGTCGCCTCCTATCAGCCCAGAATCTCTTCAACAGTCTTGCCGCGCAGCTTGGCGATCTGCTCAACGGTGCGAAGCTGAGTAAGCCCGTTTATCGTCGCCTTCACGCAGTTGGCAGGATTGTTTGAGCCAAAGCTCTTTGTGCGTATATCCTTTATGCCTGCCATCTCCAACACCGCACGGGCGGGACCGCCCGCTATAACGCCGGTACCTTCTTCAGCGGGAAGCATCCTGACGTGCCCCTTGCCGAACTTGCCTTCCACGGCGTGCGGTATGCTTGTGCCTACGATGGGCACGTTTATCATATGGCGCTTTGCGTCCTCTACGCCCTTGCGTACCGCCTCGGGTATCTCAGCGGCCTTGCCCATGCCTACGCCTACGCGGCCGTTCTCATCGCCAACTACCATCAGCGCGGAGAAACGGAAGTTGCGGCCGCCCTTTACGACCTTTGCAACTCGGTTGATGGACACAAGCCTTTCCTTCAGATCCGTTGCGGATGCGTCAATACGTTTCTGCATTTGTTACCTCCCTCAGAATTCCAGGCCGGCTTTGCGGGCGCCTTCGGCCACCTCGGCTACGCGGCCGGTGTAAAGATACCCGCCACGGTCGAATACGACCTGCTTGATGCCCTTGTCCAACGCGCGGCGAGCCACGAGTTCGCCAACCATAGCGGCGGCTTCTTTCTTGGTCTTGCCGTCCAGCTTGCCCTTGAGCTCTGCATCCAGCGTAGACGCAGCGACCAGGGTGTTGCCGACTTCATCATTGATTATCTGCGCATAAACGTTGTTGAGGCTGCGGTATACATTGAGCCTCGGCTTATTCGCCACGCCCACAATGTGCCTGCGGGTACGGGTGTGACGCGCCTTACGCACAGCGTTTTTATCCACTTTAGAAATCATACTGTCACTCCTTATCTACGCATTACTTCGCGGTCTTGCCTTCCTTGTGGCGCACATACTCGCCCTCGTACCTTATGCCCTTGCCCTTGTAGGGTTCCGGCTTACGTACCTGGCGGATATCCGCGGCCACCTGGCCGACCTTCTGCTTATCTATGCCGCTTACGGTGATTTTGGTCGGTGCAGGCACTTCAAAGGTTATGCCCTCGGGCGGATCCATTTCGACGGGATGGCTGTAGCCCATGTTGAGCACCAGCTTCTCGCCCTGCTTCTGCGCCCTGTAACCGACGCCCACGATCTCCAGGTTCTTGGTGAAGCCGTGGGTTACGCCCGTCACCATGTTGTTGATGAGGGAGCGGGACAGTCCGTGCAGCGCACGATGCTGCTTATCTTCGCTGGAACGGGCGACTGTGAATACGCCGTTCTCCTCTTTAAGCGTCATCTCCTTGGAGATCTTTTCGCTGAGCTGGCCCTTAGGGCCCTTTACAGTCACGGTGTTATCGTCATCGACCGTGATTGTCACTCCGGCGGGAATGGTTATCGGAAGTTTTCCGATTCGTGACATTTGTTACACCTCCATTGTAAATTCTTAGCTTATATCCTCTTACCACACATATGCGAGCACTTCGCCGCCTACGCCCTGTTTACGGGCCTCGCGGTCTGTCATTATGCCGCGGGAGGTGGAGATGATGGCTATCCCCATGCCATTAAGCACCTTGGGGATCTGATCCTTGCGCGCGTAAACCCGAAGGCCGGGCTTGCTGATACGCTTAAGGCCGGTTATGACCCGCTGACGGTTTGCGCCGTACTTAAGGTCTATGTGGATGAACTTAGCTACGCCGTCCTCGCGGAGGTCATAGCCCTTTATGTAACCCTCCGAGAGCAATATCTCGGCGATGGCCTTCTTAACGGTGGACGCTGGTACGTCCACGGACTCGTGCCTGGCTACCAGCGCATTGCGGATGCGGGTAAGCATATCGGCGATGGGATCTGTTACTAACATATTGATTTCCTCCTTTCGCCTTTTATTACCAGCTCGCCTTGCGGACGCCGGGGATCTCGCCCTTGTACGCCAGCTCGCGGAAGCAGATGCGGCATATGCCATACTTGCGCAGCACCGAGTGCGGGCGGCCGCAGATGCGGCAGCGCGTATAAGCTCTGGTGGAGTACTTGGGCGCGCGCGACTGTTTGATCTTCATGCTTGTCTTTGCCACTGTTTAACTTCCTCCTTATCAGGCCTGTACAAAGGGCATACCCAGCAGGCTGAGCAGCGCCTTGGCTTCTTCGTCGGTCTTTGCGGTGGTCACGAACACTATGTCCATGCCGCGCACCTTATCGACGTCGTCGTAGTTGATCTCGGGGAATATCAACTGCTCCTTTACGCCCATTGCGTAATTGCCGCGGCCGTCAAAGCTGGTGTCGGAGATGCCGCGAAAGTCACGGACTCGGGGCAAAACGATATTCATCAGCTTATCGGCGAAGTAATACATACGATCGCCGCGCAGCGTTACCTTTGCGCCGATGTTCATGCCCTCGCGCACCTTGAAGTTTGCAACGGACTTCTTGGCCTTGGTAACTATGGGCTTCTGGCCGGATATCAGCGCCAGCTCGTTAAGCGCAATCTCCATGCCCTTGGGATTATCCTTCTCGGAGCCAAGGCCCATGTTGAGCACTATCTTCTCGAGGCGCGGGATCTCCATCACGTTCTTATAGCCGAACTTTTCACGAAGCGCGGGCGCGATCTCACCGTCGTATTTGACCTTGAGACGGGGCTTTTCGGTAAAGGCTCTGGCTTCTTCGGTTACTTTTTTCTTTTTGTCTGCCATTTGGCTATTCCTCCTTTACCTCAGTCTATATTCTTGCCGCACTTTTTGCAGATGCGGACCTTCTTGTCGCCCTCAAAAGCGTGGCTGACGCGGGTGGCCTTGCCGCACTTGGGGCATATCAGCATCACGTTGGATGCGTCGATCGTGCCTTCCTTGTTTATGCGGCCGCCCTGCTCGCCCTGCTTGCGGGGCTTGGTATGGCGCACTATCATGTTGGCGTTCTGCACAACGACGCGGCCCTTTTCGGGATGCGCCGCCATCACCTTGCCCTGCTTGCCCTTATCCGTGCCGGAGATGATGACCACGGTATCGTCGCGTTTTACGTTGAGTTTGTTCATCTTTATTCCTCCATCAAAGCACTTCGGGCGCGAGGGAGACTATCTTCATGTAGTCCTTCTCACGAAGCTCACGCGCTACGGGCCCGAAAATACGGGTGCCGCGGGGCTGCTTCTGGTCGTTTATAATGACCGCCGCGTTGTCGTCAAAGCGGATGTAGCTGCCGTCCGCCCGCTGTACGCCGAAAACGGTACGCACTACGACTGCCTTTACGACGTCTTTCTTCTTAACAGCGCCGCCGGGCGACGCCGACTTCACGGAGGCGACTATAACATCGCCGATGTTTGCGCTTTTACGGCTTGAGCCGCCCAGTACGCGAATGCACATTATTTCCTTCGCGCCGCTGTTATCCGCAACCTTCAATCTGGTCTGTGGCTGTA
>CAZXRQ010000062.1:0-10043 GCA_964642795.1 uncultured Oscillospiraceae bacterium | reverse complement strand
ATACAGCAGATAGGCACCCCTACGGATATCTACAACGAGCCGAAGAACTCCTTTGTAGCGGATTTCATCGGCGAAAGCAACATAGTCCCCGGCGTGATGATACAGGACTACCGCGTGCGCATAAACGGCATTCCCTACAAGTGCGTGGACGCGGGCTTCGGCAAGAATACCGAGGTGGACGTGGTGGTGCGCCCGGAGGATATCGATATTGTCCCGGCGGATTCCGCGCGGCTAACAGGCGTGGTACAGTCAGTAGTGTTCATGGGCGTGCATTACGAATTCGATATAGACTGCTCGGGCTACGAGTGGATAGTCCACAGCACGGATTTCGTGCCGGTGGGCGAGCGCGTGGGGCTGAAGATCGACCCCGATGCCATACATATAATGAAAAAGACCCGCGCCAACAACCTGTTCGATGGCATTGCCTACCCGGACGACGGCGAGGTGGAGCTGGAGAACGTATGCTTCAGCGCGGATGCGGCCGCTTCCTTCGAGCAGAAGGAGGAGGTAATCGTACGCATAAAGCCCTCCTGCGTAAAGCTGATAAATCCGCAGGACGCCAAGCTCACCGGCTTTGTGCGCGGCTCGATGTTCCTCGGCACGCACTACGAGGTATATGTGGAGACCGAGGCGAACGACTGGATCGCCTGCTCCGACGACTTCATGGAGGACGGCGAAGAGGTGGGAATAGACCTTGCGCCTGCGGATATAGAACTAATAGGCAAGGATTGACGGAGGCGGCGGTATGAATATGAAACGCAGCTCGTTCGCCGGGCCATACATCGTATGGATGGCAGCCTTTATAGTGCTGCCCATGGCGTTTATACTGTACTACGCTTTCACCCAAAACGGTGCATTCTCGCTTGAGCCTATGCGCGTGGCGCTGCAAAGCGCCAATTTGCAGGTGCTGGGTATAAGCGTGCTGTACGCGCTGGTCACCACCGCCATCTGCCTGCTGATAGGCTACCCGGTGGCGTATATGCTCTGTACGATGAAAAAAAGCGTGGCGGCGCTGCTGTCGGTGTTTTTCATAGTGCCCATGTGGATGAACTTCCTGCTGCGCACCTATGCGTGGAAGGTGCTGTTCAACGCGGTAGCCCCGCAGCTTTTGTACACGCCGTTTTCGGTGCTGCTGGGCATGGTGTATAACTTTCTTCCCTTTATGATACTGCCGATATACACCGTGCTTATGAAGCTGGATAAAAGCTATACCGAGGCCGCGGGCGATCTGGGCGCTACCCCGGCCGTCACCTTTGGCAAGGTGATACTGCCGCTTTCCGTGCCCGGAATAGTCAGCGGAATAACCATGGTGTTCGTGCCGAGTATCACGGCATTTGCCATAAGCCAGCTGCTCGGCGGCAGCAAGAGCGCGCTGTACGGCGACCTCATCTACACGCAGTTTATCAGCAACGGCGCATGGAGCACAGGCTCCGCGCTGTCCTTCGTGCTGCTTATATTTGTGCTTATCAGCATGACGGTTATGCGCCGCGCTGAGAAAACCCACGCGGAATCCGGGGCAGAGGAGGGGAGCAGGCTATGGTAAAGCGCTTAAAGAGCTTTTTCAGGGGCACATATCTCGGACTTATACTGCTGTTTCTCTATGCGCCCATAGTTATACTTACGGTGTTCTCCTTTAACGATTCCAAGGTGCTGGGCAACTGGGTGGGCTTTACGTTCCACTGGTACGGCGATCTGCTCAAAAACACCGCCATAACCGACGCCATAATCGTCACGGTATCTGTGGCGGTGATAAGCAGCATAGTATCCACGGTGCTGGGGACGATGGCGGCCATAGGCCTGCATTCCATGAAGAAAAAGCCCCGAATGGTCGTGGAAAACATATCCCAGCTGCCCATGGTCAACCCGGATCTCGTCACCGGCATATCGCTGATGCTGCTGTTTCTGTTCGTGGGTCTGCGGGACGGCTACATACGCCTGCTTATTGCTCACATCACCTTCAACCTGCCGTACGTGATATTTTCCGTGATGCCGCGGCTTAGACAGTCCAGCAATATGCTGTATGAGGCCGCGCTGGATCTTGGCTGCACGCCGGGCCAGGCGCTTAGCAAGGTGGTGATACCCGATATTATGCCGGGTATTGTATCCGGCTTTATAATGGCGTTTACGCTGTCCATAGACGATTTCGTAATAAGCTTTTTTGCGGGCAACGGCGTAAACAACCTATCCATGTATATTTTCGGCTCCGCCAAGACCGGCATAAACCCCGCGCTGTCCACGATAATATTCGTGCCGGTGCTCGCGCTGCTGCTCATAGTCAACCTGCGCTCCATCCGCGAGGAAAAGCGCGCCGAGACGCAGCGGAGGAAGCTTGCCAGCAAGAACTAGTGCGCTCTGCGCCTTGCCATAACCATTTTTCAGGAGGTAGCACTATGAAAAAAATCGCAGCCCTGCTGCTCGTTGCAGCCATGATCGTATGCGTATGCGGCCTTGCGGCCTGCGGAGGCAGCACGGAGACCCTCAACATACTCAACTGGGGCGAATATATAGACCCCGAGCTCATCACGCAGTTTGAGGATACCTACGGCATAAAGGTGAAGTATTCCACCATGACCAGCAACGAGGAGATGCTGGTAAAGCTGACCAGCGCGGATAATATATACGATCTGTGCTTCCCCAGCGACTACATAATAGAAAAGCTGATAGCGCAGGATATGCTTGCGCCGCTGAATAAGGAGAATATCCCAAACATCGAAAATATCGACGCCCGCTTTATGGACCTTTCCTTCGATCCGGGCAACGTATACTCCGTGCCGTATATGTGGGGAACGGTAGGCATACTGTATAACACCGCCATGGTGACGGAGCCCGTGACCAGCTGGAGCGTACTGTGGGACGAGCAGTATTCCGGGCAGATACTTATGTACGATTCCGTACGCGACACCATAGGAGTAACGCTTATCTCGCTGGGGTACGACCTTAACACCCGCTCCGAGGATGAGATCGCCGCCGCGCGCGACGCGCTGATAGCGCAGAAGCCGCTGGTGCGCGCCTATGCCACCGACGACGCCCGCATGGAGATGGTGAACGGGCAGGCCGCGATGACCGTGATATACTCCGGCGACGCCATAGTCTGCATAGATGAAAATCCCGACCTTGCGTTTGCCGTGCCGGAGGAGGGCAGCAACGTATGGTTTGACAACGTAGTGATACCCGCAACCAGCCAGAAGCAGGAGACGGCGGAGCTGTTCATCAACTTCCTGTGCGACGCCGAGGTGGCAAAGCGGAACACCGAGTATATTGGCTACTCCACCCCCAATGCAGCGGCGTTCGCGCTGCTGGATGAAAGCTATGTGGAGGACGGCACCTACAACCCCTCCGACGAGGTGCTGGCCCGCTGTGAGATATTCCATGACCTTGGCGATTTCATAGAGGTGTACAACGAGGCGTGGACTGCTGTCAAGACGGCGTAAAGCCACATGAGTAATCCGCTAAAGCGCCTATACGACCCCAAAAGTATGCTGAAGCCCGCCCTGATAAAGGGCGAGCTTCCTTCTGCGCGTGAGGGCTATGGCACGGTGTTCCGTCTGGCGTGGCCCGCCACGCTGGAATCGCTTTTCGTGGCGATAATAGGCTTTGTGGATACCATAATGGTAAGCGCGCTGGGGCCGGAGGCTATAACCGCCGTGGGCATATGCACCCAGCCCAAGTTTTTGCTTATGGCGGCGGTAATATCGCTTAACATAGGCGTTACCGCCATAGTCGCCCGCCGGAAGGGGGAGGGCGATACCGAGGGCGCCACGCGCTCGCTCAAGCAGTCGCTGCTGATATGCGTCTGCCTGTGCATACTAATGACCACGGCGGCGCTTACGCTTGCACGGCCGCTGCTCACGCTTGCCGGCGCGGGCGCGGACTATATCGATACCGCGTGCGATTACTTCCGCATAGTAATGTGCGGCCAGTTCTTCGCCTGCATGGGCCTTACCATGAACGCCGCGCAGCGCGGCTTCGGCAATACCAAAATATCCATGCGCGCCAATGTTTCGGCCAACATAGTAAACATACTGTTCAACTATCTGCTGATAAACGGCGTGTGGATATTCCCCCGCCTGGGCGTACGCGGCGCGGCCATCGCTACCGCGCTGAGCGGCTTTGTGGCGTTTTGCATATCGCTTATATCGCTGCTTCATACCAGCGGGCACGCCTCCCCGCACAACCCGCCCTCGCTCACGCTGCTTTCGGGCGGCTCTTGGCGGTTTGACAAGCGCACGGTAAACGCCATAACTAAAGTAGGCTCATCGTCGCTGGTAGAACAGCTGCTGCTTAGGTTCGGCTTTTTCACCTTCAACATGATCTGCGCCAACCTTGGCACGATACCCTATGCCACGCATCAGATATGCATCAATATTACACATATCTATTTTTCCTTTTCGGAGGGAATGGGCATAGCCGCCACCAGCCTTGTGGGGCAGAATCTCGGCGCAAGGCGGCCGGATCTCTCCATGATGTACGGCAAGATGTGCCAGCGTGTCGCTATGGCCGTGGCGCTGTGCATAGCCGTGACTATCGCGGTGTTCCGCTACGATGTGATAGGCTTGTTTTCCGACGATGCAAGGATACTCACCCTGGGCAGCAATATAGTGCTTATCATTGTGGTGATGGCCATGTTCCAGGCGTCGCAGGTGGTGATGTTCGGCTGCCTGCGCGGCGCGGGGGACGCAAGGCATCTGATGCTGGTGAGCCTGATAAGCGTAGGCATAATACGGCCGGGGCTTTCATACATACTGTGCTATCCGCTCGGCCTAGGGCTTATAGGCGCATGGCTGGGCATGATGGTGGAGCAGATAACCCGCCAAACGCTGGCCTCCGTGCGGTTCTACCGCAATAAATGGAGCAAAATTGAATTGTAGCGGCGCGGGAGCGCAGCTCAAGCAAAAAACGGTACGGGAGCGCAATGTCACCCGTACCGTTTTTATATGCGGGTTATTCCTCCACCATTATGTCCAGTATCTTGCGGTCGGTGGACTTCATGCCCTCGCGGGCAAGACGGCCCACGTTATCGATGTTGTGCTCCACGCCCTTTTTGATGATGCCCTCCCCGCTGTAAAACTGGTGGCCGTGGGTATACATGGCGTAGCCCAGCAGCGCGGCGTCCACTGCGGAGGCTATCTTGGCCGCGCAGGAGGGCTTGGCGCCGTCACATACCATGCCGCTGACTATGGCGAGCGTGTTTACTATCGTGTGGGCGATCACGTCATAGCCGGCGTCGTAAAGGTAGGCTATGCCGCAGGCCGCGCCGCAGGCCGCGCTGACCGCGCCGCAGAAGGCGGAAAGCCGGCCTATGCCGGTTTTTTGGTGTATGGTTATAAGGTCGGACAGCACCAGCGCGCGGATCAGCTTTTCCTCGCTTGCGCCCAGCTCGCGCGCATACTCCATCACGGGCAGGCTCGCGGTCATGCCCTGGTTGCCGCTGCCGGATACTATCATTACCGGCATATCGCAGCCGCCCATGCGCGCGTCGCTGCCCGCAGCGGCCGCCGCGCGTGCGCGCAGGCTTATGTCGTTTCCGTATATCTCAATCAATGTCTTACCTATCTCGGCGCCCCAGCTGCCCTTTAGTCCCTCGTTGGATATTGCGCCGTTATACGCTATCTGCTGCTTGATAAGCGCCGTTACGCCGGGATCGTCCAGCGTGTTTGCGTATTCGAGTATGTCGCGTACATTGAGCAGGCTGCGATCGGTGGTCTCGCCCTCGGGCTGCGCCTTATCCTCGTGGAACAGCACGGTATCGTCCCTTTGTATGTGTATAACGTTGGTGTGCGTATCGCAGATTATCACGCTTGCGGTATGGCCGCCAAGCTCGGTGTTTATGCCTATATACAAGAGCCTGTCGCATTTGTGCGGCACTATGTCTATATCGTGGGTTTGAAGGTATTCGGCGATGGCCGGCTTTTGCGCGTCCGAAACACGGCCAAGCGCCTGCAGGCCGGCGTCGGGGTCGCCTGCGACCAGCCCTGCGGCCACGGCGGCCTTCAATCCCTTCAGTCCGCCCGTGTTGGGAACGGTCACGCTCATCACGTTTTTTAATATGTTGCCGCTTACGGTGACGGTGCAGTGCTCCGGCAGCCCGCCCAGCGCCTCACGTGCCTTTGCGGCTGCAAAGGCTATGGCGATAGGCTCCGTACAGCCGGTGGCGGGGCTGAGTTCTTCAAAAAGAATTGCAGCATATTCGCTGCGGACGGCGTCGTTAAGCATGGCTATAGTTGCCTCCGGTCATTTAATATATGCGCGCAGATCCTTGCCCTCCAGCGGTATCACGGTGCAGCTTCGGGCAAGCATTACGCGGGAGAAAAGCCGTTCGCTGTATGATTCGAGCATCTCCTCCGGTGAGAGATTGGTGCCTATGGCGGTGGAGAGCCCCGCGTTTTGCCGCTCATTTATCACGGAGAACAGGTACTCGCAGGTGATGTTCTTTATCATGGGCTCACTGCCAAGGTCGTCGATTATAAGCAGCTCCGGCGAAAGGCAGTCCACCGGAGCTGCGTTATCGAATATGCTTTGCCGGTATGCGGAGACAAGATTGTATGCGGTAAGCCGTGTTACGGTATGCCCCCTTTGGGCCACCCGTTCGGCTATGGCGTTGAGCAAAAACGTCTTGCCCAGCCCCGTGGGCCCCATAATCAGCAGATCGCGCCGCTCGTTATCCGGGAAGTCGTTTGCGTATGATTCGCACAGCGATCTGGCCTTAGAGCTGAGCTTGCGCTGGGTATCTGTGGGATATACGTCGGCGCGAAAGCTCTCGAAGGTTTCATCTGAACCGATACTGCTGGCGAAGGACTGGCGAAGCAAACGCTGCCGCAGGCATATGCAGGGGGCTTTTTGCACCTGCCCCACATAGCCGGTATCCTCGCAAAGCGGGCAGTGGAAACGGGGCTTTAGGTAATCCGCACCGACCCCCGCGTCCTCAAGCAGCCGGGCCTGCTCCGCATCCAGTGCGGCAAGCTCGGACGCGACCTGCCGGCGCAGAGCAGCCTTGTCGGGGACGTCGCCAAGCAGCGATCTTCCCAGCCCGAAGGCCAGCTCCCGCCGCTGCCGGGCTATCGCCTCCAGCCGCGGCATAGCGGCATAGGCTGCGCGGGTGCGCTCCTCGCATTCGGAGAGCGCCTGTACGCGCATATTTGCATATTCCTGCCGTATATCAGACGTCATCATCATCGTCAAGCAGCCTCACGCCTATATTTTTCAGCTCGTCTGCGCTGTAAGAGCGCTGTTTGAACTGGGTGAAACGGTTTTTGCCGCCGCGCGGCTGCGACTGTGTCGGCGGTGCGGCCAGCGCGGCTTTTGCAGCGGATACACTAGTGACGCCGGCGTCATGCCAGCCGGTAAGCAGCCTTTGCATATATGGGTAAGGGGAGCTCGCGCCCGATGCGCTGTCCGCGGCAAACAGCATCACCTCTGCGTCCATGTGCCAAGCATCCTTCACGGTCTGCAGCTGTTCAAGCTCGCGCGCGGAGGGGTTGCGCTTTATGCCTGCACGCAGGAACATCTGCCGCGCAAGCTCGCCTGCGGCATCCTGCTGCTTTATCAAGCGCGCCACGGCGTCAGTATCCATAACGCCGGTGGCCCGCCAGCTTTCCAGAATGCCGTTAAGGTATTTGAAGCTCGGGTCGCTCACCCCGGCCATGCGCGCACACGCCGCTGCTATTGCCTCGTCGTCAAAGCCCCATTGCTTCCAAACGTCGTACATGGCAAGCTCGTCCTCGGTGGGGCGGCGGCTCTTGCGCCAGCGCTTGAGTATCCTTTGGGCGCCGGAGGAAAGCTCTGAGTTGCGTATAAGGCGCGCCTCTGCCGCCTCCGCGGTGAGCACGCCCGCGTCCGCCCAGGATCTTGCCATCTCGTCCATGTATTTTATGCTTACGCGGGGGCCCTTATTTTCCACGCACCAGCGTACCAGCATCAGCACGGCGGCCTCGTCCAGCCCGAATATATCCGTCCAGTCGTATATGCGCTCCAGCTCGGAGCCGGAGAGCATCCGCATACCCAGCACCTCCTGCAGCGCGCGCACCATGGGCGCGGCCTCCCGCGCGGGTGCTGCTGCCGTACAGGTGAGGTATTCCACGGTGGGCGGCTGGGTGGCCAGCACCCTAACCAGTCCGCGGCTCTGCCAATAGGTAAAGGCGTTAGCCACCTCCGCATCGGGCATACCCAGCGCCTCTGCAGCGGGGGTAAGCTCCGTGCCGGCGCAGCAGGCCATAAGCCCGTAGAGATAGGCCTTTACATATCCTTCGGGCGCAGTGGGAAGCTCGTTTAGTATGAAGCTGTTGGGAACGGGAGTACTTCGCAGCGCGAGCTCGTCCCGTCGAAATAAATAGTGCATGATAAGCTCCGGTCTGTTGCTTTATGTGGGCTTCAATTATAACACACGCGCAGGTGCGCAACAAGTTTTGCCGTTAATTAACACATAGGCCGCAGGATGTGTGTTATAATACCGGCATGATGGATAGTGTCGGCAAAAAATCAAGACGCAGGCGCATTGCCGCCGCGTTGGCTGTCGCCGCCGCGGTAATAGCGGCAGGCGCGCTTATATACTTTTTCCTTATTGCCCCCGACCGCGCCGGAGACGCCGCCCCGGATATACAGATTGCGCCCGCAGAGCCGACTGAGTCGCCTGCCGCAACGCCAACGGCGGCGCCGACCGCATCGCCTACTGCGCTGTCGCGCAGTGCGTATGATGCCAAGCTTACGCTGGATACGGAGGCTATGATTTTGCGCGGCAAGCTGATAATCGACTATTGCTGTACCAGTGAAGCGCCGGTATATGCCGCGGTGCTGAATCTTTATCCCAACGGCGTCGCGCCGGGCTGCCTTACGGTAAACAGCGTTTCGGTGGACGGTATTGCCGCCTACTGCGAGCTTAGCGAAAACGGCCAGCAGCTGACGGTTCCGCTCAATTCCACATTGACGGCGGGTAACGGCGCCCGGATATATATCGACTATACCGTCGCCATCCCCGAGACCGGCGACAGGTTTGGCTGCGGTAAAAGCGGCATAATACTTGGAAACGCCCTGCCTACGCTGGCGCTGTGTGAAAACGGGGTATGGCGTACGGACGCCTACGACGACAAGGGCGATACCTTTGTAAGCGAGGTTTCCGATTACACCGTGGCCATAACGCTGCCTGCGGAGTATACCATAGCCTGCACCGGCTATGAGAGCGAGCAGCGCACCGAGGCCGACGGCAGCGTTACGCACTATATACAAGCGCCGCTGGCGCGGGACTTTGCGCTTGCCGCAAGGCGGGACGCATATATCTCCAGCGCGTATACCAGCGCCGGCGTTGCGGTGCTTGCGATGGCGCGCAATCAGTCGGAGGCCGATTACTGCGCTCAGACGGCCTGCGAAGCGCTGGAATTCTTTTCCTCCCGAATAGGCGCATATCCGTACACCCGCTTCTGCGTTGCACAGATGGACGCGGACGGCGGCATGGAATATCCGGGGATGATACTTATTAACTACAACGCCTGCCGTGACTACGCGCGGAATGCCGGCGACTATATACTATCCCACGAGGTGGCGCATCAGTGGTGGTATGCCGTGGTCGGGAGCGACCAGGTAAACCACCCGTGGCAGGATGAATCCCTTACGGAATTCATGGGTCTGGAATTTTTGCGCTGCTGCCGCGATGCGAGCATGTACGACGTTATGCTGGAAAGCGAGTTTGCCTCGCTTGAACAGTATGTGCGTATGTGTGCCCTGGATACCGACGTGTACTCGCTGGGCGATTATGAATACGTCACGCTGATATACAACTACGGCGCAAAGCTGTTTTTAGAGCTGTTCAACGAGCTGGGGGAGACAACGTTCTATTCCGGGCTGCAAAACTACTACAACGCCAACATGTTCAAAATTGCCACGGGCGAGCAGCTTGTGGAGGCGTTCAGCATGGCCGCAGGGCAGGATATGACGGACTGGTTCTACGAGCGTATGCGCGAACCCACGCTGGAGGAGCTGTACGGGACGGAATTCGGTATAGGCGGCCTGCCGCAGGGGTAGAGCCGACCACAAAGCGAGATTGTATTTCATTG
>CAZXRQ010000061.1:0-10339 GCA_964642795.1 uncultured Oscillospiraceae bacterium | reverse complement strand
AATGGAGCGGGAAACGGGGCTCGAACCCGCCACCTCAGCCTTGGCAAGGCTGCGCTCTACCAAATGAGCTACTCCCGCAAATGGTGCCTCAGAGTGGAGTCGAACCACCGACACAGGGATTTTCAGTCCCTTGCTCTACCAACTGAGCTACCGAGGCAAAATGGCGACCCGGAGGGGGCTCGAACCCCTGACCTCCAGCGTGACAGGCTGGCATTCTAACCAACTGAACTACCGGGCCAAATGGTGGGAGCAACAGGGCTCGAACCTGTGACCCCTTGCTTGTAAGGCAAGTGCTCTCCCAGCTGAGCTATGCTCCCATACTAAACACCGCGAAAGATAGTATACAGCATATTGGGGGCGCGTGTCAACGCAAAAAGGCAAGTAAAAAAACAAAAAAACGGCCGTGTACACGCATGGCCGTTTCTGAATACCCGCCGCCGTATCAGCCGGCATAGGGGATATCATTAAAGTATTCGCTCTCATGTGCGCCGTCGATTAACACACCCCAGTAATCCGCAGCGGGTTCAACTGCTATGCTTCCCGTTATGCCGCTCTGCGTTAAGAAGCGGAAATATGTGGAGTAGTCGGTATCTATTAGAGTAAGCGTCTCGCCTATGGGCAACACAGCGTCGGCGCCATCGAAGGTTGTATACGGCAGCTCTCTTACTGTGACTAACGTGCTGTAAGACCAGTATTCTTCGTCGATATAGTCAGCATTGCGGTTAGACCAGACGGAATCCGGCACGCGCTCAAGCGCAAAGGTCCCGGCAGCAAGCCAATATTGCGTTTCGCACCACCATGTACCAATAATGTCCACGCTGTCACACACGGTAATCGAGCCGTTGTCGAGATTGAAATCCTCGACCGTGCCGGAGCAGGAGGCGACCTGATACGTCTGCTCGGCTTCGGGTTCATAGTAGGGCGCGGCGGGAACTATGCTTTGCCCGTCATAGCGCGCCATCCATGTGGAGTAGTCCGCGGAGCATTCGTCGCCGCTGATGAACAGCTCAACAAGGCCGTCGCCATCGATGTCCACGGCGAATGCGGAGGATACATATACTATATCCATCACCAACTCGCTGGCGTTGCCGTCTGCTGAGGTAATCACAAGCTTTGTCATTGCAAGCTCGCCCTCCTGCTCAGGGATCTCCTCAAGGGTAATGCTTTCCATGTTGCCGTCGCCGTCAAGATCCATGCAGGTCAAGCCGCTGTTCTTTGCAAGCCGCACTATGCCGCGAGAAGTCCATATATCCTCAGAAACGTTGGAAAACACGGTTTCCATAGCGGCCACCACAGCGCCGCGCAGGGCAGCCTCGCTTACAGCGGATGCGGTGTAAAGCGAATAGTTTACGCCATCCTCTGCCCACGTGACAAGGCTGCCGCCCTCCGCGCCTGAGACTGCCTCGGCGGAGACGGGGAGCCCATACTCGCCATACAGTATATCCAGCGTAAACGCGGGGGAAAAGGTGTCGTATACGCCGGATATATCGTCGGATACCGTGCTTGCGCGGTAGGTATAGTCGTTGCCGCCATAGGTGAAGCGCACCTCGGCAAGCTCGCCGCCTATGATGCTGTAAACGATGTTTTCGGCGCCGTCGGGCGCATCTATCGTGATGCCCAGCGCTTCAAACGCGGCGGCGCTCTTCTGCTCGACTACGGGGTTAGGTATCTGGGCTTGCTGACCGTCGGAGTCGGAGGGGGAGTCTGCCGTGCAGGCGACTGTTGTAAATGCAAACAGTATACAAACTGCAATAGCTATGATTTTTTTCATCGATAAAACTTCCTTTCTCGATATCGGTTATACTATTATAACGTTGCACGGAGAAAAGAGTTGCTAAACATTTATGAATTTATATGGTAAATGCCATCAGCATCCTTTTTGCCACGGCTCTATTTTGTCGATCGTCCCGTGTATATGGGATTAAGCGCGATGGGAGCAGCAGGCGGCGCGGGCTGCGGCCTGAGCAGGCCATAGTCAAAGTTGCTGCTGTAATGCGGATCGCCCTCGGTGAGCGTTTTACGCATAACGTCGTAGCAGCGCGCAAGCTCGTCCTCACCTGCGTGCGCGGCGGTCATGGGAGGCTTGTGGCAGCGCAGCACAGCGGCCGGCTCGTACAGCGTAACCCCCCCGTGAAACGCCTCGCGCAGGCAAAGCTCCGCATCCATTCCGTATCCGCCGGAAAAGGTCTCGTCAAAGCACCCTGCGCCGAAAAAATCCTGCGTGCGCATCGCCATACAGGCGCTGGAAACATAGCTCACCTGCCTGGCGGTGTTGGCAAGGCGGTTCTGCCGCCCGTCCTTTATGCCGTCCGGCCAGCGGCGGTATGGGCTGTCAGCCCAGCCCTTTATACCCACTACGCCGCCTGCAAAAAGCAGCGTTCCGGAGGGGTCTATCAGCTTTCCGCCCGCTATTTCGGCCCCGAGGCACAATGCATTGAGCAGCGCCGTGAGCCATGTGGGTCTTATTGCCTCGCAGAACGGGTCAAGGAATACCAGCACGTCCGCCTCGGTGCGCTTGGCGCCCTCGTTCAGCAGCATAGGCAGGCTGCGCGGGCCGCAGCGTATTATGCGCGCGGCGCGGTTTTTCTCCAGCAGCTGGTAGTAGCGCAGTACGGCGGGATTCTTGGAGCCTGCGTCCGAAATGACGAAGCTGTAGTTTTCGTGCAGCGTATTGGCCTCCACGCTTTCCAACAGGCGGCGCAGCGCGTCGAGCTCATCTTTGTGCGGTACGACTATACAGGCGCGCAGCTCGTCGGTATTCTTTGCGCTGATGGATCTGAAGCTGCCCGGATACAGCCCGGGGACGGCGTGTCCGCTCCCGGAAAGAAAGCCGTCTATGTGGGAGATAGCGGCGTCGGAAACGCCGTTTGGCGTGCCGCAGGTATATATTGGCCGGCTTATGTGGACGTAGTCCTCGGCTAACGCCGCTGCGCGCAGCACAAGGCCGTATATATCGTCGTCGTCTTCGGGAGTGGTCGTATTGCAGCGCTCGAATATATCACGGCGGATGGCAAAGGCGCGCCCGCACATATTATAGCTGATTAAAGTGGGTACGCGCAGCTCAGGCTTGAAAAACGGCGCGGTTCTGTGCCCGGAGCAGCTCATGTCCTCATCCGCATATATTATTGCGGGCTCGCTTTCGGCGGCGCAGGCAAGCTCCATGAGTGCGTCCGGCGCCAACTCGTCGCCGCAGAATATGTACATCGCATAGTCATAATCCCTCTCGTCGCCGAGCAGACGTGCCTGCTGAGCCTTAATGGAGCGCAGCGTGCTCCTGCGGTCGCCGTGCCCGGCAAGCATGAGCAGAAACCGCGCTGGCCGCTCCGGCAGGCGCTGAGCGCCCGACTGCGCATTGTTCCATTCCAGGTATTTTTCGTATGCCTCCGCGTCGCGCTTGGTCTCGGGGGGTACGGAGGACGTATCGCGGGGAAACAGCGGCTTTTTGGTTTTGCTTTTATCCTTCATCATATTGTGAGGGTGCGCAAATTCAGCGCGGCTTATTCCACAACGTTGCGATTTAATAGCGCAGGGTGTAAAATGTGAGAAAAAGACACGGAGGAATAATCTAATGGGTATAATTAAAAAGCTGTTGGGCGTGGGCGCCGTGGCCGGCGCTACCGTTGCCGCGGTGCGCGTATCTGATAAGTACAAGGAGAATAATCCCGACGGCGTACAGGACGTTAACGGCGATGGGAAGGTGGATGCAAAGGATAAATTTGAGGCCGTAAAGCAGGCTGCAAAGGATGCTTATGACGAAGCCGCCGCCAAGGTAAACGCCAACGCGCGGCAGAACGGCCCCGCTGCTGCGGAGCAGCCGACCGATACTACCAACGGCTGAGCCGGATAACGCTTTAATCAAAAACTGTCCCGCAATATTGCGGGACAGTTTTTTTGAACAGGGATCGAAGGCTTGCGTATCAGCAGAAGATCAGACCGAATACCAGATAGCACAGGCTTGCCAGTACAAAAGGTATCGCTACCAGCGGCGCGCTGGTCCTGAAGTATTCCGCCGGTGTTGTCTGCGTTGAAGCGGAGGTCAGTATGACGGTGTCGGAATAGATGCAGATGTGACCGCCGAAGCAGACTGCCGATATTACGGCGCCGGCTGCCAGCGCAGAGGGGATGTTCATTGCGGCGGCGAGCGGCCCGACTATCGGGAATGCGATTATCGCCAGGCCCCAGAAGGAGCCGGCGGCAAAGCTGAGCAGGCCCAGCACGATGAACAGCAGCATGGGCAAAAGCTTTGCCGGTATGCTGGAGGAAACGAAGCCTATCACCATGTCGATAAGCCCAAGCTGGGTGTTGGCGTCCACGAACATGTAGCCGAGGATTATCAGTATGACCAGCGGGAACATATCAGTGAAGCCGCGCATCAAAGAGCTGATGCCCTGCTTGAAGGTGAGCAGCTTTCTGGGGAGGTAGAGAAGGAAGCAGACGATGATGGCCAGCAGCAGGCCGATGACAATATCCTCTGTAACTATGCAGATTACCGCCACGACTACTATGGGGATTATGAAATCCCACATGCTGATCTTCTTGCCCTCGAACTTGGTCTCGTCCTCAGGCAGGGCTATCATTTCAGCCTTGGCCTCGGGGGACTGCACCTCGCCGGTCTCGATGGCGCGCTTTTCGGCCTTTTTCATCGGCCCGAACAGCGGGATTATGCCGAATATCACCAGCAGCGTGGTGGCAAGCGCCAGCCAGCCGTATATTATGAAAGGCATCGCCCTAACATATGCGCCAACTACGCTTATATTGTCAGCGACCATGCCGGCTTCCAGCATAAGCGCGCCCATGAAGGCGCCCCAGGTGGAAAACGGCCAGAACGAGCAGTCCGTAACGCCGGTGGAGTTTACCACATATGCCAGCATCTCACGGGATACGCGGTGTTTGTCGGTGGTGTCGCGCACGGCGGCGCCGACGGCGAGGCAGTTGAGATAATCGTCTATCCAGATGATTATGCCGAGCAGCCACGCTCCAAACAGGGCGGATCTGCGGGTCTTGAACAGCTTGCCCCATACCCGGGCAAACCCAAGCACGCCGCCGGCGTCCTGTATCAGAGCAATCAAGCCGCCAAACAGCACCACGACCAGCAGCACCCACATCGTACCGTCGTCACAGGCGGTTACATAGATGCCGTCGAGGAAGCCGTTGAAGGTATCGACCGGATTGAAGTTGTTCAGCATGGCGAAGGCTACGATAACGCCAGCGAGTATCGAGGTGAAGGTGTCCTTGAGCCAAAGCGCAAGCACCAGCACTACGACGATGGGAATTAAGATGAAGATTCCGTAAGACAATTCGTATTCCCCCTTTTCCTAAAAAGATTATTGCTTAAAGCTCTTGTCCGAAAGCGCAATGCTCGCTACCGCCTGGGCGAATATCTTTGCGCAGTCAGAAAGGGCGTCAAGTCGTATGTATTCGTTTGCCTCGTGGCAGGTGTCGGTATCGTCAGGGAACAGCGGCCCCCATGCCACAACGTTGGGCATGGCCTTTGCATAAGAGCCGCCGTAGGCAATGGTGTATTCGTTTTTGTTGGGCGTCATGGCCTCGTAGGCCTCAGCGAATGCGTGCAGAAACGGGCTTGAGCTGCTTACGAATACGGCGGGCTGAAGTCCGGTCTCCGCCGTGCCGCCAAACTCGGCGGCCAGCGCTTTGAAGGCGTCGGTTATCTTTTGATCACTCATGCCGTACGGGAAGCGCACGTCAAAGCTAACGGTGAGCACGCCGCTTTCGGTAGTGACATATGTAGGCGTTATCGTGTTGCGGTGAACAAACTCACCCTTATAATACTCGCTCTCGCTGCACAGCCCCATGCCCTCTCCGCAGGAGGTGGAGAAGCGCTCGACCAGCATAAGCATGAAGGCCAGAGCGTTGTTCATATAAAGCCCGCCCGCTTCATACATCGTTTTCAGCTTTGCGGCCAGCGCAATAAGCGCGTTTTCGCCCTTTTCGGGCTGGCTTGCATGGGTGGCGCGTCCGCTGGCCATAACCGGTTCGCCGGTATTGAAGCTCGCCCAAGCGGCGGAGGGGACGGCGTTGAAAGCCACGCCCGCCTCGATTGCGGCTAAGTACCTTTTGCCGTCGTCAGGTACGTCAAAGGGGATTTTAAGGGTTGCGGGGCCGCAGCCCTTTTCTATATTGCATATGGGGAACGCGTCGTCGGGGGTAAAGCCGTAATCCGGAAGCGGACACGCCTTTACGTAGGCGTTCATATCCGTCCATTCGACCTCCTCCTGCGTACCGAGTATAAGCTGAACACGTTTTTTGAGCGGCTCCCCGCTTTCCAGCACCGCGCGCATGGCATACAGTGAAGCTATGGCGGGGCCTTTATCGTCTATCGCGCCGCGACCGAACAGCTTGCCGTCCTTTACGGTGGCGCAGAACGGATCGGTTTCCCACTCGGCGGCGTCTCCCGGCGGCACTACGTCCACATGTGTGAGTATACCCAGCGTCTCGGGGCCTTCGCCGCACTCGATAACGCCAACCTGGCCGCCCAGCTCCGAGCGGGCGGTAAAGCCCATGCCGCGGGCGAGCCGGAGTATATAGTCGAGCGCACGCTCCACCTCGTTCAGGTTCGAAGAAACGCTGGGGATGGCTATCCATTCCGAAAGCTCCTGTATCATTTCGGCCGAATGGCTGTCGATATAGGATTTGATCTTGTCGCCGGTCATGACATATGCCTCCTGTATTTCTCATATTTATGCGGACGCCTTGTTGAATAATATACAAAAAACCGCCGCTAAGCGTTCTTTGGAATGAATGCTGTATTCCCGCAACAGGCGTACAATATGGTGTTCATGTGTGACTGTACAGTCCACAGCAGAAGTATGTCACAACTTAGCGTATATTGCAAGCCTGTGTTGCCTGTAACCGCATAAAAATAACGCAATATGCAGCTACACAAAAGCCCGCCGAGAAAACATGGCTCGGCGGGCTGTTACAGTGGCTTATGCCTGCGCGGCGCGGCTGCTATCCTTCCATATCCGCGCTGTTTACAATGCCTATGAATAAAGGCAGGTTGGCGATGCTGATTATATATATGTACGGCTTGTTCAGATACATATCCACGGCGTCCTCCGGTAAACCGGAGCCGGTGAGCATAAGCTCCGTGAACGCTGCGGCAGTGACGCCGTTTTCATCCATGGATACGCGGCATTCCTGCAGCGCGCCGGAGAGGAAAAGCCCATCCGCACTGAGCGCGGAGAAGTCCGCGGCTTCCACGTCCATTGCATCGGATGCACCCAGATCGACGATAAGGTCGGTGAGCTCTTGCGATACGCCGTAATCCACCTTGGGTATCATCCAGTTGACCGTTGCGGTACTGCTCATACCGCCGAATGCCGCGGCGTTGAACAGCTCGGCGTCGCCGAGTATATCGCTGGGAGAGCAATCCGCGCCGGGCAGAATGAAGCGCACGGAGCCGTATTTGAGCGGCAGCTCCGCTGCGGTGTAGGCGTCGGTCTCCGTATAGACGCCTGTCAGGCTGCCGTTCATAAACTCGCATGTGGCCACGCTGCCGTCGGAGCATTGGAAGTCGTCCTCGGCGGTGAGCGCGGCGTCAAAGCTGTTCATCCATTCACCGCAAAAGTATACGGTGTTGAAAAGCAGCATCGCAGTATCCGGGGAAACGGTAAACTGTGCGGGATCAAGTCCCAGCAGCCGACCGGTGTTTTCGGCCACCCATGCGGATATATCGTCCGCATAAGCCTCGCCGTAGAAGTCCGTGCTGAAGCTTTCCGCGTACATGAAACGCGCAAGCCGGCTTAAAGGCTCCGCGTTGAAGGTGTAAGCGTCGCTGAGCCATATGGAATCGAGCAGCGAGCATGTGCTGACGGAGGAGCTTATGTTGAGCTGTTCATACAGCAGCTGTATGTTGGTCTCCAGCGTATCCATATCCGTACCCAGCGCATCGAGCAGCTGCGCCTGCGTATCGCCTGCTGCGCATTCGGCCAGCATCGCCATGGCAAAGTACAGGCTTATCGGCGAGTAAAGCTGGTTGTCCTCGCTGTATTCGCCAAGCAGCATGGCGGCGGAATCCTGCGCAAACCTGCGCACACCTGCAAGATAGTCGATATCCAGCGCACTCACACGCTCCAGCCAGGCGTTGTACGCATCCTGCGCGCTTACATCGTTAAGCCAGGCGGAATCCATGCCGCCGCCGATATACGGGTCCGCGGGGGCGGGGTATTCTACGGCGACGAGCTTGGCGGTCATGCCGTCGCCCTGTGCGGTTATTGTGCCGCCCTGCTGGGCGGGGTCGGTATCCGAGGCCGCGGACGGGGGAGCGATATCCACGGTTTCCGGCGCACTCTGTCCCGCGCAGCCGCAAAGCATTATCATCGCCAGCAACAGCGGAAGAAGCCTGAGCTTTTTCATAATATATACCTCTCTTTCAAAAGCCGGACGCATCCGACGTCTGATTATACCGCCTGCGCGCGTGAAGCGGCGGCAAAAGGCGCGTTATTCACCGTATTTTAACAAAGGCACATTTGCTTCTTTGAATATCTCCAGCGAGAATTCGTCCGGATAGCCCTCGCCGTATATCACCTTGGCTATGCCTGCGTTAACTATCATTTTGGCGCAGATGACGCAGGGCTGATGCGTACAGTACAGCGTGGCCCCGTCTATGGCAAGCCCCAGCTTGGCCGCCTGTATTATGGCGTTTTGCTCGGCGTGTATGGCGTAGCACAGCTCGTGCCGGGTGCCGCTTGCAATGCCCAGCCTGCGGCGCTTACATTCGCCCTTTTCCACGCAGCTTTTTATGCCCGCGGGCGCGCCGTTATAGCCTGTGGTGAGTATGCGCTTGTTGCGCACGATCACCGCGCCTATTTTGCGGTTGTCCTGAAAGCAGCTAGACCAGCCGCCTATGGTGTGGGCAAGCTGCATAAAGCGCTCGTCCCATTTGTTCCATTCAGCCATGGCGCACCTCCATTTTGCGTTATGTGGTTTCTTTTGCAGAAGTATACCATTTGGCGGGAAATAAGTAAATTGCGAAACAAATGTGAAAATACGGCGCGGGACTTGATTTATCGGGCGCGTTGCGCTATCATAGCATCGTTGTTAGCACTCAGAAACGATGAGTGCTAACGGCATGAACGGTCAATACTATATTTCATAATATCTTAAGGAGGCAACCAATCATGAAACTCAAACCGCTTGCAGACAGAGTAGTGTTAAAGGCGGCCGAAGCGGAGGAGACCACGAAAAGCGGAATCATCCTGACCGGCAGCGCCAAGGAAAAGCCCGTTATGAGCGAGGTAATCGCAGTGGGCCCCGGCGGCAACGTCGACGGCAAGGAGATCACCATGCACGTAAAGGCAGGGGATAAGGTGATATTCTCCAAATATGCGGGCACCGAGGTCAAGCTGGACGATGTTGAGTATATAGTCGTACGGCAGAACGACATACTGGCAATAGTGGAATAATCCAAATCAAAGCGGAGGTAAAATTATTATGGCAAAACAGCTTAAATACGGCGAAGAAGCGCGCAGGGCGCTGGAGACCGGTATGAACGCCCTGGCGGATACCGTTAAGATCACGCTGGGGCCCAAGGGCCGCAACGTAGTGCTGGATAAGAAATACGGCGCGCCGCTCATCACCAACGACGGCGTGACCATAGCAAAAGAGATAGAACTGGAAGACCCGTTTGAAAACATGGGCGCGCAGCTCGTCAAGGAAGTCGCTACCAAGACCAACGACGTAGCCGGCGATGGCACCACCACGGCTACCCTGCTTGCGCAGGCCATTATCCGCGAGGGCATGAAGAACGTCGCCGCGGGCGCAAACCCCATGGATATCAAGCGCGGCATAGAAAGCGCCGTGGACGATGCGGTAGCCGGGCTTAAGGAGCTTAGCAAGCCGGTAGGCAACAAGCAGGCCATCGCACAGGTCGCCTCCATATCCGCCAGCGACGACAAGGTCGGCGAGCTGATAAGCGACGCAATGGAAAAGGTTGGCAACGACGGTGTTATTACCATCGAGGAGTCCAAAACCATGAAGACCGAGCTTAAGGTGGTCGAGGGTATGCAGTTTGACCGCGGCTATGCGTCCGCCTACATGGTAACGGATACCGATAAGATGGAAGCCGTGCTGGATAATCCGTACATCCTCATCACTGAGAAGAAGATAAGCAACATCCAGGAGGTGCTGCCCGTACTCGAGGCTGTCGTACAGAAGGGCAAGCAGCTTTTGATAATCGCAGAGGACGTCGAGGGCGAGGCGCTGGCTACCTTGATAGTCAACAAGCTGCGCGGCACCTTCACCTGCGTGGCCGTCAAGGCCCCCGGCTTTGGCGACAGGCGCAAGGCCATGCTGCAGGATATCGCCATCCTCACCGGCG
>CAZXRQ010000060.1:0-10383 GCA_964642795.1 uncultured Oscillospiraceae bacterium | reverse complement strand
GCGCGTTTGGTTCGGGACCAAAAGGCCGGGTGTTCAAATCACCTCGCCCCGACCACGTCGGAGCGGACTCCGCTCCACTCATAATCCGACAACGCTTTGGCGCTGTCGGATTTTTTGTACCGCTCCGTCGCTCCTCCTCTTCCGCAAAAGGTCACGCTTACTGCGGCTATGCCCTTATAAATGCGGGCATTACGCCTCCGCTGCGCTACCAACCTTTTGCGGCGCGCCTGCGGGCGGGGATTGGATACGCGGGGGATGTTCGCGGGCGGAGGATTGGGTACGCGGGGGATGTTTGCGGGCGGGGACTGGATACGCGGGGGATGTTCGTTTGCTGATGCGCTTTTCCGTATCACACCTTTTTATCCAGCTTTCACACTGTTGTCATCTTTTGATGATAAATGTATACTATAATAAGATCGAAGTATACAGTATATAGAGAGGATCTCGCAATGTACGAAAAAATACCCGTTGTGCCGCTGAGAGGGCTTGTAGTGCTGCCAGGTGAGCTGCTGCATTTTGACGCGGGACGCGAAAAGAGCGTAGCCGCGCTGCAGGCCGCCGTAAAAAACGGAGGTATGGTGCTGGTAAGCTGCCAGAGGGATGCGCATAAAAACGAAGCGGAGCTGGATGATATATATAATATTGGTACGCTGTGCAAGGTGCGGCAGATACTCTGTCTGCCGGGAAATTCCGTGCGCGTGCTCGTGGAGGGTACTGCGCGTGCGGCGCTGCTGGACCGGGACGAAAGCTCCGCCTATCTCTGCGCAGATGTGGCTACGCTGGGCGATCTGCCCTGCGACGATGTGATGGCAGAGGCGCTGATGCGGCGGCTCAAAAAGGCGTTCCGCGACTATGCGTCGGCGTCGGCCAAGCTTACCCCGGAGACCGTAAAGGCGGTGGAGGATAAGCAGGATATATGCGAATTTGTGGACGCGGTGGCCAATATTGTGCTGAAGAAGCCGGAGGATCGCCAGCGCCTGCTTGAGGAATGTGACGTAGCCGTGCGCGCCAAGCTGACGCTTGGGCATGTGCTGAGCGAATCCGAGATTGTGCGCATAGACCGCAGCATATCCCAGCAAGTCAAGGCGGCGGTGGACAAAAATCAAAAGGAATACTATCTGCGCGAGCAGATGCGCGTGATAAAAAAGGAGCTTGGCGAAGATTCCGATAGCGAGGCGGATCTATACCGTGAGCGCATGGAAAAGCTGACGCTGCCGGAATACGTCCGCGAGCGCCTGGAAAAGGAGATAAACCGCTTTGCGGAGCTGCCGGCAGGCTCACACGAGGGGCCTGTGGCGCAGGGCTACATCGAGTGCATACTCAAGCTGCCCTGGAGTGAGCGCAGCACGGACGATCTGGATATTCAAAATGCGCGAAAAATACTGGACGAGGATCATTACGGGCTGGAAAAGGTCAAGCAAAGGATAATCGAGCACATTGCGGTGTCCCGTCTTACCGGCGCGCCTGGCGGGCAGATAATATGCTTTGTGGGACCTCCGGGCGTAGGAAAGACCAGCATATCCAAGTCCATAGCGCGGGCGTTGGGACGCAAATTCGTCCGCATGAGCTTGGGTGGCGTGCGCGACGAGGCCGAGATACGCGGCCACCGCCGCACCTACATAGGCGCTATGCCGGGCAGGGTGATATCCGCGATGCAGCAGGCGGGCACAATAAACCCCGTGATGCTGTTTGACGAGATAGACAAGCTTGCCAGCGATTACCGGGGAGATCCGGCCAGCGCCATGCTGGAGGTGCTGGACAGCGCGCAGAATTTTGAGTTTTGCGACCACTACCTCGAGATACCCTACGATCTGTCAAAGGTGATGTTTATTACCACCGCTAACGATAAAGGAGGCATACCCGCGCCGCTGCTGGACAGGATGGAGATAATTGACGTGCCCAGCTATCTCGAGATCGAGAAGATGGAGATAGCCAAGCGCCATCTCATTCCCAAACAGCTGCAAAAGCACGGGCTGAAGCGCAGTATGCTGACCATTCCGGATGCGCTGCTGCCGGAGATAATACGCGGCTATACGGCGGAAGCCGGCGTGCGCGAGCTGGAGCGCACCATAGGGGCTATTTGCCGCAAGGCCGCCTGCGATATAGGCGACGGTGCGGTACGCGTACGCGTGAGCCGCCAGCGGTTGAACGACTACCTCGGTGTGCCGAAGCACACCGGCGCAGTGGCGGAGCGCGACGACGCCGTAGGTATGGCAAACGGCCTGGCGTGGACGGCGGTGGGCGGCGTTATGCTGGAGGTGGAGACCCAGACCATGCCCGGTACGGGTCAGCTCAGCCTAACGGGCAAGCTGGGCGACGTTATGCAGGAGAGCGCGAAGGCGGCGCTGACGTATATCCGCGCCCATGCGGGGGAGCTGGGCATAGCGCCCGACTTTATCGCTACCACGGATATCCATGTGCATGTGCCGGAGGGAGCTGTGCCCAAGGACGGCCCCAGCGCGGGCGTTACCATTATGACCTCCATGGCGAGCGCGCTCACCGGCATACCCGTGCGCGCCGGCGTGGGCATGACGGGGGAGATAACCCTGCGCGGCCGCGTGCTGCCCATAGGCGGCCTGCGTGAAAAGCTGCTGGCAGCGGTGCGCGCCGGGATAACCACGGTGGCGGTACCCGCTGATAACCGCCGTGATATGCAGGACGTGCCGGAGGAGGTCAAGGCGGCGCTTCACATAGTATACGCAGCGGATGCTATGACTGTGCTGAAAACCGCGCTTAGAGAGCTTCCGCACGGCACGGCGCTGAACCTGCCGCGCTATGAGGCGCATCCGGCAGGCGCGGTACAATAAGGGCTATAGGAGGAAGTATGAACAAACGCCATATACTTATCTGCGGCGAGGTCGGCATTGGCAAGAGCACGCTAATAAGCAGGCTGCTTGGTCAGACGGATGTGCCGCTGTACGGCTTTATCACCAAGCGGCTCGCATCCGATGAGACCGGCTTCCATCCCATATACATACATCCTGCCGGGGCCGCGGAGCGCTGCTATGGCGAGGATAACCTCATCGGCACCTGTAATTCCAAGGTGCACAACATAAACCTTGATGCTTTCGATACGCTGGGCACGGAGTATATACGCTCCGCCCGTCCCGGCGGCATCATCGTAATGGACGAGCTGGGCTTTATGGAGTCCAAGGCCGCGCACTTCGTAGCCGCGGTATTTGATGCGCTGGACGGCAATATACCCGTGCTGGCCGCGGTAAAGGCGCGCTACGATGTGGAGTTTTTGAACCGTGTGCGCAAGCATGAGAACGCTGCGCTGTATACCATAACAAAGGAAAATCGCGACGCACTGTATGACGAGCTGCTGCCATTTGTGCGGGATTGGAAAAACGACGGCGCCGTCGTAGAATGATATCAACATAAAATAAAAGGAGAACGCCATGGACGCAGCCTTGTTGAAGGAAGCTGTCCGCGAAATAGAGCGCGGGTTGGGCGGAGAGTTCGAGCAGATAAGCCACTTCGTGTTTACACATCCGGAGCTTGGTCTTGCCGAGTACGAATCCTCCCAATACCTTGTGGAATATCTTCGCGGCAAGGGCTTTGCGGTGCAGTACCCGTATGCGGGCTTTGACACTGCTTTTCGTGCCGAGTACGGAGCCTGCGGCCCGGTCGTGGCGTTTTTGGCGGAGTATGATGCGCTGCCGGGCTACGGACCGGATAAGGCCAACGGCCATGCCTGCGGCCACAACTGGATAGCCGCGAGCGCCGTGGGCGCAGGCGTAGTGCTTTCCCGCATGGCGGAGCGGCTGGGCGTACGGGTAGTGGTGCTGGGCACGCCTGCTGAAGAAAACTACTGCGCCAAGGTCGCCATGGTGGAGCACGGCGTATTCAACGATATAGATGTGGCGATGCAGGCACACCTGTCAGGGGCCACCTGTATATGCAACGCGTCGCTTGCGATGACCACGCTCACATTCGGCTTCAAAGGCCGGGCTGCGCATGCTTCCAGCGCACCGTGGGATGGCGTGAACGCACTGGACGCCGTGCAGCTTACATACGCGGGCATAAACGCCCTAAGGCAGCACATACGCCCCGACGTGCGCATACACGGCATAATTACGGATGGGGGCAGGGCGGCCAACATAGTCCCGGAAAGCGCAAGCTGCCTGTTCTATGTGCGCTCCGCCACCCGCGAATATCTCGATACGCTGCTGCCAAAGGTGGAGAACGTGGCAAAGGGCGCGGCGCTTATGACGGGCGCGGAGCTTACGATTAATCAGCCGGAGCTTCCGCTGGACGATCTTGTAAACCTGCCCGCTTTGCAGGAGCTTGCGCGAATAAACTTCACCGAAAACGGTTTGCCGCCTACGCTGTCAGCGGAGGCGGCGCAGGCTGCCACCGGCTCTACCGACCTTGGTTCGGTCAGCCATGTATGCCCCACTATGTACGTTGAGACTGCGCTTGCCGACGGTACGCCGGTAAACGCCCACGAGGAAAGCGCGCTTGCGCTGGTGGATGGCCCCGCATATGAAACGCTGCACCGCACGATAAACGCATTTGCGGGTATGACGGTGGATCTGTGCTGTAAGCCAGAGCTTATTGCTGAGGCCAGAGCAGAGCTTGCCGAACATAGAAGCTGAATTAGTGTAGTTGTTTTTCACAACACCACAGTGCCGGTGCTTGACGCGTGGATGTGATAAGGATGTAAGCATCAAAGCGGCTTAACGGCCGCTTTTTTGTATAGTGCGGCGTTGCACTTTGCGGTGCGATCCATTCGGCAGCACGGTGGAGAAGCGTTGGGTTTGTTGAAACGCTTCAGCCGTGTGCGTAAAAAACGGCTGCAATGTGCTGCTTTTGCCATGTGAGGCACGTTCGGTTTTTTACTTGCCGCGTTTCTGCCGCAAACGGAGAACAGCGCTTTTTTTACAGCTGCTATTTGGTGAAGCGGCCTGTGCAAATATGGCGTATAACTGTGTGATACAGACGGGAACAGCATCGAACGATTGGAGCGGCACCTTCGAGTGCGGTTCCTTAATCGCAAATATGCAGACAACCTTGGTGCGCCCGTGCCGATTGGCACGGGCGCGTCGATGCTTGCCGTATTATTATCAGGTCATGCTCTGCACAATGTTCAGGCATTCGCCAAAGCGTTGGAAATGCACTATCTCACGCTCCCGCAGGAAGCGCAGCGGGGCGATGATCTGCTCGTCGCTGCATACGGATATCAGGTGTTCATAGGTAGCGCGGGCCTTTTGCTCTGCTGCCATATCCTCCACCAGATCTGCGACAGGATCGCCTGTACACTGCACATACGTTGCGGTAAAGGGTACGCCGTTGGGGTCGGCGGGATAGACGCCGTGGTCGTGCATGGTGTAGTAGCCCAGCATACCGGCAGCCTCCAGCTCCTTGAGCGAGGCGTTGCGCAGGCACTGGTGAATCATGGTGCCGAGCATCTCCCAGTGGGCAAGCTCCTCGGTGCCTATATCGTTCAGCGTCGCTCTACAGCGGTCATCCGGCATGGTGAAACGCTGAGTAAGGTAGCGCAGGCCTGCTCCCAGCTCGGAGTCGGGGCCGCCGTACTGTGCCATGAGCAGCTTGGCCATGCGGGGATTGGGTCGGGTGATATTCACAGGGTATTCGAGTTTTTTAAGATATATCCACATATTATGCTCCTTTCGCCCGTTATTGCCAGGGCCATTCGCTGCACACATAGCAGCCGGTAGCCGTGGGCGCGTGGCCAAAGTTTTGCAGCGGCCCGTACAGCTCCTCATACTGCTTCAGCAGATCGCACAGCATCTGTGAGTAGTACAGGTAATCCGCGCGCGCCTTGTCGTCCAGCGGGTTGGTGTCCAGGTAGAGGTTAAGATCTACGCAGACGAATTGGTATTCGCTTATCCGTGTAAGCAGTTCGTTTTGAGCGGTCGCCATAGCTATACCTCCTTCAGCCTGCGTTCACGAGCTCTGGAAATACTGTGCCGCACATCAGCGCCCGGTCGGGGCAAAATGTGTAAAGGTATTCCTGCTCGGGAAACTGTATGCGTGCAAGCTCGGCTCCTGCCTGCGACGTTTCCGCACAAAGACCTGCCGAGGCTTCGCCGGCGGGCACCAGCGTATCCGCTAGGTCGCAATATGCGGCCGTTTTTATAGTATACATAGCCATTCCTCCTCAATGGGTTTGTGATATAGTATTCATAATTGACCGGCAGCGTTACATTTTTTAAGTTTCGCGTTGCAATGGCGGTGCTTTTGTGCTACTCTATACTGACGGCCATGTGTGCATATGGCCTGTTTAAGATTGCGGAGGTTTATATGGCAACTATTGAAAAGCTCACGGGAAGTAAGGTAAAGCTTGGGTTCGAGGTCAGCGCAGAGGAATTCGAAAAAGCTCTGCAGATGGCATATGTTAAGTTTGGCAAGCGGTACAGCGTGCCGGGGTTCCGTAAGGGACATGCCCCGCGCAAAATGATAGAAAATATGTATGGCCAGATGGCGTTTTTTGACGACGCTTTCGATATAATATACCCCGACCTGTACGAGGCGGCCATAAAGGAGCACGGCATAGAGCCGGTGGGACGTCCGGATGCGTCGATAGACGATATCGGCGAGGATATGGCGATCAAGTTTTCGCTGGAGGTCCCCGTCAAGCCCGAGGTTGCGCTGGGCGAGTACATGGGTATAGAAGTTGAGAAGCAGGAGTATAATGTTACGGATGAAATGCTGGACGAAGCCATGCAGCGTGAGCGCGAAAATGTAGCGCGCTTTGTGGACGTCGAGCGCCCGGTGGAAAACGGCGATACCGTGGACATCGACTACTCCGGCAGCGTGGACGGCGTAAAGTTTGACGGCGGAACCGCGCAGGGCCAGCATCTGGTGATAGGCTCAGGCTCGTTCATACCCGGCTTTGAAGAGCAGCTTATCGGCATGAATATAGGTGAGGAGAAGGATATCGGCGTCAAGTTCCCGGAGGAGTACCATTCCGAGGAGCTCAAGGGCAAGGATGCGGTGTTTGCAATAAAGCTCAATGGCATACAGATCAAGGAGCTGCCCGAGCTGGACGATGAGTTTGCCAAGGATGTTTCCGAATTTGATACCATTGCCGAGCTTCGTGACCACAAGCGCAGCGAGCTTGCCGAAAACGCCGAGAAGCAGGCACAGCGCGCCAAGGAGAATGCCGTTATAGCGGGCGCTGTGAAGAATGCCACCGTGGAGGTGCCGGACGCCATGGTCCAGAGCCAGATAGACCGTATGCTGCAGGATATAAGCTACCGGCTGAGCATGCAGGGCATGAGCCTTGACGATTATCTTATGTTTACCGGCTCTACGCAGGAGGCTATGCGTGCCGATATGAGCGGCGAGGCGCTGGAGCGCGTAAAGACGCAGCTGGTGCTGGAGGCGATCTGCAAGGCCGAGGGCTTAAGGGCAGAGGATGCCGAGGTGGACGAGAAGATAGCCGAATATGCCGCCCAGTATGGTCAGGATGTTGAAAAGTTCAAGGAAAACATAACCGCTGGCGACCGTGAGTATTTCGCAGACCAAATAGTATGGGAAAAGACCATAGCTAAGGTCACGGACGCCGCAAAGGAAGTCAAGGCCAAGAAGCCTGCGGCCAAGAAGACGGCGAAAAATACGGAGGACGGTGCGGAGAAGCCCGAAAAGCCCGCCGCCAAGAAGAAGACGGCAAAAACAGAAGAACCCGCTGAATAATTTTTCACGCACAGGAGGAAACAGTATGAGCCTCATACCAATGGTGGTTGAACAGTCCAACCGCGGCGAAAGGTCTTACGATATATATTCACGGCTGCTAAAGGACCGTATAGTGTTTCTGGGCGGCGAGATCGACGATGACGAGGCCAACCTTATTGTTGCGCAGCTGCTGTTTTTAGAGGCGGACGATCCCGATAAGGACATCAGCCTGTATATCAACAGCCCGGGCGGCTCTGTCACTGCGGGCATGGCCATATATGATACCATGCAGTACCTTAAATGCGACGTATCCACCATCTGTATAGGCATGGCGGCGAGCATGGGCGCATTTCTGCTTGCAGCGGGAGCCAAAGGCAAGCGCAGAGCGCTGCCCAACTGCGAGGTGATGATACACCAGCCCTCCGGCGGTGCGCGCGGCCAGGCAACGGACGTTACAATACAGGCCGAGCAGCTTTTGAAGATCAAGAAAAAGCTAAATACGATACTTGCACAGCGTACCGGGCAGCCGATAAAGACGATAGAGCGGGACACCGAGCGCGACAACTATATGGACGCCGAGGCCGCAAAGGACTACGGCATAGTGGATGAGATAATCCCTCCGAGGAGGTAATGGATGACAAAATACGATGACAAGGGCGATGTAAAATGCTCATTTTGCGGCAAATCGCAAAGTGAGGTCAACCGTATAATCGCGGGCCCTGGGGTATTCATATGCAATGAGTGCGTTGATCTCTGCCAGGAGATAATCGACGAGGACTTTGGCAGCGCCAGCGTTGATATGTCGGATATACCCAAGCCTGTGGAAATAGTCGGTATACTTGACCAGTACGTCGTGGGGCAGGATTACGCAAAGCGCGCGCTGGCCGTTGCGGTGTACAATCACTACAAGCGCATAAACTGCGGCAAATCTCAGGACGAGGTGGAGCTGCAAAAGAGCAATATCGTAATGCTGGGGCCTACGGGCTGCGGCAAGACTATGCTTGCCGAAACGCTTGCCAAGGTTCTCAACGTACCCTTTGCCGTGGCGGACGCCACCTCGCTTACCGAGGCGGGCTATGTAGGCGAGGACGTGGAAAACATACTGCTTAAGCTCATACAGGCCGCGGACTACGATGTGGAGCGCGCCGAAAAGGGCATCGTGTATATCGACGAGATAGACAAGATCGCCAGAAAGAGCGAAAATCCCTCAATCACCCGTGACGTAAGCGGCGAGGGCGTGCAGCAGGCGTTGCTTAAAATAATTGAAGGCACGGTCGCGAGCGTACCGCCCCAGGGCGGACGCAAGCACCCGCATCAGGAGTTTATACAGATAGACACCACCAACGTGCTGTTCATATGCGGCGGCGCGTTTGCGGGCATAGAGGATATAATTTCAAAGCGCACCGGCAAAAAGGTGATGGGCTTTGGCGCGGACGTACAGTCCCAAACCGAAAAGGACGTAGGCGAGATACTCAAGGGCATATTGCCCGAGGATCTGCTAAAATACGGTCTTATTCCTGAGTTTGTAGGCCGTGTACCTATAATCGTAACGCTTCACCAGCTGGACGAGGCGGCGCTTATAGACATACTCACCAAGCCCAAGAACGCCATGACCCGCCAGTATAAAAAGCTGTTCGAGATGGACGGGGTGGAGCTGGAGTTTGAGCGCGACGCGCTTGTTGAGGTTGCGCGGCTTGCCATTGAGCGCAAGACCGGCGCGCGCGGGCTTCGTGCGATACTGGAGGACGTTATGCTGGACATAATGTTCGACATACCCTCGCGCAGCGACGTGAGACGCTGCGTCATAACCAAGGACGTTATAGACAAAAAGATCCAGCCCGTGCTGGAGCTTGGCGCACCGTGCGCGGAGCTGCCGGAAAGCAAAACTTCCTAAGCGCGGCGGTATTTGGCGGTATTTGGCGATATTTTTGCTTGACATGCCGGGGAAATTTGGTTACAATAGCAGCTGTGTGTTCGTTAGGATAGGTGTTTTGTGGCCACAGCCCCGGCTCACGATCGCTTGATAACGAAAAACGCGATAAATTCACTACCATTTGGGAGGATGAGCCATGAAAACCTATATGGCAAAGGGCGAAACCCTCGAGCGTAAGTGGTACGTTGTGGATGCCGACGGCTTGGTGCTCGGCCGGCTGGCTTCGCAGGTTGCCGCTATACTTCGCGGGAAGAATAAGCCCATATATACGCCGCACGTCGATACAGGCGATCACGTTATCATCGTGAATGCCGACAAGGTCGTACTTACCGGCAAAAAGCTTGACAATAAGAAATACTATCACCACACCGGCTATCCCGGAGGCATTAGGGAGACCACCTACCGCGAACTGATGGCAAAGAAGCCTGAATTTGCGGTATATGAGGCGATCCGCCGCATGATGCCCAAGGGCCCGCTGGGCCGCAAGATGCTCAAGAAGGTCCGCATATATGCAGGCCCGGAGCATGAAAACGCCGCTCAGAAGCCCGAGCCGCTGACGCTCAACTATTAAGGGGAGGAAGAATACTATGGCAGCATTAACTCAGTATCTTGGCACCGGCAGACGTAAAAAGTCCGTTGCCCGTGTGCGCCTTCTTCCCGGAGCCGGCAATATCACGGTCAACAAGCGCGACCTCGACGATTACTTTGGCTACGAGACCCTCAAGATGATCGTTCGCGCGCCTATGACCCTTACCGATACGCTCAGCAAGTATGACGTTAAAGTCAACGTCTACGGCGGCGGCACC
>CAZXRQ010000059.1:0-11057 GCA_964642795.1 uncultured Oscillospiraceae bacterium | reverse complement strand
GGGAGCCAACAGGCGCAGCCTGTAGGCGAGAGGCAAAGACTGCAAGCTCGAAAAAGTCAAAATTGACTTTTTCGACAGCCAGGAACGCCCGTGTTCACAGAAGAACACGGGCGTTTTACATATGCCTGCGTTCAGCGCGGACACAGCGCGCTGTTTAGCAGTGCAAGCTCCAGCGCTTCGCGGTCGCGCATGGCTCCGGAGATCTGCATATATGCAACATTTGAAAATGCCGTTATGCAGTATAGCAGCTGCGGTTTGGAGAAGCGTTTGGCGGAGTCATAAGCCTTCTTTGCGGCAAAATCACTGCCGCCCATGCGTTTGGCGGCGGCGTTTCTATCGATACCCTGATCCATAAGCGTGCGAGCGCTCAGCATAAGTCTGAAGCGGCTGGAAAGCAGCGCGGCTATGCCGAGCGCGCTTTCGCCGCCAAGCAGCAGCGCATCCAAAGCGCGCATACCGTCGCCTGCCTTGCCGCTTAAAAAGCAATCTACCATATCGAATACGCGATATTCCACATTGCGCGTAACGGCCGTAGAGATAACGTCGCACGTTATCTCAGCCCCCGCGCCCGCATAGCCGGCGGCCTTGGTGAATTCGTTTTTAAGCAGTGTAAGATCCACGCCTACCAGTTCTATCAGCAGCCGCGCCGCTTTCGGGGCCATGGTAACACCGAGCGTTACGCATTGCTTTTGCAGCCAGCGCATGGCTTCCTCCGGGGTGAGCATATCAAACAGTACCGCGCGGCCGTCGGCGTTGAGCGCCTTATACAGCGCGGTGGAGCCGTCCGCCTTGCCGCGCACATAGAAAATAAGCAGTGCGGTATCGGGTATATTGGGGAGATAATCCCGTATCTTTAATCCATCCTCGCCCTTGGGCAGCTCGCGGCATACGACGATCCTGCGCTCGGCAAAAAATGGCAGAGTTTCACATGCGACCATGATGGCGTCGGCCTCGGGAGCACATTCCTGCTGGTTGATCTCGGCTGCGGCGGGGTCCAAAATACCGTATAAGGCGGACAGCGCGCTGCGCTTTACATACTCCTCATCACCGTGCAGTAGATATGCGCCGCTAAGCCCGTTGCTATTAACTTGATTAAAAAACTGAACATACTGCATGACTGGATTATATCATAGCACCAACGCTGAAATAAAGCATTGCAATAGCATCACTGCAAATATGAGCCACTTGGCGCGTTGGCAGATAAGCGGATAACGTGACACTGCAAACAGGGCAAGGAAGTAAGGTATGCACGCAACGGCGCTGAACGCGGGCAGCTCTACCGCGCAGAAGGGTATTTCTGCGATAAGCCTGCAAACGCTCACCGTAACGTCGGTTATGAAGGATGCGATCAATGCCGGCACATAAGACAGCACCGGGGATATGAAATCAAGTATCACAGCGCAAAAACCGCATATTACCGCCACGGGCAGCGCGGGAAGCAGCAGCAGATTTGCCGGCAGCGACATAAGCGGGATGCGCCGGAAATAGTAGGCTATGAGCGGCAGCGTGCCCAGCGTACCGGAAACGGACACGGAAACAGCGGCACTTGCCGTATCACCAAGCGGCAAAAGTGCGCGGCGTAGTCCGTCATACAGCATAGCGATGGAGGATACCGCAGCAAACGACATTTGAAAGCCGGCAGAATGAAGCTGTGCAGGGGACACAAGCAGTATTATCAGCGCGGCAAAGCCTATGGACGAGGCCGTGTCGGGAGGGCGGCCAGTAAGCCGGGCGCCTAACAGACAAAGCGTCATTACGGACGCGCGTACGAGCGATGACGGAAATCCGCAAATAGCGCAGTACAGCAGCAAAAACGCACCGGTAAGGTAGAAGCGTAATTTCGGCCTATCCTTTGGCGTGATGAGCACCAGCGCGCCTGCAAAAAACGAAACATGCAGGCCGCTGAGCGCGAATATGTGAGCTATGCCCACATCTCGGAAGGCAGCCGCGTCCGCGCCCAATCCCGACTTATCGCCCCATAGCATACCGCCGATGATCCCGGCATTTTCACCAAACAGCGACCGCGTGCGCTGGATCAATGTATCGCGTATACCGTCGAACACGTCGGAAAACGCATATAAGCGCGGCAGGTCGAACATTGCTGCGATATGTGCCCGTGCTATACCAAGTGCAAGCATGAACGCCGTCAAGGCGAGCGCGCGTCTTTCTCTATAAGCGGCTGCGGCGAAGAACATACAAAAAAGGCACAGGTATATAAGTATCCATGTGCCGGTGAGCCTTCCATACAGCGTAAGCCCCGCAGCATATGCCAGCGCGGCCGTTACCGCAGGCCGGTGGTTGACTACGCGAGCAGGGAACGTCATTCGCTCAGAAGCTGTACGCTTCGTCGCCGGAACGGAATGCTATGGCTTCAACCTCAACCAGACCGCCGGCCGGCAGCGCCGCAACCTGTACGCAGGAACGGGCGGGAAAGTCCGGGCCAAAATACTCGCCGTATATGCGGTTTACCAGCGGGAAATCCGCAAGGTCTTTTACGAATACAGTGGTTTTCACAACATCCGACAGGGAAGCTCCGGCTGCGTCCAATACTTCATGCAGATTTTTGAAGGCCTGATGAGCCTGCGCTTCGATGCCGTCGGCAAGCTTGCCGGTAGAGGGATCAAGCCCCAGCTGGCCGGAGGTGAATATAATGCCTTCGATTCCTATTGCGTGGTTATATGGGCCTATGGCGGCCGGTGCGTTTTTTGCGGTTATGATCTCTTTCATGTTATGTGCTCTCCTTATACATTGATGCGATATACTAATACTATCATTGCGGCAGTTAGGTGTCAATCGTGGTACGCAGGTCGTTATTCCACAGTATGAGCGCGTCCTCACCGGTATCAGAATAATAGCGTCTGCGGCGTCCGGCCTGCTCAAACCCCATGGAATAATACAGAGTCTGCGCTACCGCATTGCTCTCGCGCACCTCAAGCGTCATGCGCACAGCGTGGCATTCCAGCGCGGTCTTCATCATCTCCAGCATGAGCAGCCGCCCAAAGCCATTGCCTCGCTGTTCAGGTGCTATGGCGACGTTGGTGATGTGCGCTTCGTCAAACAGCACCCACATGCCTGCATAGCCAATTACAACGCCGTTTTGTACAGCGAGCCGATAGTGTGCAAGACGATTCTTCAGCTCTCCGCGCAGGGCATTTTCACTCCATGGGGAGCGGAAGCACATACGCTCCAGCTCGGCTACGCGCGCAATATCGTCCTTTTGCATGGAACGAAAGCAGATCTCGCTTGATGATTCACTCATGAGGGCGCTCCTTATACAGCCGTTCTGCCTGCGACGGGCGTATATACGCGGGCAGGATATCCTTTGTACCACCAAAACGGTTGTATTGCTCATAGGCGGCGGCTGCAACGGCATCTGCTGTAAGAATACCGTCACCTATAAAAGTGGCGTCCGGAATTGCTGCGAGTATGCGTTCGCGGTGCAGCGCATGGTCGCCAACAAAGCATATAGGCGAATCAAGCGATGCAAGCAGCTCGTCGATAACTACCGCGCCAGGCGGTATTAGCTCCCGTCCGTCCTCATACAAGGCGGCATAGCCGTTACCGTTTTTGCAGTCCAGCAGCGCGCATATCCTGCCCGGCAAGCCGAACGCCAGCGCTGCAAGGGCGCTTACGCCCACGGCAGGCTTGTTTTGCGCATAAGTAAGCGCATTGACAGCGCACACGCCGATGCGAACGCCTGTGAAGGAGCCGGGGCCTATATCAGCTGCAAAAACGTCGATATCGCGTATAGTCAGCTGCTGCTCATGAAGCAGCCGGTCACACAGCGGCATAATAGTTTCGGAATGGGTAAGGCCGGGTTCGCCCCGCATAACGCAGAGCAAAGCGCCATTCTGCAGTAGGGCTGCCGAAGCGATCGGTCCTGATGTGGATATCGCAAGCAATATCATTTAAGCGCCTCCAGCATAGCCTCGTATCGCGGCCCGTGAGCCAAAAAACTGATGTTCCGCGGCAAATCGCCGCTGCCGCAAATTGTAATATCCAGCCGCTCGGCTGGCAGAGCTTCGGGTACGTTTTCGCACCATTCCATCATTATCACCGCATTGCGTGCAAGATAGTCTGAAAAGCCTATCGCATAGAGTTCCTCCGCGCTGCCGAGCCGGTATGCGTCAAAGTGTAAAAGCGGCAGACTGCCTTCGTGTTCGCATACTATCGTGAAGGTGGGGCTGGTAATGTTTTCCATATGCATCGCTTCTGCAACGGCGCGCACAAAAGTGGTTTTGCCGGCGCCCAGATCGCCGTACAGCGCAATAAAGGCGCCGTAAAACAGCAGCGGCGCAAGCTCCGCGCCCAAGTCGGACAGTTCGGTCAAAGTGACGCCGGATTTGTTTACGCAGGTCATCAGAAGTTGTACGCTCCTTTTTCCATGAGCTCGCGCCTGAGGTCAAGCAGGCGGTCCTCAGCTATAGCCTGCCGTATGCTTTGCATAAGCGTGAGCGTGAAGGTAAGGTTGTGCGCGGTTATAAGCTGCGCGGCAAGTATCTCCTTGCACTTTACAAGATGCCGTATATATGCCCGCGAAAAGCCGTTTGAGCAGGCATAGCAGCGACATTCGTCGTCTATAACGGAAAAGTCGTGCTCAAACTCGGCATTTCTGAGCATACGCCGGCCATGGCTGGTTAGCGCAAGGCCGTTTCGGGCTATGCGGGTCTGCAGCACGCAGTCGAACATATCCACGCCGCGGAGCACACCCTCCACCAGACAGTCCGGACTGCCCACGCCCATGAGGTAGCGGGGCTTGTTTTGGGGCATATGAGGAGACAGCGCCTCCAGCATATCATACATCAGCTCTTTAGGCTCGCCTACGGACAGGCCGCCTATGCCGTAGCCGATGAAATCCATATCCGCAAGCGTCTTGGCGCTTTCTATGCGCAGATCCTTATATGTGCCACCCTGCACTATGCCGAAAAGCGCCTGATCCTGCCGCGTATGGGCGTGCTGGCAGCGCTCCGCCCATCTGTGGGTACGACGCATGGCGGCAAGCGTATATGCGCGATCGGATGGGTAGGGGGCGCACTCATCAAACGCCATTGCAATATCCGCGCCCAGCGCCTGTTCGATCTCCATTACAAGCTCGGGAGTAAAAAAGTGTTTTGCACCGTTAAGCGTGGAACGGAACTCAACGCCGTTTTCACCGATCTTATTGGTTGACGCCAGGCTGAACACCTGAAAGCCGCCGCTGTCGGTAAGTATGGGCTTGTTCCAGTGCATGAACTCATGCAGGCCGCCGGCTTCCTCAACCAGCCTGTGGCCGGGCCGTTCGAACAGGTGATAGGTATTTGCAAGTATGATGTTTGCGCCGGTATCGTCGAGCTCGCGCGGTGTCATGGCCTTTACGGTGGCCTGCGTGCCGACAGGCATAAAGCAGGGCGTGTCTATAACGCCGTGCGGGGTAGTAAGCCTGCCCAGCCTTGCGCCGGATTGGGCGCATGTGTGCAATATTTCAAATTGGAATTTACTCATAACTGTCCCTGCCTATATTATTAGCATCGCGTCGCCGAAGCTGAAGAACCTGTAACGCTGCTCCACAGCATGGTGGTATACCGATAGCATCTCTTCACGCGAGCATAGCGCGCTCACCAGCATCAGCAGCGTGGATTCCGGCAGATGGAAGTTGGTTATTAGCGCGTCCACCGCCTTGAATTTGTATCCGGGAGTAATAAAAATATCAGTCCAGCCTTTGCCTGCATGTACTATGCCGTCACCGTCGGAAACGCTTTCCAGCGTGCGGCAGGAGGTGGTTCCTACGCAGACGATTCTACCGCCCAATCGGCGTGCCGTGTTGATGCGCTCGGCGGCTTCTTGACTGACTTCATAATACTCGGAGTGCATATGGTGCTGCTCAACGTTTTCTGCGCTTACCGGGCGGAATGTTCCCAACCCCACGTGCAGCAGCACATCCGCAATGATTACGCCCTTTGTGGCAACTTCGTTCAGCAGCGCTTCTGTAAAGTGCAGCCCGGCGGTAGGCGCGGCGGCGGAGCCGTTGAGCTTTGCGTACACCGTCTGATAGCGCTGCCCGTCGGCCAGCCGTTCGGTTATGTAAGGAGGCAGCGGCGTTTCGCCTGCGCGGTCGAGCACCTCCTCGAACACACCTTCGTAGTTAAGCGTTACAATGCGTCCCTCGGCGTCCGTAGGCTCGCCCACGGTAACGGAAAGCTCATCATTGACAGTATAGGTCAGGCCGGGCTTTGCACGTTTGCCGGGCTTTACAAGCGCTTCCCAGCGGTGCTCGTCCAACCGTTTAAGCAGCAAAAACTCCATATGTCCGCCGGTATCCTCACGGAAAGCATGCAGTCTTGCGGGGATAACGCGGGTGATGTTTCTTACAAGCACATCCCCGGGATGCAGGTATTGCAGCACATCCGTAAATACGCCGTCGTAAATGCCGTGATCCGCGCGGTCATACACCAGCAGCCGCGAGGAGCTGCGCACCGAAGCCGGCGTTTGGGCTATTAGCTCATGAGGCAGTTCATAGTAAAAATCGTGTGTTTTCATATGTCAAATTATACAGTATGCAGCGGCGGGCCGCAACCGGACAGAATGGCAGATCATGCGCGCAAAACGCATACGTCCACCCAGCCGTCGGCGGCGGAGCAGGTGAACAGCTCGTCGCAGGTAAGCTCTATGGCGCTGCTGGCGCTTCCCACGGCGGGGAACACGGTATTGAACCGGCGGAGCGATTCGTCAAGATATACCTTTACGTGCTCAGGCAGCGCAAACGGGCATACGCCTCCAACAGCGTGGCCGGTATACTGCACCGCTTCCTCATGGGAGAGCATACGCGCCTTCTGTTGAAAACGCTGCTTAAATTTATGGTTATCGACCTTAACGTCGCCAGCCGCAACTACCAGCATACATCCGTCGTCAAGGTGAAAAGAGAGCGTCTTTGCTATGCGGGCGGGAATTACTCCGACGGCAAGCGCCGCAAGATCGACCGTGGCGCTGGAAACTTCGAATTCCTGTATGCGGTCTGCAACGCCAAAAGGCGTAAGATACTGGCGTACTTTTTCTACTGACATAATTACATCTGTTCCTTCATATGCATTTTGCGCTATTATAGCACGTTTTGCGCCTGTGATTAAGCTGTTTACCGATATTTCACATACATATTATGGAAATATCCATTGTTTGGTTGTATAATTTGGATATGCAAAAAAGCACGGAGAGAGTATTTGAAACGTATTGCAATAAATAGCTTGTTTTGTGCCAAACGGTGGGGCGTTGCGACTGTCGCTGCGCTTATTTTGGTATGTGCATTATTTTGCGCCGTCCCGCGGTCGTTGGCAACGGATACCGATATTACGCCGACAGAAGACGCCGGCGGCACGGGGCAGGCTACCGAAGAACCCGAAACGACCGCAACTCCCGACACGACCGTTACGCCGGATAATACGGTGATACCGGGTACTACCGCCGGGACGGTAACGCCTTCGCCGGATACCACCGCCACGCCATCGCCCACTGCTACGGCAACGCCGGTGGCTACGGTAAAATTCACAGGTGAGAACGCCACAATATATGTGCTCACATCAAATTACTCGCTGCTGAACGGCGTAAGCGCATACGACGAACTGGGTGAGGCGGTGACGGTAACCGTAAGCGACGACGGCGGTTTCAGCATTAACACGCTGGGAACGTACACGATAAAATATTCGGCCAATCACCCTAGAACCGGTCAAAACTACACATTTTCACGCAGTGTCACCGTGGTGGAGAATCCGGCGTTTGCCCAGTATAAGATAACCTTTTCCGGAGGAGATCTGTATATCAAAATGGGCGATAACTCGGCATATTTCGATCAGAGCCTTACTGCTGCGGATGAGCAGGGCAACGCTGTGGCAATAAAACTGAAAAGCCGCGGCAATTTTGATCTGACTGAGCCCGGCACATATAAGGTGACGCTGTACGCGGAGCATCCCGTTACCGGCGAGAGATTCACATATGAGCGCACTGTACATGTGCTTACCGAGGAGGAGTACACAGCCTACCTCAACACGATCAACCCGCTGTACGGCAAGAGCAACAGCCGCTATTACAAGTATCTGAAATACCGTGAGGAAATATACGAACAGCTTCAGGGTAAGATGAATGAGCTTACTGCACAGCTTGCCAATAGAATAGCTCGAATAAGGAACATTTTGGGCTTTGACGAATGCCACATCGTGCGGGCTGTTTCCAACCTGCAGGACGACTCCGAGCTTGAGGAAACCGAGGCGGAGCTTACGCAGAGCCTTGCGCAGAGCTTTTCGCCCGAGACGTCGCAGTATGAAGAGCTGGATACGGCGAGCGTGAATAACTGGTCAGATATACTGGCCGTGTTCGTTGCCATGAGTACGCTGGATGTAGATGATCCGCTGGATCTTTATAACCTTCGCAAAATAACCTTCGAGGATATGGATGCGATATTTTTCGATATGCTGAACGTTACATACCATATAGCCGATGGTGAGCTGTGGATAGTGCTTGCGCCGTATAACGCATATGAGATGATGGAGCGCTATGCTATGGACGAAACCCGCGGCGCCGCGCTGGAGGAGCTTATGCAGCCGGAGTTTCAGAGCGTGTTCGCTTCGCTTACCGGAGACGAGGCCTTTATAGAGTTGTCCGACGACGCGATAGCAGAGATACGCAGTGCGCTTCCGGAGGGCCTTTCCGTTGGACGTGAAAGCATAATAGTTACGGCGTACTCGCTCGTAGAGAAGGTGAGTTATTTCTGGGGAGGCAAGTATAACGAGGTTGGCTGGAACACAAGCTGGGGAATGCCGCGGCTTGTGACGTCGTTAGGCAGCAAGACCACGGGCAAAACGCGTGCATACGGACTGGATTGCAGCGGATTTGTAAGCTGGGTGTTTATAAATGCTGCGGGAGACACATCCGTGCTGTCGAGCATCGGTAACGGATCTGCCAACCAGTGGTACAGGTCTGTTTCGCTTGGCTGGGACGAGGCAATGCCGGGAGATCTGGTATTTAGGCGTACTCCGAGCAGCAGCGCAATAAACCATGTTGGCATAATCGTATCCAAGGAAGAGGACGGCACATACATGGTAGCGCATTGCTCAAGCGCGCTCAACGGCGTGGTCGTGACTGAGGCATGGTCGAGCGGTTTCAGATATGCGCGCCGCCCGGTCATATATGATGACGTCGTAGCAAATGATGCTATAACTTTTTCGGCGAGCTCTGTATTATCCAAACCGTTGGCGATACCGACGCGCTGTGAGGTAAAATGAACAAGCATATTATTAAAGCGTGCATTGTTACTGTATGCGCGGTGCAGCTGTATGCACCGGCCGCGTGTGCTGTGGATGCGTTCGAGTTTTCGGCTACTGCGGCGAACGACGCGATACTAGCAGAGGGCGATATAATTGGCTATACCATCGAGCTTACCTCCGCGGCTGATGCGGAGGATGCGCTGCATGTTTCGCTTTCCGGCGGTCTTACGCTGGATATGTACAGCCTGCGAATAACCGATAATCAGGGTAGTCTAAAGGAAGCGGACGCAATATTCGGAAACGACGGCTTTATACTGCTTGGCGAGCAGCTTACAAAGGGTGACAGCGTGACATTCTCCGCCGCAATAAACGGCAGCGATACCGAACTCAGCTGCACTGCTGAGTTCGCGGGATGCACGTTGGTATTGGCAAATTCAGTGCAAACAGCGCAGGAGGCTACCGAAACTGACGCAACTGATACCGTTGTTGCATCCACTGCCGATAATAACAGCGCTGCGGCTGAGCGGACTATGTGGCCATGGATAATTATATGCGCTGCACTTGCATTATGCGGATGCTGCGTGCTACTTGTTGTAAAAAAGCGGAGAAGCAAGCCGGTAAAAGATAAAAAAGCCATCCCGAAGGTGCCGGAAGAATTGGCTGAGCCAGCCTCGAAACATTCAGAAGGAATCGCTGATAATGATAATTGACGGAGGGGTAAAATATCATGGCAGCGTATACCGGCCGCCAAGCGAGGCGTATAGCCTCATAATACAGTCTACGCTGGGCTGCAGTCACAACGGCTGCGCTTTTTGCAGCATGTATAAGGACAAGCGCTTCAGTATACGCAGCGTTGAGGCTGTTATATCGGATCTTCGTACTGCGCGCACGTATTACAAGCGGGTGCAGCGCGTTTTTTTTGCAGACGGCGATGCTCTTATGCGCGATACGAACAGCCAGCTTGAGCTTCTGCATGCGGTATACGAGATATTCCCGGAATGCGAGCGCGTGACGTGTTATGCGTCGCCAAACAGTATTGCGGTGAAGTCGGACGGCGAGCTTGAAAAACTGTGCAGCGCAGGACTGGACATGCTGTATATCGGGCTGGAAAGCGGAAGCGATGAAGTTCTTACGCAGATGAACAAGGGATGCACCTCGGCGGAGATAATCCGATGTACTGCACGCGCAAAGCATGCGGGGTTCAAAATTTCCGTCACGGCTATACTTGGACTGGGCGGTGAACGGCTTATGGAGGAACACGCCATATGTACTGCCGATGCGCTTTCTGCAATAAAGGCTGATTACATTGGCTTGCTTTCACTTATGCTGGAGCCCGGTGCGGCGCTATATGACGAATATACAGCCGGCCGATTCAAAGCGCCAATGCCCCGCGATATACTTGCAGAGCTCAGGCTGATGCTTGAACATATCGATAGCGAGGGGAGCGTTTTTCGCGCAAATCATGCGTCGAACTATGTTGATTTGCGCGGCACATTGAATGCTGATTGTCCGCGTATGCTGGCAGAAGTAGAAGCAGCGCTGGGTGGCAGGCGCGGAATAAAGCCGGAGTATTTTCGCGGGCTGTAAAAGGCAACAGACACAATAACAAACGCATTGGCCGTGCTGGAAATGACTTGACAAACCCCGGCGGCGGTGTTAACATACATACTGTTCGAAACGGCTGGGTGTGGCGCAGTTTGGTAGCGTGCTTGAATGGGGTTCAAGAGGCCGGAAGTTCGAATCTTCTCACCCAGACCAAATAAAAGAGTTCCCTTTGGAGCGTTCACACAGGGATTAACGAAAAAACTTGAGTGAACAGCTTCAAGC
>CAZXRQ010000058.1:0-11173 GCA_964642795.1 uncultured Oscillospiraceae bacterium | reverse complement strand
GATTTTCCTTCCGGTCTGACGCACAGGTCGCCAGACCGGATTTAACATTAAGGGCGTCGGCCCTTAATAATCCCGGGGTTTATCGACAGTCTCATCGGACGGGCTTTTGCCCGTCCGACTGTTTTTCTGTTCAAGATGGTGAGCCGCGCTGCATCCAGTACGGTATCGGCGGCTGCTCGCCGGCTGCAAGCGGTACGATCACATCCGTTCTGCGGGCGCCGTAAAGCGCCCTGTGCCAAGCCATTATATCCGGAAGCGCCGCGCCGGTATCGTCTTTTAGCAGTGTCTGCCAGCGAATGCCGCAGGTGGCCATGTGATAAACGGGCGTAAACCCGTTACGCTCGTAAAAGGCTATCCTGCGAAGCCGGATACCGTTTTCGCCGTCGTCATCCTCGATCGGGAGCTCGGATTCGACTATCATAGGACGCATCCGTTTCTTTAGCTGAGACAGAATATTTGAGCCAAGCCCCGCGCTGCGGCGCCGCCGGGTCACCCCCAGATAGTCGAGCAGCTCCAGCGGGATATCCGGCGCTTTCCAGACAGCGGCATAGCCAAGCAGCTGTTCATTATCGAATAATCCCAATAATTCATAGCGCCCGCCGTCGATCAAATCCAGTATATCGCAAAGCGGCTTGCGTTCGTTCTCCGAAAAGGCTTCGCACAGCTCGTGCTCATACCAGTCGTTTATTTCGCTTTTATGCATCAAACGAAAATCCATAGCTTATCCTAATCCTTTAAGCTGTGAGGCTGACCACCGTAAGCAGCAGCGCGGGCGGAAGGGCTTTACGCCCTTTGGACTATAAACGCCGCGGCGGCGATATGCTTAAGCGCATCCATGCACTTTTTCGCGCGTCTCCGTTTTGTACGGCAGCTTTGGTTTTTTAAGTATGCTCTTACAGCCCTCCTGCGCCTTTTTGAATATGAAAAAAACAGTATCCTTGGCATACAGTGATTTTGACTTTAACGCTACGTTATCCCCCGTATACCTCCGGCTTCATTATGCCGACGTAGGGCAGGTTGCGGTAGAACTGCTCGCAATCCAGCCCAAAGCCCACCACGAACTCGTTGGGTATTACAAAGCCTACATAGTCCGGCGCTATCGCACATTCGCGGCGCTCGGGCTTATCCAGCAGGCAGGCTATCTTGAGCGAGGCGGGCATCCGCGCCTTGAGTATTTGCGTAAGGTGGTTTAGGGTAAGCCCGCTGTCCATTATATCCTCCACGATCAGCACATGCCGTCCCGTGATGGAAATATCCATATCCTTGGATATGCGCACTATGCCGCTGGTCTTGGAGCTGTTGCCATAGCTGGATATGGACATGAAGTCCATCTCAAGGTGGCAGGTCATGGCGCGGCAGAGATCCGCGAAAAACATCACGGCTCCCTTTAATATGCACACGAGTATTACGTCCTTGCCCTCGTAATCGTCGCTTATCTTGGCGCCCAGCTCAGCTATTCGCGCATTGATCAGCTCCCTGCTCAACAGCTCCTTTTCGATGTCGCGGTTCATGTCGGTTTTTTCAGCCATATAGCCCTCCGTTAAAATCATTTGGAATATATCTTACCCGCAGTATGCGGGAGGTGTCAGCGGTTATCTTCACAGCCTCGCTTATGCCGAAGCCGGGCACGAACAGCACCGTGCTTCCCGCGCAGACCAGCGGCATGTTGCGCGCTTCACGCGGCAGCTTGCGGTCTATAAAAAACTCCTTTAGTTTGCGCTCGCCCGGGGCGCCTACCGGGAAAAAGCGGTCTCCCGGCCGGCGCGGACGCACGACCGGATCCGAAGCGAGACTGTCCGCGTCCATGTATGCGGTGCGCGGATCGCGGAGGAAGCCGTTATCGCATATGAAATCCGAAATAAACCTCCCGCCCGGCACAGCGGTCTCGCCGGACGGCGTGAGCGGTATGCAGTAATCCGCGATTTCGGGCTGTGGGCGGCCAAAGCGGATAAGCGAGTATTCGTTCCATGCGCTGATGTGCGCAACGTCCGCCCGTGCGCCGGTGCCGGCTGAAAGCAGACGGGCTATCATATCCACGTGCACACGCTCTATATCCGTGCGCGCGCCCGCATCGGACAGCGCAATGCGTATTGCGCGGCTGCGTATGGGCGGGGGGAGTGCGGAAAGTGATGCGCGGTCATAGCCGCCGCGCCGTTTGGCGGCGGTCAGTGCATCACGCGCGATGGTTTCAAGGTATTGCTCATCCTCGCTTGCAAGCTCGCCCAGCGCGCACAGCGCCGGTATGAAGGCGGGGTTGATGCTTTGCTGTATATAGGGTATCACGTCCAGCCGGATGCGGTTTCGCATGCCGTCCGGGAGCAGATTGGTGCTGTCGGTACAGTACGGCACGGCATGATCGGCGAGATATTGCTCTATCTCGGCGCGACGCAGGCACAGCAGCGGGCGTATAATATGCCCGTAGCGCGGCTGCATACCGCAAAGTCCCTTCAGGCCGCTTCCCCGCGTGATGTGCAGCATTATGCTTTCCGCCTGGTCGTCCATATGGTGCGCCACGGCGATGGAGCGGGCGTTTTGCTTACGCCTTACCTCCTCTAAAAACTCGTAGCGCATCAGCCGTGCGGCGGTCTCAAGCGTTTGGCCGCGCTCCTTTGCGGCTGTGGGCACGTCGCCACGGCCGACGCAAAGCGGCAGGCCAAGGCTTTTGCACAGCGAGACGACATACGCTTCGTCGGCGTCGGCCTCCTCTGCGCGTATCATGTGGTTGTAGTGCGCGGCATATACAAAAAAGCCCAGCTCCGCACGAAGCGAATCCAGCAGCATCAGCAGCGCCACGGAATCCGCGCCGCCTGAAACGCCGCATATGACGGTATCGCCTTTGCGTATGAGGCCGTGTTCTTTTATATATGTCGCTACGCGCTCGCGCATCGCGCACCTCCGATCGTCCGATGCACTATTTTACACCCGATAACGCCGTTTGCCAACGGGGGAGCGCACGTATTTATAACGGATATACCGTGACCTGCGCCCCGGCGGGCAGCCCCTCCGCGTCGCGGGGTATACATATGAAGCCGTTTGCAGCGGAAAGTCTTGCGATGAGCCCGCTCTTTGCGCTTACCGGCACGGCGACGCCGTCTTTAAGCGTGACAGGCACACATTCCTCCCGGCCGTGGTTGCTGGGAAGGGCGCGATCCAGCGTGGCCGCAACGGTGTGCGAGATATCCGGGCGGCCCAGCATGGAGCTTATCAGCGGCGAAACGAACAGTCTGAATATGAAATATGCGGCCACGGGATTGCCGGGCAGGCCTATAAGCGGCGTTTGCCCGCACGGCGTATCGACCGCGCCGATTATCGTGGGTTTGCCCGGCTTTATGGCTATGCCGTGCTGATATATCCATCCAAGGCGCTGTACGGCGTCGACGGTGAGATCCCGCTCGCCCGCGGAGCTGCCGCCGGATACCAGCAGCAGGTCACATTCCGCGGCGGCGCCGCGCAGCGCAGCGCACAGCGCGTCAAGCTCGTCGCGTATTATCGGGAAGCGCACCGGCGCGCCGCCCGCGGCGGTAACCGCGGCGGCCAGCATGGGGGCGTTGGAATCGTATACCTGCGTGCCTGAAAGCGGCGTTCCGGGAGGGATAAGCTCGTCGCCTGTGGAGATAACGGCCACCCGCGGCGGGAGGGCCAAGCGCACCGTGCCATACCCCAGCGCGGAGAGCGCGCCTATGTCCTTGGGCTGCAGCACCGTCCCGGCGGGGTATATAATGCTGCCCGCGCTTACGTCGTCGCCGCGGTACACCACGTGCAGCCCCGGTGCGCAGGGAGAAAGCGCGCCTATCTGACCAGCGCCGAAATCCTCGGCAAGCTCCTTCATAAGCACCGCGTCCGCGCCTGCCGGCAGCGCGCCGCCCGTAGGGACGTACATGCACTCCTGCGCGCCTATGCCGCGCGCGGGCGGCTCGCCCATCATCACCTCGCCTGCGCAGGTGAGCAGCGCGGGCTGGCTCTGCGTGCAGCCGAACACGTCGCAGGAGCGCAAGGCATAGCCGTCCATCGCGGCGCGGTCGAACGCGGGTACGTCGCTTTCTGCCGTTACCGCTTCTGCCAGCGTGCCAAACAGCGCGTCTGCCGTATGCACGGTTTCAGCATCGGTGCGCAGCGCGCCAAAGCGCTCCGCTATAAGCTCCCGTACCTCGCCGGGGCTTTTTACCGTAAGCATTGGATCACCTCATAATTCGGAATATAAGCCATTTTCGGAGCCGTGCGGTTTGGGCGGGGAGCCGGCGGCGCCGCCCCGCGTCTTAAACCAGCCCCAGCGCTCCAGGTAGAAGTAGGTGTTTTCGTGTACAGGCAGCAGTATCATGGCCACGAGGCCTGCGGTAAAGCCGCCGTTATAAAGATTAAAGCCGCTGTGGAAGGCTACGGTGTTAAGCACAAGGCAGGCGTGCAGCGCCCCCGCGAGCAGGCCCCAGCCTATGCCCCAGCGCCCCGCTATGGGGGACAGGCCGGTGGCGAAGCATATGCCGATAAGCCAGTTGGAGCTGTTCAGCGGCAGCCCGGTGACCAGCCGCAGCAGCATATAGCCCAGCATTATTGGGAAGATGTTGCGTGGATGCGAGCCCAGCCCTCCCCAGCATACCAGACAAAGCATGGAGCCTATAACAGGGCCGGTGAAGTGCGCGCCGACGCACAGCATATACGCAAGCGCCATCAGGCCCAGTGCGCCAAGGTTGATCAGCACCGCGCCAAAACCGAACTCCCGTGTGAAATCGCAGCGGTAGCCGGTGTGCCTGAGCAGCTTTTTGTAGGATGCGAAGCTGCCGGGCATGACAGCGCCGATTACTATGCAGCACAGGAACAACGCGCCGAAGTATATGGGGAAGAAGGTGTTGAAGCCCACGCCCTCCACGGTGTTTGGGGAATAGCTCAGACCCAGCGGGGCGAGTATGGCATTTTTGTACACCGCGAAGAACAGCATTCCCAACAGACCTGCCGCAAGCCCGGCGTTGTACAGGTTGTGATCCTTGTGCATGGTGGAGGTGTGCTGCGCAAGCGGGGGCATCATAAAGCCAAACAGCGCGCCGATGCTTACCGCAAGCAATATGCAAAGTGGCAGCGGCAGCTCCAGCGGGTTTACGAACAGGAACTCGCATACTATGGGCGCAAGCGCCGCACCGAACAGTGCGTAGTGTACATAGTCCCCGAAGGGCTGCTTTTCGTGGCGGGCGTAGAGATATACGCCCAGTACTATGGGCCAGATGTTAAGGCAGTTTTTGCCAAAAAAGCCAAGCCCGACCGTAAGGAAGTAGGCGCCTATGGACAGTCCGCCCGGCCGGGTGCGGGTAAGGGCGAGCAGCAGCACCGCGATAAGCCCGAGCAAGCCGCTGTTTAGCAGCGCCCCGGAAAGGCCGCCCACGAAGCACGCGTCTACGCTGGGGGAGTGGGGACTGGAGAATATTTTCCACAGCCGTGCGGGCAGCGTTGCAAGCTCCCCGCAAAACAGCGACGTAATGATGAGTATGAGTGAAAATGCCGCTAAAAAAATGTGTATAAGTGTTGCGTCCGCTACATCGCGTCGCTGCATATGTCATCTCCCTTTATACAGAGTTTGAAAAAGCGCCCGGGCAATACGGGCGCTATTAAGCAAAGCTATGCTTTTTTGAAAAACAGTATGCCCAGGCAGTTGGGCCCGCAATGGCTGCTTACCGTGCAGCCGGCGTCGGTTATGAGTATTTCGTCGAAGTCCATTATGCCGGCCACCACGTCGCGGACATGCCTTGCAAGCTCCGCGTCCGTACCGATGGAGTGCGTGATGAATATGCGGTGGGTATCCACATCGGTGCGGCCGTCCAGCCTGTCGTGGACATAGTCCGTAAGGCAGCGCTTGAGTGTGCCGCGGTACTTCTTGCCCACGCCCATGGCGCCGTTTTTGACCTCTATGCAGGGCTTGAGCGAGAGCAGGCTTGCGCCCAGCGCCGCAAGCGAGGAGCAGCGCCCGCCCTTTTTGAGATATTCCAGCGTGTCCAGCACAAAGCTTACCTCAAGCCGGGGTACGGCCGCGTTGAGCGCGTCCGCAATATCCTTTGCGCACATGCCGGCCTGCGCAAGCTCCGCGCCCATCAGCACAAGATGTCCTACGCCGGAGGAGAGGCTGCGCGAATCCACAACGTACACGCCGCCGACCTGCTCGGCCGCTATGCGCGCGTTCTGAAAGCAGCTGGAAAACTCGCCGCTGATATCGATATGCACCACCTCAGAGCCCGAGGCGCGGTAGACGGAAAACGCATCCGTAAAATCCTGTATGGTTACGGCGGCGGTCTTGGGCAGCTCGCCGTGCTCGTTAAAATAGTTGAAAAGATCCTGCTGATGCACCTCCAGGCCGTCCTTATATGAGGTCTCGCCCAGGGTGACATACAGCGGCAGCATACGTATACCGTACTTTGCTATCAGCTCGGGGCTAAGATCGCAGGTGGTCTCTGAGGATATTATTGCGTTTGGCATTACGGCTCCTTAATACTATGAAGATTTCTTTGAGGATTTCTTTTTGCAGTCCTTAACGATATCCTTAATTATGGCTACTGTCTCGTCGGTATTGGGGCTTACCAGATATGCGTCGAAGGTCTTGGCGCTGCCCTCCACCTTAAGGTGCTTCATGTTGACGCTGATGGTCTTGAAGCGGGGAGTGACGTCGCAGTTGCGCTTTGCGGCCTCGGCCACCACGTTTTGTATGGCGGTATACGGCATGGAGTCGCCGGTCTCCACCTCGTCGCCCATGAACACCAGCGAGAACTTGCTGTCGTACCAGTACAGCCTGTCCTGGGTGAACAGCAGTACCACTGTGAGGCAGGCGTTTGAGCGAGGCACGTCGTCACGCCCTATGCGTACCAGCGCCGCGGCGTCCTTGGTGGCATAGTGATATGAGGTGAGCGTGATGGGCTCGCGGGCGTATTCTGCTTGCTCGAGCTTGAAATACTTCTTTGCGCGCTCCACGGCGTCCGCAGCGTACGCGTCGCGCTGCTCGTCCAGACTGCTGTCGGGTATGGAGTTGGTGGATATTGCGAGAATGATGCCGATAACGCCTATTACTAACAGCACCGCGCCCAGTATCAGCGAGAATGCTATGCCGTAGTTAAGGCCGATGAGAATGGTGGATATGCCGCCCAATAAAAACAGCATACCCGTGGAATATTTGCGCGGGAAAAAATAGCGTTTGTTGCGGTTGTAGTTCATTGGAACCTCCACAGAATCGACTATATCAGTAATTATACAGGAATACCGGCAGCTTTACAACTCCCGCAGCACCAGATCCGTGTATCCGGGACCGTATTCCAGCCGGAGCACGCCGGGAGCGGCTGCGTATTCCTCGCGTACCGTATCCCGCAAGGCGGTGCCGCGGTTTTCGCCGTGGATGACCCGTATGCGGTAAGCGCCGCCTCTGCGCCTGAGCGCTGCATCCAGCGCCACACGCGCCTGATAGGCGTTTTTTCCATGCAGATCCAGCTCGATTATCGCGCGCGGGTCAAGCATGATAGTCCAGCTTCACGGTTTCAGCCTCAGGGCGGAACATCAGCAGCAGCGGCTTTGAGCTTACCTCGTAGCCCGCCTTGTGCTGCAAATTTCTGCTTATATCATTGGTGACCCATACCTGCCCATAGGGGATAAGGCCTGCGTCCAGGCGCAGGTTGGCAAGATGTGCTTCCAGCGCCTGTCCCACGCCGCGCTGGCGATATTCCGGCAAAACGTGCAAAAGCCCCATGCAGCCCTCTGCATGTGTGCCGATAAAGCCCATCATGCTTTCGCCGTCAAACGCGCCGTACATGCCGTTATCTATGCAAAGCGTAAGGTAGGAGTCCTCGCTTATATAGCCGTAGTGCAGCTTAACAAACTCCTCGTGCTCGTGGCCCAGCCTGCGGATATCAAAGCGGCCGCCGTCCCCCGCCATGTGCTCATGCCCAAAATACGCCGCGTGCAGGCAGGGCTCTGTTTCGCCGCCATAGCCCGCCTGTCGCACAATGCTCTCATATTCCGGCTGGTGCAGTATTACCATGTAGGCCAGCTTCTCGGGATAGCTGCTGATAAGCTCCGCCATGCGATTTGCGCAGCCCTCCGTTTTGCAGCTCATGTTGAACGCCCAGCCGGGGGCGTTATACAGCAGTACCCCGTCCTCCGCGGCGTAGAGTACACGGCCCACGCCGCGCATGAGCACATCCAGCATGTCCACGTGCAGAAGCCTGTCCTGCATGAGGTATCCGTGTATATGCAAATTATCCATACGGAAATTATACCACATCAAAAAAGCGGCCGAAAGCGCATATGCGCTTTCGGCCGCATAAAATTAAGCGATCATTCGCCTTTAGCGTTGCATACCACTATCACTCGCTGGCTGGAGGTGCCGGCGCTGTAATTGAAATCGCCGGTGCAGCTTATCAGCGTCATGCGCGGCGTACCGCCAAAGTCCAGATCCATTACCTCCTCCGGCACGTCGTCGTAGGGGTAATACTCGACGCTGGTCACCTCGAATGCGAGCGTGCTGCCGTCGTCGTATTCGATGACGACCTCCTCGCCTATCTCCATATCCGGAAGCACGGAGAACGTGCCGGCTACGCCCTTCCAGCGCACATGGCCGTTTAGCAGCGCATTGCCGGCCTCGCCGGGTACCGGGCCGGGCTCGTACCATGCGGCTATCTTGGGATCGTCTATGGTGTCCATCTTGCCCGTTTTGCTGCCCTCTGTGATAAGCCCCACCGGCTCTATCGGGCACATCACCTCGCGCTGGGTAAAGTAGATGTTCACCGGCGTGAGCGCGGCATACTGCACCGGGGTGGGTGTGGGCTCCGGCGTTGCGGTGGTTTCAAGCTGGGGCGTCGGCGTGAGCTCCGTGGGCGTAGCGGTGGGCGGCGCCGTGTACTCGCCGGGTATGAACACATACTGGCGCAGCGTAAGCACTACGCCTGCGATAAACAGCACGGCTGCGACGATAAGCAGTATCTTATCCAGCGTGCCGAGCTTTTTTCTGTGTTTTTTTTCACCGCCGGACGGCGTGCCGCCATCGCTGCCGGGAACGTCAAAGTTGTTGATATCGTCACTCATGCGCGTATTCTATCATATAATTATATGCTGAACAAGTTAACATTTTGAATCGATTGTGGTATAATACCTTTTTAACACGGATGAAGCAAAAAAAGCATTGGAGAAAAGGCTATGGATACTAAGCTCGAACTTGCACAGGCGCTTTCGGCGGCCACGCAGATGGACGCAGCGGAGCTTGCGGATTATATCGAGATACCCAAGGACGTTTCAAACGGCGACTTTGCGTTTCCCTGCTTCCGCCTGGCAAAAACGCTCAAAAAGGCGCCTCCCGCTATCGCGCAGCAGCTAAAGGAAAGCGTAGTGCTGCCGGGCGGCGTTGCGCGGGTAGAGGTCGCCGGCGGTTATCTCAACTTTTTTACGGATAAGAGCAGCTACGCAAAAACCGTGCTGGATGCTGTGCTGAAAAACGAACGCTACGGCTCCACGGATCAGGGCGGCGGCAAAAACGCCTGCATAGAGTTTTCCAGCATAAATATCGCAAAGCCGGTGCATATAGGCCACCTTTCCAGCACCGTCATAGGCAATTCGCTTTGCAGGATATACGGCTATCTCGGCTATAACCCCATCGCCATCAACCACCTTGGGGACTGGGGCACCCAGTTTGGCAAGATGATAGTGGCCTACAAGCGCTGGGGCAACCGCGAGATGGTGGAGCGCGAAAGCGTACGCGGGCTGGTAAAGCTGTACGTCAAGTTTCACGAGGAGGCCGAGAAGGACGACTCGCTCAACGACGAGGCGCGCGCATGGTTCCGCAAGATAGAGCTGGGCGACCCCGAGGCCATAGAGCTTTGGAACTGGTTTAAGGATATTTCCCTCAAGGAGGTCAAGCGCCTTTACGATATGCTGGACGTGCATTTCGACCACTACACCGGCGAGAGCTTCTACGAGGACAAGATGCAGGTCATAATCGACGAGCTGGACGCAAAGGGCCTGCTCGTGGAGGACAAGGGCGCAAAGATCGTGGATCTTTCCACGTGGGATATGCCGCCCTGCATAATACTCAAAAGCGACGGCGCAACGCTGTACGCCACCCGCGACCTTGCCGCCGCGCGCTACCGCAAGGCCACCTACAATTTCGAAAAATCCCTGTATGTCGTCGCATATCAGCAGAATCTGCACTTCAAGCAGTTCTTCAAGGTGCTGAAGCTGCTGGGCGACTCGTGGGTGAAGGATATGGAGCATGTAAACTTCGGCATGGTATCCATGGAGGAGGGGACGCTCTCCACCCGCCACGGCAATGTGATATACCTTGAGGACGTGCTGAACGCATCGGTGGAAAAGACGCTGGAAATAATCAAGGAAAAGAGCCCCGACCTGGAAAACAAGGACGAGGCCGCCCGCGAGGTGGGCGTCGGCGCTATCGTCTGGAGCGTGCTGTATAACTCCCGCATAAAGGACATAGTGTTCAGCTGGAAAAAGATGCTCAACTTCGACGGCGAGACAGGCCCCTACGTCCAGTACACCCATGCCCGCGCATGCAGCGTGCTGAGGAAGGCCGGCGGCTGCGACGCTGCCAATATAGATTACTCCAAGCTGGACGACCCGTCCTCCGCGGCGCTAACCAAGGCGATAGCCGCGCTGCCGGACGCCATACAAGGCGCTTGCGCCAAAAACGAGCCGTACCTTGTGAGCCGCGCTACCATGGAGATATGCGCAGCATTCAACAAGTTCTATTATGACAACCGCATAATGGACGACGATGCGGCCGTCCGCAACGCCCGCCTTGCGCTTACCGATGCGGCAAAGCGCTGCATAGCCATAGGGCTTCACCTTGTCGGACTGCGGGCCCCGGAAAGAATGTAACTTACTTTCTCTTTTAAAAAAGAGAAAGTAAGCAAAGAGAAAACAACGTTGCGTACAGCTGCTTGCTGCTGAAAACAGAGAAGGTAAGCAAAGAGAAAACAGTGTTGCGTACAGCTGCTTGCTGCAGAAAAAAAGAAGGTAAGCAAAGAGAAAACAACGTTGCGTAAAGCTGCTTGCTGCAGAAAAAAGAGAAAGTAAGCAAAGAGAAAACAGCGTTGCGCAAAAGGTAACCCAAGGGCGAACATGAGTTTCTTTTGCGCCGTGGTAGCGGAGGGCAACCCAAGGGCGAACATGAGTTTCTTTTGCGCCGTGATAGCAGAGGGCA
>CAZXRQ010000057.1:0-11417 GCA_964642795.1 uncultured Oscillospiraceae bacterium | reverse complement strand
CGTAAGCGCAACTATAAGCGGATTCATATAATAGCCCAGGCTCGCGTCCAGTATATGCCCGTTATTCACGGCCCATATGTATAATCCCCAGTTGAGCGTTATTACCAGTGCCGCGGGCAGCAGATATTTCATGGCGGCACGGTTCCTAAACGCCTCCATAACACCCTTGAGCCTGCCGGAAAACGCCAGCAGCACCACCGCGAACACCGCCGACCACACGATGCGGTTGCCCAGTATAAACACCGAATCCACATGCTTGAGTAATTGCCAGTACAGCGGCAGCGTGCCCCACAGCACATAGCTGAGCGTGCCCGCAAGAAAGCCTTTGTTCTTCATTTATTCCCCATCGGTCTCCTCATCTGTTTGATTGCGCCGTTCCGGCAGCGCGTCGTATATCTCATCGGGCAGGCGGCTCCTGCTCACATCCTCCCGGGTGAGCGAAAGCCGTGTACACAGCCCGCTCATCGCGTTAATAACCGCGGTCTCGCCCTCCGTTATCGCGGATGTATCAAACGAAACGTCCACGTCCTCATTCTCCGCGCGGTGTGTAAGCGCATACAGCTCCTCCCGCGCAACGGTCAGCGCCACCAGCTCCGCGCTGGGTGCGTTTATCAAGCCGGATTCATCAGCAAGCGCCCGCACAGCGTCGTGGGTAAGCAGGTAATCCGCCATTTCGATATACTCCTGCGCTTCGTCGGCTGCGATATCCGCCATGACGTAGCCTATATCGTAGCGCGGATTCACGGGTATAACTATGCCGAATATGCTCCGTATCAATTCGCGCAGTCCGGTATTGTCTATAAGGTAATAGCCCGCATTACTGTACGGCGTATCGCTGCAATACTCGCCGGGGACTGAATGGCGCTTGAGGTCGTTCATATTCATATCCATGCCCACGGCGGCCAGCGCCGCCATTTGGTCGGTATTGAGGTTTGTATAGACATACCCTTTGACGGAACGGTATATTTTGGCTATGTTTGCAAGCTGCCCGTTTGAGCGCAGCTTTTCGAATATGGCAAACAGCATCCGCTGCTGGCGGTCGTTGCGTCCGGCGTCGGTGCTTATGCCCTTTCTCGCACGGCAGTAGTCCAGCACCTGCTGGCCGTTAAGATGCTGATACCCCTTCTCAAGCACCCGGCCGTTTAGCACTATGCGCACGTCCACATCGTAGTCCACGCCGCCTATCGCATCCACCACGGCCTTTAGACCCTCCATATCAACGCCCGCGTAATAGTCTATCGGCACGCCCAGCAGCGTGCTTACGGTATTCATGGCATATTTAAAGCCGCGGGAGCTCTCGGCGGAGCCGCCCTTTGCAAACGCGGCGTTTATCTTATAGTGGGATTTGGTATATACCCACTCGCCGTCGGCATTGTACAGCGGGGCGTAGCTGTCCCGGGGGATGCTTATTAGATCCACCGTCTCAGCCTCAAAGTCCACGGTAAGCAGCATCAGCACGTCGCTTCGGTAGTTATTGTCCTCGTCTCGGAAAAGCTCGCTGGTCTCGTCCTCACGCTCCGGGCTTTGATCCCAGCCCAAAAACAGTATGTTCACACGGTTTTCCATGTAGGAAAGGTCGTCCGCCGGGGTAACGGTCTCCGTGGGGAGCGGCGTTTCGGCCGCTTGTGGCGTTTCGCTTGGGACGGGCGCAGTCGTGGGCGTCTGTTCCGCGGGCGCGGGCGTAAGCAGCGATGTCCGCGTGGGTGCAGCCGTACCGGGCGCGTCAAACGCGCTCATAGGGTCTATGAACATTATATACGCGTACCGCGCCGCGACCGCCAGCACCGCAAGCGCCAGCACCGCAAGCGCAGCCAGTATTATCCGCCGTACGAGGGGCTTCTTTTTTGCTTTATCCTTCGCTTCCATCCGTCATAGTCTTTCGCATTTTGTCCGCGTCAATCCTTGTAGGCCGAAACAGCCTTCAATCTTTCTATTATGTTGAGATGCTGGGTACACAGGCTCTCGCAGTTACCGCAGGCTATGCACTTTGCGGCGTCCGCCACGTTGAGATCCCATTGATCGTCCAGCGCGTCATGCTCGCTAAGGCCCAGCATACGCTTGTTGTATACGTCCATAAAGCGCGGTATGGGTATATCCATGGGGCAATGCTCGCAGTAGCCGCAGCCGGTACACAGATCGCCCAAACTCTCGCCGGTAAATTTCTCGTTGAGCACGGCGACAGGGTATTCACTAAGCCCTTCCACAGCCTTCACCGCGTCGTCCACATGCTGCTTGGTAGTGAAGCCATTAAGCGTTATGGTTATCTCCTTATGGGAGGCAACGTACCTCAGCGCGGCCTGCGAGGGTGTAAGCTCCGTGCCCTCTGCAAGATAGGCGAATCTTTCGGCGTTTCTCGGTATCAGCCCGCCGCAGAGCGGATTCATAACGGCTATCGCCATGCCCATGTCGTATGCGGCGGATATGCCGGACTGCCTGAGCCGGTGGTTGATCACGTTGTAGCCTATCAGCATCGCCTCGAACCCGCCGTCCTTTACTATGGTGTCCTCTATTTCCGAGCCGCGCATATGGCTGGATACCGCTATGTGCTTAATCAGCCCTTGCGCCTTTGCCTTTTCAAACCAGGGATACATAACCGGACACTCGCGCTCGTATCTTTGCGGTGTAAGCATACACCACAGATGGTATACATCCAGGTAATCCACCTTCAGACGGGTCAACGTGGTCTCAAGGCGTCGGAAAAAGCCCGCCTCGGTCGGAGGATCGTCCACGGTGGTGAAGTTCGTCTTGCTGGAAACATAAAAGCTGTTGCGCGGAAGCTGGGAAAGCGCAATGCCCACAATCTGCTCACTATTATCGTCGCAGTATTCCGGTGCGGTATCGAAGTAGTTTATACCTCGCTCATGGGCGTACAGCACCACCTCCGCACATTCCTCCAGACGGCCGGCGTCTACCAGCTCTTGATCAAACCGCATACAGCCCATGCCTATGGCGGACACCTTGAAATCCTGCTTTCCGTATCGCTTATAGTACATTTTCGTCAATCCCCGCCTTCCGGCAACGCTGCCATATCGTCAAGGTGCAGCTGCATCACATTATTGTACGTTTTTATCTGATCCAGCACGGCGAATACCGTGCGCTCCATCTTGCTGCCCGCCGAGTAATCGGCAGGCATCGTATAATCCACCCGCCCGTGCTCCAGCAGGCCGTCCGCCGTATCCTTATCCTGCTGATACACGGCTATGGAGTGGCCGCCGTTTTGCCGCACGAGCTTCATGCAGGGCACGTCGGTGTAGCCGTCGCCCACGTATATCATGTTGGAAAACGGCACCCTGTGCCCTCCGGGCGGGGTATAGCCGTTTAGCGCCTTGTGCTCGGTTATGTCCAGCACGCCCTTGTTTATGCGGTACAGAAACTGGGTCTTGCTGGTATAGTTTACGGCCAGCGCAGGCCAAAATGGGACTCCCTTTTGGTCGTAGCAAAAGCAGGAGGCAAATATCTCCTTGAAGCAGCCGGCGATCGGCGTACCTTCGATTATCTCCTTGAGCCCGCTGGATATTATATAGTGCTCCACGTTAAGTCCGAGCGACGCGCCGTATGCGTTCACGCGGTCGAACCAGTCGATGACGCCGTCAAACAGCACCACGCTTTCCCCCAGCGCCTTGAAAACCTCCCGGGTTATCAGCATCCTGCCGTGGGATTCCTGTACCATGGCCAGCATGTAGGAGAGTATATCGTCCATCTCGTACTGCCGGGTAAGAGTATTACAGGTATCCCAAAACTCCTGCCCCTTCATGCCTATGCCGGGTATAAAGGCGTATTCCTGCATATCCTTGGGCGACAGCGTCTTATCAAAATCGTACATCATGGCGACTATTGGCCTATCCGTCATGGGCGCACCTCCAATGCACATATCTGATTTATTCTACACCACGCCCTGCTGTTTGCCAAGCTAATTGCATGTGTATATAAGAATAACGGGGCGCGCAGCCCCGTTACTTATATATTCACCTCCGCGCAGGCGCCTTACAGCAGCGCCGCGCGCATAAGCTCCGCGATATCCGTCTGCTCCCACGGCATATCCAGCGCATTCTCCCCGAAATGGCCGTAGCAGGATAGCTGCCTGAATACCGGTCTGCGCAGGCCGAGCCGACGTATCATCGCGGCGGGGCGCATATCGATATTATCCATTGCCCAACCCGAGAGCGCCGTACCCGGCGTCTTGCCCGTACCAAACGTATCCACCAGCACGGATACCGGCTCCGCTCTGCCAATAGCATAGGCAAGCTGCACCTCGCAGCGCGGCGCAAGCCCTGCTGCGACTATATTCTTTGCTAAATAGCGCGCCATGTACGCGCCGGTGCGATCCACCTTGGTGGCGTCCTTGCCCGAGAAGGAGCCGCCGCCGTGGCGGGCGTAGCCGCCGTAGGTATCCGCAATTATCTTGCGCCCGGTAAGGCCGCTGTCCCCCGCCGGGCCGCCTATCACAAATCGGCCGGTGGGATTTATGTAATAGTGCGTAGCTTCATCCAGCATATGCTCCGGCAGCGCGGGCTTTATCACCAGCTCCAGCAGCCTGCGGCGAAGCTCCTCCACGTCCAGCGCTTCATCGTGCTGGGCGGACATTACCACCGCGTCTATACGCAAAGGCCTGTCCCCGGCGTACTCCACCGTAACCTGTGCCTTGCCGTCCGGCCCAAGGCCGTTAATATCGCCTTCCCTTCGCGCCCGTTCGAGCGATCGCGCAAGCCGGTTTGCAAGCGTTATCGGCAGCGGCATAAGGCAGGGCGTTTCATCGCAGGCAAAGCCGAACATCATGCCCTGGTCCCCCGCTCCGGTGGCGTCCTCCGTCTCACGGCTGACCCCCTGCGAAATATCCGGCGACTGCTCATGCAGATCCACCACGATATTGCAGGTATCCGCGTCAAAGCCCATGCCCGGCCGCGTATAGCCAATATCGCGTATCACACCGCGCGCTATCGCCGCATAGTCCGGCGTACAGGTCGAGGTCACCTCACCCATTATATGCAGCTTGTCCGGGCAGGCGGTCACCTCGCACGCCGCGCGGGTCATGGGATCTGCGCTTAGCAGCGCGTCGAGTATCGCGTCCGCCGTCTGGTCGCACAGCTTATCCGGATGTCCGTACGTTACCGCCTCGGATGTAAACAACGCTTTCATATCGCTCTCCTGATACTGATATTTGCATTTGATCGGGCGCTCCGTCCCCGCACATAGTTTTGTACAAAAATACAGCCGCCCATTCCCGCAATGGTAACAGTACGATCGCCCGTTGTCAAGCGGGTGCGCGGAGGGTGCGCGGCTTCCAAATAATTCCGAGGCCCCAGCTCATAGAGGACTTCGGGCTAATATGCTGATCTCTGCGTTTTGATCGTCCTTCCCAGCCGGGCAGCGCGCTACTTGCGTTTATTCCTGCTAATGATCACAATGGTCACGCAGAGCCCTGCAATTATCACAGCGAGCAGTACCACTGCAGCCGTCAGCAGTTTTACCGTGTTTTTGTTCTCCATCCCCTTTTCCGTCTCCAAGTCCGGAGCTGCCGTCTCTTCAACTGCCGCGGCAGCAGGCGCGGGTGCTTCTGTCTGCTCAACGGTCGGGCTGGGCGTTGGCGGTTCGGGCGTGGGCGTCGCCACCGGTTCACCCTGGCAATTCACGCTGAACCATTCAGCACACTCGGGAAGCTCCGGCTGCGAAAGCTCGTATTTAACCGGCATCGTCTTCCCGTTAGCGTCAAAGCCTCCGCCACCCGAGCTGACCCATACGTAATCACCGGCCTGACCCCAGCCGCAATCAAAGTTTATATCCCATTGAACATCGTCCCAGGTAGGCGGATCTGTAGGAAAATATGTGTTGCTGAGGTTATAGCTGCTCAAGCTATCCCATTCGCCGTTGCTTTTTCTGGCGTATGAGTTTCTGACTCTGCACCTTCTTACATAGTTGTTAAAAGCAAAATCCTCCTGAAAGAACGAGTTGCCTGTAAAGGCACTGCCCTCTACGGGGTAGCTAACTATTGCAGTCAGCTCCCAGTCCCCATTCTCCGGACGTACCCACTGGCCGAGGCAGCTTTTTCCGTCCTCGTTCCATACCTGAATTCTCATTGTATACCATGTTTCCGGCTGCCAGTCATATTCTGTAAACACCTGCGCTCCGGTACCCTCACCGCCGAACCTTCCGGTCTTGCCGCTCGAGGCGTATTCTATCATCGGCTGAGTTCCGTCGTCCATATCCCACAGCGACATTAGGATAACATGCCTTCCATCCACGTTCTGGAAGCCTGCATACCCTCCGTTCCAGTTGAGCACCGCCCAATAGGTGCCCCTCGCATCGATCTCGCAATACCAGTCCACCGTCATGGTATCATATGAGCCGCTTCCATCCCAATTGATATACATATTAGGCGCGTGTCGCGGATCTTTTCCCGCCAGCGAGCACACCGGCAGCAGCAGCACAATCAGCAGCACCAACGCCAATATCAAATACACTTTTCGCACTTAACACCCTCCCATAAGCTGATTTAAATATTATTGCAGCAGGCCAGCTTCCTGTGAGCCAGCGCACATCGCGACTATGCTCCTGTTCAGCGCTTCTGTCTTTTCCGCATCTTCATATTTCAGGTTATGTCCCACGCCGGAAACGGTCATGCACGAAATACCGTGCTGCGCGCAGAACTTCTCCACCGTGCGATAGTCCAGCACCCTGTCCTCCGTGCCTGTCACCATGCCTATCACGCGCGCAGGCTCCGATATATGCGCAAACAGCTCCGGTATGGGCGTGAGGAATAACTGCCTGGGTGAAATATCCAGCCGCTGCGCCAGCCTGCCTGCCAGCGCCGTGCCGAGGCTCTTGGATATGAACACAACGTCCTCATATTCGACAAACGCAACGTCCTTTATCTGCTCCAGCGCAAGCGCCTGCGCCTTGTCCAGCGCCTCACTCACAGTTTTTATCTGCTTAAACGGTACGCAGGAATAATCCAGCTCTATGCAGCTATAGCCCCGCGCGCGGTAAGCGCCGATGCAATCCGCAAAGAGCGGCTCCTTGCAGGTATAACCCGTGCCGGGAAAAGCTATCACAATGCCATGTGCCACGTGCATGACCCCCCTCTTAAATCTGTCAGCACTATTTTACCCCATCGGCGTCCGGTTTTCAAACTGCCCGGCAGATGCGGCAACAGAGCCGCCGTATGCAGTCGGCCGCAAGGCATAAAGATTGGCCTTGTAAAAACGGCAAAACAAAAAGAGCTATCCGATATCCTGAATCAGATGGCTCTTTGCTTATTCTTGAGGCTCGTTTTATGCTGCCAAACGGTTGCCGGTCACGCGGGTCAACGGCGGGGATGCTGTATTTTGCGGAGTGGGCCGCAGCGGGCTATTCCCACGTTATGCGATTTCCCTCCGTTATGCTGCTCCCATTCCCTCTTTTTGCAGTCCTGCTCATAATCGAAGCTATTCCCAAACTGGTGGCCTTTGCTCTGCACCGGCTGATTCGCCGCGTTATTCAGTTGGCAGTGTCTCCCTGATAGTTAGAATATCGGCGGCTGGACATACTCTCCTATCACTTTACGCATTGCGTCCGTTATTTCTCCAACGGTCGCATACGCGTTTACCGCATCAAGCACTGCCGGAAAAACGTTGACCTTTGCCGCACAATCCCTTGTTACACGGTCAAGTGTCGCTTTGACCTTATCATTATCGCGCCGCGCTTTGACTGCGCTCAGGTGCGCCACCTGCTTCTTGCGCACAGAATCGTCCGCTTGATAGATTGGCGGCTCAATGCTTTCGCTGTCGTCATCCTCGTATGTATTCACGCCGATGATCGGGCGTTCACCGTTCTGTATAGCAAGCTCGGTCTTATATGCGCGGTGCTGTATTTCTCTTTGCAGCACGCCGTCTTTGACCGCCTTTATCAATCCGCCGTTGGCTTTGATATCGTCCATTTTTGCGCTTGCCTGCTGCACCAGCTCATCGGTAAGCTTCTCCAGGTAATAGCTTCCGCCGAGCGGGTCGACGGTTTTGGTTATACCGGACTCATACGCGATGATCTGCTGAGTCCTCAGCGCCATCAGCGCAGATTCCTTCGTGGGAGTAGCGATCGCCTCATCATAGGCAGGCGTGTGTATAGCCTGCGCTCCACCAAGCGCGGAAATCAAGCATTGCAGCGTTACGCGAATAATATTATTCAGCGGCTCTTTAGCCGTAAGCGTTATGCCGTTTCCGCCTGCAAACACGCGGAAAAGCATGGACTTGGGATTCTTGGCGCCGTATTTTTCTTTTATGATGCTAGACCACATCCTGCGCGCCGCGCGATACTTTGCAATTTCTTCGAAAAAGTCCGTGCCGGTCCACAGTTCAAATGATAACCTGGGGGCAAAGCTGTCTATGTCTATTCCCCTCTCAAGCGTTTTATCCGCTATCGCCTCCGCAGTCGACATTATTGTTGCAAGCTCCTGCACAGAGTCCGCGCCAAACTCTCTCATGTGATATCCGGCAATATTAATCGGGTTCCACTTCGGCAGATTTTTCGCACAATACTCAATGATATCAACGCTGATACGTATATGGTCCTCTATTGGGAATATGTAGGTGTTTCTCGCTACAAACTCCTTTATCATATCATTCTGCGTCGTGCCCGCGATTTTCTCCATGGGCGTACCCTTCTTCACCGCGGCGGCGACATACATAGCCAATATGATTATTGCAGTAGAATTGATCGTAAAAGAAGTGCTTACCTTGCCAAGATCTATGCCGTCAAACAGCGCTTCCATATCTGCCAGTGTATCAATTGCAACCCCGATACGGTTGCAGCACTGTTATTGCATATTATATACCGAATACACAATCCGAACAACCGCTCAGGAGCGTCATTCAACGGTGTCAACGAAACGCGCCAAGCGGGCAAGCTGATCAACAAGCCAGCGTTAAGGCATTTAACAGAGATTTTCGTACGACTGCGCTCGTTTAGCGGTAATAAGCGATCGCAATTGTAAGATACACACTGTATTGCAACTACACCCATTGCAGAGGGCTGGTTGTCGAGGTTCTTAATCATTTGCATCTGTATTTTTGATCCAATTTTTATGCAGCACTTATTATCCGCTGGTATTTTTCTAACCTAGTAATTTGGTATTTGGAATTTGGTATATTGTATGCCAAATCATTTTTATAAGCTTGATTATTAATATACCGTCTATATTAAATATGCAAGCCTTTTTTTACTCAATTTTAGAGAGGCTGCAAACCAATTTGCGCATATCTATTGACACTGCGTATGCTTTTCATATCTATGATCGCTTTCCCCATCAGTTGCTGATGACGAACGAGGGAAGCACCGGATGCACTGCGGGAAAAACGTAAAGCCGAGCATAAAGAATAATCTCCTTTCCATAGTAAAAAACGGCTGCACTGACTTTTTTAGAAATCAGTACGACCGCTTTTGTGTTTTGAAGAATCATTCTTGCACCTGCAAACCACAGGTGCTCCGCAATAAATGCTCCAAAACGTCTGTTATCAAATTGTTATCAAAAGGCAAAAAGAAATCCCGAAAGCCCAGTCATTCAGCGGGCTTTCGGGATAATATTGCTTATTCCCACTCGCCGAGTTAATCTCGTTTCTAAACTTTTTCGTTTAGATATTTTGATTCCATTTGATAGGATATGATTTCAGTTATCCTTATCCTAACGGGTTGCCGAACTTTTGCTATCAAAAATCTATCAAGGTGCATCTATCGCAGGTCGCTTTCACTGCGCCCTTGCAGATGGTTTGCGGGTTAAGCGGGGATGTTTCAGCGACCGTTGATCCAGTTTTCACATTGCTAAATGCTAATTCTCATTATAGCATATATCTACGAGATACTTAATGCTTTCAAAATCTTTTGCGTTCTTAATCGTCGCTTCTGCTTCTCCAGTCCCCCAGTGTCCAACATTGCGAACATCGCGTAGAATACCCTTTGATTGTTCCTCAGGAAAGCTATCAGGATTCAACCTCATATAAAGAAGAATGCTCTTTTGTCGAACTTCGACACAGACAATATTCTTAATTTTCTTGTAAGCACAATAAAGTTTTAGCTGATTTTCAGATACATCATCCCCAAGAGATAAGATGTAATCACGAATCGCATAATATATTTCTCGAAGTTCGCTATTGGTTCCTTCTAATTGCTCCGTAAATGTTTTATCCGCTGTCTTTTTTGTTTGCTGAATGTCGCCGGATTCTAAAATCGGTTTGACATCAGGCGCATTGATCTGCTCAAATAGAACAAGCCCGTTCCCGAATTTTTTATATTTGATCAGCCTTATATTTTTCTGCATCTGGTTAACTGCGTGTTCATCAAACTTGGTAAAGTCACTTGCAATACATATAACGCATGGAAGTGACCAGTCAATTCTATTTGCAACATCCATTCCCAGCTTTTCAATGGTCAGCAGCTTAAACTCAGCCTTATGATCCATCAACCAGTCAAGGTAAAACAGCCCTTGATTTATGACATTTTCATTTTGGCTGCGCTTGTACTCAAAAATGACTGGGCAGTAGTTTTCATCGATACCAAGACTATCAATGCGTCCATTTGGAATAGAAAACTCGGTTTGTAAAAACGTCACGCCAAAGAAAGTGCGCATGTTTTTCTCAACGAGTACTTGTAGTTCGCGTTCTAATTGAAACGCAGTCGGTGATAATTGTTCTACCTGCCCGCTTAAAGAAAATAAATTTATGTCGCCCATATATATCCCCCTCAAACCACCCTAAATCCTGTTTCTATGCTACCACAGGAAATATAGATAGCAAATTAGTGCTGTTAGCGTAATATCTATGCATGTATTCATTCCTCTTTACGAGTAGGATTTACTTGCCACATAATACTTTCGACAACTGTGATAATGCTTCGAGGTAGATTTTCAGGATCATCTATTTCTCTAAAATACTCCAAAATTTGTTTGATTTTGTTGCTACTGTTTTCGCCAATTCCAAGCGTGGATTCAATGTTTGGCACCATCCAAAACAGGCATTCTTTCGGGACAAACGCTTTTAATGCCTCATTTTTCTGTTGATGATCTTTGTTTTGCTCCTCACACTTTTTCAACTTTTCGGGATCAATAATCCCTGCCAAATCCTTTATGTCATCGTCTGCCACAGCAACATAAGGGATATGAAAGGCATCGGCAACTTTCGCAAAAGTAAGAATGTTGCCCTTACCGCCACACTCAATGACAGAAATACCAAACCGATCCAAATCTATTCCTTTTTTTCTGCTTGCATAAGGAAACGCAAATTTTTCCGTAGCACCTTCAACCAAGATCACACCTTTGGCGAAAAACAACTCGTTTCGCTGGTTGTCAAAATAGTTCTCTATTTTCAAAGCATCTCGTTCCGAACTGATAATTTTGTCTTTTTCACAGATTGTGGCCATTGTACCATCTGTTTTATTTCTGCGGACCAAGCATACTT
>CAZXRQ010000056.1:11554-11722 GCA_964642795.1 uncultured Oscillospiraceae bacterium | reverse complement strand
AATCGTGTATACGGGGAACCGTATCAAGGGTTCGAATCCCTTTCTCTCCGCCAAATAACAGCGGCATCCCCAAAGGGGTGCTGCTGTTATTTTTTTGCATAAAAGAGGAAGGGATTCGAAGGGAACGGCCGGACGGCAGGACGGCAAAAAACAATCCGGTGAATTGTT
>CAZXRQ010000056.1:0-11454 GCA_964642795.1 uncultured Oscillospiraceae bacterium | reverse complement strand
TTTTAGTTCCCCGGGCTGGCGTCGGCGCTGACCCAGCGCCGACGGGCGAGCCCCTCCATCCCCACCAAAGCAAAAGCCACCGGATACCCGGTGGCTTTAACTTTATGTATGAGCGAAGGAGGGGCTCGAAGGGAACGGCCGGACGGCAGGACGGCAAAAAACAATCCGGTGAATTGTTTTTTAGTTCCCCGGGCTGGCGTCGGCGCTGACCCAGCGCCGACGGGCGAGCCCCTGACGGTGTACAAAAAGTAAAATAGTCTGTCTTAGGACTATTTAATGAAAGCGAAGTTGTGTATTTGGCTCTGAAAAAAATAGAACCAACAGCTGGATGCAGGGCCTCGGGCTCCAATTGACCTCAGATACAACCAACTATGGTTCTATTGGTACTATATCATATGACGTGAACCGTGTCAAGATTACTGGGAACAATATCAGCAGCTTGTAGTTGTAGTAGCCGGAACGCCGGCCGTGTTCTCATCTTAAGCACCTGCCGGCACTTCCTACAAGCGGACGAAGGCCGAACAGCTGCTGAAAAAGGCGCTGGAGCTGTTTGAACAGGGCGAAGAGGTCGTGGATTATACGAATGAAGCGGATTCGTACTTCAAGACCGCCATGATGCTGCGCGGCATGTATCTGGAAAACGGCATACCTCAAGGCGGCTCGCTTTTACAGGTATGGGCGGCCGCCCTTTTGATTACCGTTATCTTAGCTGCTGCAATATGCTGTTCAACCGTGCAAGCTGTTGATCGTTCAGCATGGGCGATATTTTTTCCGCTACACTGGATAGCTCCGCGTCGCTTATAATACCCTGATTTTTGCTGTTTTTCAGCTCCTGCATAAGCTCTGCGTCGGATCGTCCACTGTATGTATCCACCATACGCTGTACGTTTTGCATTACTTCGCCGTCCAGACCGGCGGCGGTCTGTTCCTGCTCTGTCCTGTTAGGCGTTATATTGCGCCCCTCCATTATACTGCGCTGCATGTGTATGACCTCCAAGCTTTGATACTTCACGCTATTATATGCGCGGCATTTCCCGCAGGTTCACCAAACGCCTCCGCTGCATACATATATAACAGCCGTATCAGCTTTATGGAGGTCGCGCCAATATGCAAAGAATACCAAACAACCACTACGCGCCGAGGACGCAGCCCAAGCAGGAGCAGCCGCAGAATGCCGGCAGCGCCCTGCAGCTCGCAAGGCGTATTCGAAATGAACAGGGCGCGGAGCGCGCACGGCAGTATCTTATTGCCATGGAGCCTTTTTTGGCTCCCGCGGAAAGGTATCATATTGCAGACCAGCTCGGTATACCCGTGCCGCGTCCGTCGGACGGAATAATGTCGCCGCAGCCGCAGCCGCAGTCGCAGCCCCGGCAACCGCAGAACAACAACGCCATGAATATGGCTAATCCAATGCAGTTGATATCCATGCTTCAGGCGCTAAATCCCAAGGGGGGCGCCGGCGGCGGAATAGGTATGGATCCAATGGCTTTGACACAGTTGATGGGAATGCTTGGCAAAAAGTAGCTTGATAGCCGCCGCGCCTGCGTATATAATCACATAGGGCTTGATAAATACGGAGGCGGATATGCGCGAAAGCAAGCAAAAAAGAGAAGAACGCATAGGAAGAATATTGGACGGGCTGGCGCTGGCATATCCGGACGCCGCGCCGCAGCTCAATTTCAGCACACCGTATGAGCTGCTTGTGGCCACAATGCTCAGCGCCCAGTGCACGGACAAGCAGGTTAACCGCTGTACGGACAAGCTGTTCGTCTGCTGCAATACGCCCAAGGCCATGCTGGAGCTGGGCGAGGAGGGGCTGCTGCCGTATATAAAAAGCTGCGGTTTTTTCAATACAAAGGGAAAGAATATTATTGCCGCCAGCCGCATACTTGTCGGGCGCTACGGCGGAGAGGTGCCGTCCAACCGCGATGCGCTGATGGAGCTGCCGGGCGTGGGACGAAAGACCGCAAACGTAGTAGTGTCAAACGCATTCGGACAGCCGGCAATAGCGGTGGATACACATGTGTTTCGCGTGTCCAACCGTCTGGGGCTGGCCTGCGCAAAGGATGTGGAGAACACCGAAAAGCAGCTTATGCAGTGCATACCCATGGAGAAGTGGTCTATTGCGCATCACTGGCTTATATTCCACGGCCGGCGGGTCTGCTCTGCGAGAAAGCCCAAGTGCGAAGCTTGCACCCTGTGCGATTACTGTGCGGATTATATCGGGAGGAACGGTTGATATGCAGTTTATTGATAAGGCAAGGATAGTAATAAAATCCGGCGACGGAGGGGATGGCTGCGCCTCCTTCCATCGGGAAAAGTATGTGGCCCGGGGCGGCCCGGACGGCGGCGACGGCGGGCGCGGAGGCGACGTGGTATTTCTGGCGGAGCCGCGAATGAACACGCTGCTTGATTTCAAGTTTGCACGCTTTTTTCGAGCCGAGAAGGGCGAGTCCGGCAGAGCCAAAAACTCCAGCGGCAAAAATGGAAACAACCTCGTTATTAAAGTGCCGGTAGGAACGCTGATAAGGGATGTTGACAGCGGCCGTATAGTCGCGGATATGAACAAGCCGGGCCGCGAGAAGATAGTACTACATGGAGGGCGCGGGGGCAAGGGAAACGCTAGGTTTGCAACCCCCACGCGGCAGTCCCCGCGATTTTCACAACCCGGACAGAAGACTGTGGAGCACGAGGTGGAGCTGGAGCTCAAAACCATCGCGGACGTGGGTTTGGTGGGCCTGCCCAATGTGGGCAAATCTACCATGCTGTCCGTGCTTACCAGCGCAAAGCCCAAGATAGCCAACTATCATTTTACAACGCTTACCCCCAATTTGGGCGTTGTAAAGCGCTATGAGACCAGCTTTGTGCTTGCTGATATTCCAGGGCTTATAGAGGGCGCCGCGGAGGGTGCGGGGCTGGGACACGATTTTCTAAGGCACATAGAGCGCACGCGGATGCTAGTGCATGTTGTGGATATGTCCGGCTGCGAGGGGCGCGACCCCGTGGAGGATTACCGGCAGATAAACTCCGAGCTGGCCCGGTACAGCGAGCGCCTTGCCGCGCTGCCTCAGCTTGTGGCGGCTAACAAGATGGACATAACCGGCGCCCAGGAGAACCTTGTGCGCTTCAAAGAGGCCGTAGACGCTGACATATTTCCGGTTTCCGCTGCGACGGTAAGCGGATTTGACGCGCTGCTGGACGCCGTGCTGCGTACGCTTGCAACTTTGCCGCGCACGTTCGAATTTGAAGAGGAGGATATGATTGAGACCCATAAATACGAGCCGGGCTTCAAGGTGGAGCGCGATGGCGACGTATTTGTGGTAACAGGCGGCAGCGTGGATTACCTATTGGATACCACCTATGCCGACGACGAGGTATCCATGCGCCGCTTTCAGCAGTTTTTAATAAACGAAGGCATCATAGACGAGCTGCGAAAACAGGGCGCTACCGAGGAAAACACTGTACGCATGGGCGAGTGGGAATTTGACTTTATAGATTGAGATCGGAGGATTATCGGATTGACAGGCAGACAAAGAGCCGCGCTGCGCGGCATGGCAAACGGCATACAGCCCATATATCAGCTTGGTAAGGGCGGTATAGACAGCGACGTCATAACCGGACTGGATGAGGCGCTGACGGCACGTGAGCTGATCAAGATAACCGTACTGGATGCCGCCGGCATATCGGCGCGGGAGGCGTGTGATCAGCTTGCGGAGGCGCTTCGCGCTGAGCCGATACAGGTGATAGGCAAAAAGCTTGTGCTGTACAGGCGGAATTACGACGCCCCGAAGATACAGCTGTAATACTGTGCCTATTTTACCTTAGAGCGCTGCGCAAAGCTGCCATACAGCCATGCAATGAGTGAAAAGCTCACGCAAACCGCCGCAAGCAGCCTGTAATACAGCGTATACTTTACAAAGAAAGACATTGCGAAAAGCCCGGCCGCGACCAGCACATACCGGCGCGCTCTAAGCGCCTTGAAGGGTTCGGCCACGGCTTTTTTGCGCTTTTCGCGCTCGGATTCGAGCATGTCCAGCACCATTGCGTCCGCATCGGCGTCGGTGGAGGCAAACGCCTCGTTGTCCTTCACCATCTCGGGAACATTGACAAGCGCTACATCCACCCCGGTGAGCCGTTTTATTGGTGCAAGCGGGAAATCCCCACATTCGGACAGCGAAAATATTCTTACGCTTCGGCTGCTTCGCCGCATGGCTGCGCGGCAGGCGGTAAGCACCGCGTCCTCGCTGAGCGGCGCTTTTTGCTGCAGCGGGTATATCACGCAGTCGCTGCTGAAGGATTCCTGATGCGTGCGCACGTGCTCCCGTATCAGCGCGATGTAATCCTGACGGGGCAGCGCAAGCAGCTTCTCCTTAAGCGCGCGGCACTTCAACTCGCCGCGCTGACTGGCGATGGATTTTTCCAATCGCGCCGCCTTGTACAGCTCCACCGCCGCGCAGCCCGCGCCCACCGCGGATACGGCCATTATCCACGCGAGCAGCGAGTTTTCCAGTACGGATGAAAAATAAAGCTTACATGCCGCCAGCGCTATCGCCCGCAAGGCCACAAAGTCCACTATGCGCGCAAACAATGTGCGGCCGCCATAAAGCGTGCGCTTGTAATAGCGCCTTATACGTTTATCCATAGCGTAACATCACCTCATAGTTAGTTTTGACAGCCGGCAAGGAAGTATTCTTTGATATGCGGATATACGATAGTATTTTAAATGTGACAAAAGTTAGTACAATGTTGTCAAACCGGGCGCGGGTATTGAAATACAGCGCGGCGTCAATATATAATCTATATCGAGGTGAATGCTTATGCCTACCCAGCACATACTTATCTGCGACGATCAGCAGCTTATACATGAAACGCTAGGAGTATATCTAAAAAGCGAGGGCTATACTTTTTCTTCCGCATTGAACGGGGGAGAGGCGATAACGATATATCGCGAAACAAAGCCCGATTTGATAATACTGGATCTTATGATGCCGGTGAAAAGCGGTATAGAGGTATGCCGAGAAATACGCGATGAAAGCCGTGTACCAATAATAATGCTTACCGCGAAGGGTGAGGAAATAGACCGCGTGCTGGGGCTGGAGCTGGGTGCAGACGACTATATCGTAAAGCCGTTCAGCGCCCGAGAGGTCGTTGCGCGCATAAAGGCGATACTGCGCCGCTACGGTATGCCAAAGCAGGAGGCGGGCGGTCCGCTGCGCTTTGGCGAGTTGGAAATAGATATGGATAATTACGACGTGCGATATGCAGGCGATCATATGCTGCTAAGCCCCAAGGAGGTAGAGATACTGTATCTGCTTGCATCGCACGTTGGGAGGGTATATACGCGTGAGCAGATGCTGTCCCAGGTGTGGGGCTATGATTACTATGGCGATACGCGCGCCGTGGATACCCAGATCAAACGAATACGTCAAAAACTGCCGGATAATACCGCATGGGGCATAAAAACCGTCTACGGAGTGGGGTATAAATTCGAGGCTGATAATCGATGAAGCAACGGTTCATAACCAAGATACTTGCGCTGGTGCTGCTTACCGTGCTGCTGAGCGCCGTGCTTACCGCGCTTGCGTTCGGTTACTATGGCCGCGCGAAGCTTTCCAGCATGAAGGCGCAGGAGCTGCTGCCGCGCGCCGAATTCATAGCCAACCTTACCGCTGAGTATTTGCAGGGCTATGTCGGCGAGGTGGACTACATGCGCGCTGTTTCCTCCGAATACAGGATATGGGATGCATCCGTATACGTGTTTTATGCGAATGGCGAGCTTATCGTGCAGCCGGCAGGGCTTGCCGATATGAACGCTACGGAGCTGCAGGGTTATGTGAGCACGGTGCTTGCAGGCTCAAGCGTATATGAGCCGGATACCGTATCCTCCGCCGGCGTAATAATTGGTGAACCGGCGGTAAGCCGCTACGGCAACGTGCTTGCGGCGGTTTTTTTGATCAAGCCTGTGGAGGAGGTAGCCGCGGCCACAAACAGCTTAACGATTTCACTTCTTGTGAGTATGCTTGCGGTGCTTACCGTGATGGCTCTGCCGGTATATTTGGTATCGCGCAGGCTTACCACGCCGCTTAAGCAGATGAGCGCCGTTGCCAACAGCATGGCGCAGGGCGATTTTTCCGCGCGGGCGGAAGGCAGAGGAAGCGTTGAGATAGCGCAGCTTGGACAGTCGCTTAATCACCTTTCCTGCGAGCTTTCCACAACGATAGCCAACCTCACCTTCGAACGCAACCGTATTAAGGCGGTGATGGACGGCCTGCGAGAAGGCATAATTGCCTGCGATGCGCAGGGCCGCATAATCCAGTATAACCCCGCGGCGGTCAAGCTGCTTGGAGGAGAGGCGGGAGACGACCCTGCCAGCCTGCTCAAAGCGCACGGTGTGAAGGTGCCGCTGTCAGAGGACGACGTGAATTCCTCCGGCATAAGCGTGGAGGTGGGGGAGGCGGTGCTCAGCCTGTCAGTGGCGTTACTCGAGCGTGGCGACGGCGCGCTTGAAGGCGCCGTAATGCTGATACGCGATGTTACGGAGGCCATCAGGCTGGAGCAGACCCGCCGCGAATATGTGGCAAACGTTTCGCATGAGCTGAGGACGCCGCTTTCATGTATACGCGGCCTTGCCGATGCGCTTAATGACAACATGCTGGATAACGATGCAGACAAGGCGCGCTACTATGCCAACATACTGCATGAGACCATGCGGCTTTCCCGGCTGATAGATGATCTGCTGGAGCTGTCGCGCCTGCAGAGCGGCTCGGCAAGTATAAAACTTGGGCGAGTGTGCATAACGGATATGCTGCTGGAAGCATCGGATAGATTCCGTGAAGCAGCCAAAGCGCGGGGCATGGAGATATTACTCGATATGCCGGAGCAAAGGGTGTATGCGCATACCAACGAGGATCGCGCGGAGCAGGTGCTGGTAGCACTTGTGGATAACGCCATAACCCACGCTGCGGACGGAGATATCAGGGTGCGGCTTGCCCGGCGCGGTGCAAAGCTTGCAGTGAGCGTTTCAAACAACGGCGAAATATCCAAAAGCGATATAGCGCATGTGTTCGACCGCTTCTACAAGGCCGATAAATCGCATTCCGGAGGCGGCACGGGGCTGGGACTGGCCATAGCGCGTGAGGTCATTGCGGCGATGGGCGAAAGCATAGCCGCCGCTTCGGAGGACGGTGTGGTTACCTTTACCTTTACGTTGAGCGAGGAGCTGAGCTGATATGCTGGCGAAGTGGGGATATTGTGTGAAAAAGCGGCAATGCTGATGAAGCGCGCGCCGCTTTGTGCTATAATTCGAATATAAAGATGACGGAGGTATATACACATGGCCGCAAATAAGATACTCGTGGCGGACGATGATAAGATCGTACATGAATCATTGGGGATATACTTAAAGGCCGAGGGCTTTGAGACCGTGGACGTATATGACGGGGCCGCCGCTGTGGACAGCATAGATTCGGATACGGCGCTGTGTGTGCTGGATATAATGATGCCGCGAATGTCCGGTACTGATGCTTGTAAGGAGATACGCAAAAAATCCAGCGTGCCAATAATCATGCTTACCGCAAAGGGCGAGGAGATAGACCGCATACTGGGGCTGGAGCTGGGCGCGGACGATTACATAGTAAAGCCGTTCAGCCCGCGCGAGGTGGTAGCCCGTATAAAGGCGGTGCTGCGCCGTACCAACGAGCAGAAGCAGTCCAACGATTCCGGCGTGGTAACGCATCAGGAGTTGGCAATCGACATAAAGAGCTACACCGTAACGCTGCATGGCAAGCCTATCGTATGTACGCCGAAGGAAATCGAGATACTCTATATGCTTGCTTCCAATCCGGGGCAGGTGTTTACACGCGAGCAGCTCTTGAACAAGGTTTGGGGCTATGATTTTGCGGGCGAAACGCGCACGGTGGATACGCATATAAAGCGCATCCGAGCCAAACTGGATAATACCGGCCTAAACTGGAGCATAAAGACCATATACGGGGTAGGATATAAATTCGAGGTAGATTGATGCAAAGCGTGTTTTTGAGGCGCTTGCTGGTTGCGCTGCTGCTGGTCATGCTGCTGGCATTTTCCTTCATGGTGGCCGGCTATACGGTGCTAAGCCGCGATATCTATTTAAAAATAAAGCTTGAAGAAATGATGCCCAAGGCGGTGGCCGTCACCCAGCTTGTCATGGAGCATGAAAATGGCGAGATAAGCGACGGCGCGTTTGAGCGTATGTCGGATACGCTTATGCGCGCCGCCGGCGCTACCACCGTTATTCTGGGGCCGGACGGACAGGTTGAGCATAGCAATAACGCTATAGCCGGCCTTACCGAGGATGATGCGCTTAGCGCCATGTCCGACGAGGTGGCCGGTATGCTCGCCGGGAACGAGGTGCGCACCGACAGTACGCGCATAGAGGGAGTAGGCTCTGTGCTGGCGGTGGGCGTACCAATCGTAAATGAACAGGGCGAGACCATAGGCGGCGTGCTGATAATCAAATCTATACAGGAGGTCACAGACGCCACCACAAGGCTGACCAACTCGCTGTTTTGGACGGTGCTGGTGGTGTTGCCGGTGATAATGGTAATAGCGTCGCTGCAGGTGCGCAGAATGACGGATCCGCTGCACGAGATGAGCGAGGTTGCAATACAGATATCCAAAGGTAATTTCGATATTCGCGCCGACGAAAACCAGGCGGGAGAGGTCGGCGTGCTTGCGCGCGCGCTGAACGGCCTGTGCGCTGCGTTGTCCGAAACAATACATCAGCTTAGCTCGGAAAAGAGCCAGCTGAACGAAATCTTGCAAAGTCTTACCGACGGCGTGGCCGCGACGGACAGCCTGGGTATGCTCACGCACTATAACGGGGCGCTCATGCGTATGTTTGGCGCGGTGAACGTGGAGAAGCGCGAGGAGCTGATCACCGACGAGCTGGTATGGAAGGCGTTTGACGAGGTGTTCATATCCGGCTCCCCGCAGACCATCACATATCCTACCACCGGCGACAGGACGCTGTGGATAAGCATATCCCCCGTGTGTACCGACGAGGGTGAGCGTACGGGCGTTGTGGGCCTTTTTAAGGATATGACGGAGGTGGAGCGGCTTGAGACCATGCGCCGTGAATACGTTGCGAACGTATCCCACGAGCTTAGAACGCCGCTAACCGCCGTGCGAGGGCTGCTGGAGCCGCTGGTGGACGGCATGGTAAAGGACGAGGCGGACGTGCAGCGATATTATCATATCATGCTGCATGAGGTGATGCGGCTTTCCCGGCTTATCAGCGATATGATGATGCTTTCCCGACTGCAATCCGGCAGCGAGTATATAGAGCTGTCCAAAGCCGACATAAGCGCGCTGGTTAACGACCTTGCGGGCAGCTATACAAAAACCGCCGCCGAAAAGGGCATAGAGCTCATCGTGGATGCCCCGGATATGCCGGATGCGTTTACCGATCCGGACCGCATCGAGCAGGTGCTGGTTATATTGCTGGATAACGCCATGCACTATACGCCCGCGGGCGGTTCCATCACCATAACCGTACGGGACGGCGAAAGGCTGCTTTTGAGCGTGGCCGATACGGGCTGCGGCATACCGGAGGCGGATCTGCCACACATATTCGAGCGCTTCTATAAGGTGGACAAATCCCGCAACGAGGGCGGCACCGGACTTGGGCTTTCCATCGCGCAATACATAATGGACAAGCTGGGTGAGGCCATCACGGTGGACAGCGAGCTGGGCAAGGGTACTTGCTTCACGATAACGCTGAAAAAGTACGTTTCCAACGCCATCGCGCTGGGCCCGATAACTGAGAAGCATACCGCCCCAGTGCAGCCCGTGGAACAGCAGGATAAGGAAAGGCCGCTTGAGCGCATAGTGGATGCTAAGTACGAGGTGATAGACCAACCGCCCAAACCCAAGCCGGAACCCAAAAAACGAAGGGGCGACAAATGAGCCGCTGTATGCTGTGCCCGAGGGAATGCGGCGTGGACAGAACATCCGCTGCCGGGTACTGCGGGGCGCTTGCGCTGCCAAACATCGCCCGCGCTGCGCTGCATATGTGGGAGGAGCCGTATATCAGCGGCACGCACGGCTCCGGCACCATATTTATGTGCGGCTGCAATCTTGACTGCGTGTTTTGCCAAAACCACGCCATCAACCATAGCATGGTTGGTGAACCGGCGGATGCGGCGCGTTTATGCGATATTATGCTGCGCTTGCAGGAATTGGGCGCCCACAACATAAACCTCGTTACGCCGGGCGCGCACATTGACGTAATAATTTCCGCCGTATACCGCGCACGTGCAGAGGGGCTGCATGTGCCAATCGTATACAACACCAACGCATACGAAAAGGTGGATACGCTAAGACGCCTTGAGGGGATAGTGGATATATACCTGCCGGATCTGAAGTATGCTTCGACAGCGGCCGCGCAGCGCTGTTCGGGCGCAGCGGATTATTTTGAGTTTGCGCGCCCTGCCGTGCTGGAGATGCAGCGTCAATGCGGTACGCTTATGCTCAGGGACGGTTTGGCAGTGCGGGGCGTGCTTGTACGCCATCTTGTTTTGCCCGGCTATGTGGATGAGACACGACGCGTGCTGGACTTTTTGAATGACGAAATGCCGCCCGGCACCTATATTTCGCTTATGGGTCAGTATTATCCCTGCCATCGTGCTGTGAAACCGCCGCTTGACCGCCGGCTGACCAGGCGGGAGTACGACCGGGCGGTGGAATACAGCTGTTACCTCGGATTTGAAAATGTTTTGATACAGCAGCTGGATTCGGCGCTGGAGGAATATACGCCGGTATTCGATGGCGTGTGCGAATAGCAGGGGAATGATTATGAATAATCTTTGAATTCAGCATATTGTGCTATAAAATCGCTTGCTTTCCACTATATACAGTGTTAATATCATAACAAGAGGTAAACAGAAAGTGTTATCTCTGAGCCGTCCGATGTAACTGCAGTATTCTTCATTGTTTTCCTCCAAAGCAAACGAACTACTTTTTTGTTGACGCAAAACTCTATCGGACGGACGTGTAAAGAGGCTTCTGGGCAGAGAAGCCTCTTTTAGTTTGCATTATGGGAGATTTCAGCCCTCGGTGCGCTTCCTTCTTCATATGGCTTTTGAAATGATCGGCGTCATTGCAGAAAATCTGCGTAAAGCGAACCGATGCGCCGTCACGTGCGTAGACGGTCAGCTCTCCCGTTGAAGCAGTACCACCGTTTCCACATGGAACGATAGCATCACCTTGATGTCTGGTATGTATTTTTCGTTTTGTCCGTTCTCGGGAACAGGTCAATAGTGGTTTTTATGGGGGTGTTCTGTTCGAGGGGACAGTTCTACTGTTTTTATCCGTTCGCGGGAACAAGTCAATACACAGGGTTAAAGTCCTGTCATCTCCGGTGCGTAACAACATAGGCGTTGATACAAATTAACGATGCCCTTGCTGTGTTCTCGG
>CAZXRQ010000055.1:785-12449 GCA_964642795.1 uncultured Oscillospiraceae bacterium | reverse complement strand
CCCCGGGATTATTAAGGGCCGAAGCCCTTAATGTTAAATCCGGTCTGGCGACCCGTGCGTCAGACCGGAAGGAAAATCGCAGATTTTCCCTGTTCTTCTCAGGCTTTGCCGCCCGGGAGCCAACAGGCGCAGCCTGTTGGCGAGAGGCAAAGGCTGCAAGCTCGAAAAAGTCAATTTTGACTTTTTCGACAGACTGGACGGGGGAGCAATACCCCCGTTTTTTGTTGGGCTTTTATAAAGCACAGCTGTTATGCTATAATAATCAGAGAGTATTTATTCTGCCCGGCGGCGAACTGTACAAAACTGGTTTTGAGGGCATAAAATGAACATAAAGCAGCTGAGAATCGTGTTGGAAGTAGCTAAATGCGGTTCCATCTCCAAGGCGGCGCATAACCTCTATATGTCGCAGCCAAGCGCTTCAAGCACCATACAGGCGCTGGAGGACGAGCTGGGATACCAGCTTTTCTACCGTGCGAATACCGGCATCGCGCTTACGGAGCTGGGGGAGAAATTCCTTGCGCACGCAAAGCGGATGCTGAGCGAGGCGGAGGAGATAATCAAGCTGAAAAGCGCGGAGCATACCTACACTCTGCGGCTGGGTATGCTGGGCTACGCGCCCGCCGCCGATGCTTTTTTGCGCCTGTGCGAGACGTATTCCGGCTGCGGCAATGCAAACCTTTCCTGTACAAACGTATCTGTGGAGGAGGGTCTGCGCGCGCTTGCAAATTTGCAGCTGGATGTTGTGGCGCTGCTGATATCGCCGATTGCACAGCGGCATTTTCTGCAAAACGTGGACAACTACAATTTCGGCCTGCGGCATATAACCGACGTTCCGCTCAACATAAACCTTCGCAGCGGACATCCCCTGCTGGGCGGCGGCAGCTTCAATTTCGATATGCTTGCAGAATATCCGTACGCCGATTACGAATGGATGCCCGGCCTTACGGATGTTGTAAATACCATAATGGACGGCCGGCTCAAGTACAAATATTGCATTGCCGTGGACGAGCGGGATACCCGCTGCCGCGTAGTGGGTTTGACGGATGCGTATAGCATAGGCTGCAAAACCACCAATGTGCAGATGCAGCGCTACAATATTGTGAGCGTGCCGCTGGACGGGGTAAGCGCAGGTCTGTACTGCGTATTTCGCAAGGGGGAGAGCAGCAATCCAGAGATCAACTGTTATATAAAGCTGCTGTGCGAGCAGGTCGCAAATATTTAAACGGCGGTGCTGCCTTGCAGCGCGTACACGGGCGCTTATAGGGCACAGCAGACAAAATGCAACCGCTGGTTGCGGGATTTCAAATCAGAATTGGTCGCGCAACCGGGGAGCAGTATGCTATTATTTCGCCAGAAAAACAAATTGCGCGGAGGGATACGATGAACATCACGATCGCCAACAGACTGTACGAATTGCGGAAGAAAAACGGCTTTTCACAGGAGGAGCTTGCCGACAAGCTTGGCATAAGCCGCCAGTCGGTATCCAAATGGGAGCGGGCCGAGGCCTCGCCGGATACGGATAACCTCATACTGCTGGCGGAGCTGTACGGCGTTACGCTGGATGAGCTGCTCAGGGGGGAAAGCACGGCTTCCGGCTCGTCCGCAGCGTCGGGCGCGGCGCCGGAGGAAGCGGCGGCGGAGCCGGATGCGGATGCAGAGGGGACCAAGGTCAATATAGAACCCGGCGGCATACACGTGCACGATGGCAAGGACAACGTGCATATAAGCTGGAAGGGAATACAGTTTGACGACGGCAAAGAAAAGGGATTTGTGGGCTGGAAGGGCATACATGTTACGGGCAGTGACGGCTGTTGTGCGGACGGCGAAGCGGCGGACGGCGTTAAGGTGGACGTTGATGCCGAGGGTGGCAAGCGCGCCCGCGTGGTGGTAAACGGCAACGTCGTGGTGGACGACGATTACAACTATAAGGATCTATGGCATGTGCTGCCGGTGCCGTTGATGTGTCTTGTGGCGTTTTTGCTGCTGGGTATACTGCTGAGCGCGTGGAAATGGGCGTGGCTGGTATTCCTGATTATCCCCATATACTATTCGCTGGTGGATGCAATAAAAAAGCGCAACGCCTCGCACTTTGCCTATCCGGTGCTGCTTACCGCGCTGTACCTTATGGCGGGCATAGTGTTTGGCCGCTGGCATCCTGAGTGGGTGATGTTTTTGACAATTCCCGCGTATTATGCAATTACCAATGCCTGCCATGAGGCCCGCAAGAGGAAAAAGGTGATAGATATAGATGCGGAAGTGCCGGAGGACGACGAGTAACGCCCCAAAGATTTAATAGCTTTCAAACGAATAATTGATGCGCGCGCCTCCTTCAAGCAGGGTATCGTACCCGCAGGGCAGGCCGCGCATCAGCTCTGTTTTATCCAGCGGGCGCAGCATATTGAAGGGCTTTTCGCAATATACGCCGGGGAAGTCAGTATCGCACGGCAGGCGCAGCGTAACGGCCGCACTCCGGTTAAGCGAGGAAGCGAGCGCAAGCATGGCGGCGGTATCGCCTGCAAGCTCCAGTATGTTAAGCCCGTCGTCGCCCTCATAATACATGGCGTACGCCCCGGGCACGGCCTGCCATACAGCGCCGCCATCACGCTCGGCAAGCAGCGCGTCAAAGTCCGCACCGGTGCGGACGGCCATACCGTTATAGTGCGAAGCAAAGCGCGTATACAGCTCCTCCACCTCAGAAGCTGAGGGCGTGTGAAGCGCGGTCTGGGGCGCGCACAATTCGCCAGCGGCATAGCGGTACTCCCGCCTTCGAACGAATGTGCGGTAGCCGTACTGCTCGTAAAACGGCACGTCAAAGGGCTGCAATACCGTTGCGCAAAAGCCGCGCTGCTTCATAATGTCGAACGAAGCGTTCATCATGGCGGAGCAAACGCCCTTGTGCCGGTGCTCCAGCAGCGTAGCTACCCCCGCCACAAAGCCTATGCGCTTTTTTTCGCCGAAAAGTGCTGCGGTCTGGGGCAGCATGTGCACCGTACCTATCATTTCGCCGCCGTCAAATGCGGCAAGTATGTATTCCGGCCGGGTGCGGCGGGAGAAATAGTACGAAACAAACGCGCCCGCGTCCTCGCTAAAGCATATTTCCCATACGCGGGCCGCCCGCGGGTATTCGTTTGGATTGATCAGCCGTACGTTCATTCGCGGGTCGCCTCGAACTTTTCCAGCAGCATTACCGGGTAGTAGCTCAGCTTCGCCTTGCGCAAGCCGGGGAGTCCCATGTCCTCCTCACGGTTGATGAGCTTCATGTCGGTGAACTCATGCTCTATGAACTGCTGGTTTATCATGGTGTAAAGGCCGTTTATATCGTCCGCCTTTTCTATGTGTATCACGGCCATCTCGCCGTCTATGCGCTCGCCCAGCGTGAATGCGCCCAGCTCGCCGTTTATGCGTATGCCGCCGCCGACCACGCCCAGCGCGCCCATGTTGGCAAGTATTGCACGTATGGCGGAAAATTCACCTATCACGCCCGGCTCGCACATATCCTTTTTTTGCAGCCAGTTTTTGTATACGGAAAGGCATTCCTCCATCATGTCGCTGCGGAGGGGCACATATTCAAATTGGTATTGCGTGCGGAACTGGTTTATGTGGTTGCGCTTGGCGTGAAGCTTTTTACCTGAAAGGTGCAGCAGCTCCTCCATGCTGTACACATAGTCGAAATTATCCCGGTCCTCGCATAGCGTATAGCCGCCGACGCGCTCGAAGGCTTCCTTCAGCGGCCCGGCGACAGCTTTATAGCAGATGGGGATGCCGTGGGTGAGGCAGTATTCGTCGGACAGCTTGAGCGCCGCAGCGTAGTCCGCTCCGGGGTCGCGCGTAAGCGGTGCAAACATAAAAGCGCCTGTCTCATAGTGGAGCAGGAAATACAGCGTATCGCAGGCTTCGGCTACTTTGATGTGGCCGTTCATGCCCCACATCAGCAGATTGGTAAACGTGTATTCGGAGTTCTGCAGCCGCCACGGTTTTATAAAGCCGTCTATATACTGCTTCATATCGGGGGTAATATCGTGAAAATCCATATTCATGCCGTGATTGTAGCATATCCATTGCGGCGTTTCAATCGGTAGGAAGGAGTTTTATTCTGCGAAACATGCCGCGGTTTGCCGATATTGCAAAGCGCCATATGCGGCGCTGTAACCGGCGCCGGCAGTCTGTCGAAAAACCCCAGGATTATTAAGGGCCGCAGCCCTTAATGTAAAATCCGGTCTGACGACAGGTGCGTCAGACCGGAAGGAAAATCGCAGATTTTCCCTGCTCCTCTCAGTCTTTGCCGCCCGGGAGCCTAAAGGCACAGCCTGTAGGCGAGAGGCAAAGACTGCAAGCTCGAAAAAGTCAATATTGACTTTTTCGACAGGCTCGCGGCGCTGTAACCGGCGCCGGCGCAAGGCGCCTGCTTTGCTGTGCGTTTGGGCGGCGGGCGTTTATAGAGGCGCTGTTTGATTCGGCGTTTTCATGGATCGTGACGGCGCCCATGGCGTGTCTGCCATGCAGTAAGCGTATTTTGATACGATCCATCAAACTTAACATACGATTCACATATGGAAAGTTGTCTTTACGCGGGACTGTTGATATAATTCCAGTATGAAGCAGAGTACGAAAAGGATACTGACGGCAGCGGCGGCGGTTGCGGGCCTTGCGCTTGTAATAGCGGGCGCGCTGGGCGGCGGCTACGCTTCCGTGCTGCGCAAGGCGGCTTTTATCTGCCTGGAGTGCGTGGGCATTGGCTGAGCGGCTGCATAAGAGACGGCGCATCACGCAGGTGATTACGGCGCTGGTATATAACGCCAACATTCCGGGCTTTTTTACAGGGCGGATATATCAGGGCGCGCTCAAGGGCGTATGCGTGCCGGGGCTCAACTGCTATTCCTGCCCCGGCGCATTGGGCGCCTGTCCGCTGGGCTCGCTGCAAAGCCAGATCGCCGCGGGAAAGCGCATCCCGTTTTATGTTATTGGCTTTCTGCTGCTGTTCGGCGCGCTGCTTGCGCGCATGATATGCGGCTTTTTATGTCCGTTTGGGCTGGTGCAGGAGCTGGTATACAAGCTGCCCGTGCCAAAGCTCAAAAAAAGCCCGGTCACGCGCATACTGTCCTACTGTAAGTACGTTATACTGGCGGTGCTGGTGGTGATAGTGCCGCTGTGGGCGTTGCAGACTACCGGCGTGGGCGTGCCGGCATTCTGTAAGTATCTGTGCCCGGCGGGTACGCTGTTTGGCGGCATACCGCTGGCAATATCCAACGCCTCGATACGGCAGACAGTGGGCGGCATGTTTGCGTATAAGCTGGCGGTGCTTGCGGCGATACTGGCGTTTTGCGCGTTCATGTACCGCGCGTTCTGCCGCTTCCTGTGCCCGCTGGGCGCGATATACTCGTTTTTCAACGGCATTGCGTTGCTTGGCGTGAAGGTGGATAAAGATAAATGCAACGGCTGTAACGCCTGCGTCAAATACTGCAGGCTGGACGTAAAGCATGTAAACTCGCTGGAATGCATACGCTGCGGCGAATGCGCCAGGGTTTGCGCGCAGGGCGCAATATATATGGAAACCCCCAAAACGCTTTTTAAGCAAGCAAATGGCAAGGAGGATATACAATGAAAAGGATACTTTGCGCAGTTGCGCTGATACTCGCGCTGGCGCTGACCTGCTCCGGCTGCGGTATGCTGAACCCTGCGGCGAATACGGACGAGGTTCTGGAGACCGAGACCGGGGCCGAAGAAACGGTAGTGGAGGATAAGACCGAGGAGGCCGATGAAACGCCCGCCACCGTAGCAACCGCCGAGGTTGGACTGGACGTGGGCGACATGGCTCCGGATTTCACCGTTACACTGCTGGACGGCACCGAATTCAAGCTGTCCGATATGCGGGGCACGCCGGTGTTTATCAATTTCTGGGCGACGTGGTGCGGCTACTGTGTGCAGGAGATGCCGCATATGCAGACCATGCACGACGAATATCCAGAAATATACATGATAGCTCTGAGCCTGGACGACAGCGCGGAGGACGCAGCCGCATTCATCGAGGAGACTGGCTATACGTTCGACGTGGCGTTTGATGGCGCCTACGACGCCGCCTCGCTGTATGATGTAAGCGGCATACCGGTTACCGTGATAGTAGGCGCGGACGGTACCATAATGTTTTCCGTGGTAGGCGCTATGAGCGAGGATAACATGCGCGCCGCCGTGGAGGAAGCCACGGGGCTCTGCTGCGTGGTGGATTGAAGGCGGGGCGGCAAATAGATTTTTATTTAGAAAAGGTGGGGATCCCCCGCCTTTTTGCTTATCAAAACCCGCTTAAATATCCATACTAAGCGCAAAATTGATCGGAGGCGATTGGTATGGAAAGATTTACGCTGCTGCGGGATATATACCACGGCAAGGGCGCGCTGGACGCGCTGGGTACCCTGCGCGGGGAACGCGCTTTCGTGGTCACGGGCGGAGGCCCGATGAAGCGATATGGCTTTTTGGACAAAACGATGCAGCGGCTGAAAGGCGCCGGCATGAAGGTGGAGATATTCTCGGGGGTCGAGCCGGATCCGTCGGTGGAGACGGTTATGCAGGGGGCCGAACGTATGCGGGAATTTTCGCCGGACTGGATAGTGGCAATAGGCGGCGGTTCTCCCATAGACGCGGCAAAGGCGATGTGGGTGTTCTACGAGTATCCGGACACCGCATTCGAGCAGCTGATAGTGCCGTTCAACTTTCCGATGCTCAGGCAGCGGGCGAGGTTTTGCGCAGTGCCGTCCACGTCCGGCACGGGCACGGAGGTCACGGCGTTTTCCGTGATAACGGATTATAAGACCGGCATAAAATACCCGCTTGCGGATTTCAACATTACACCGGACGTGGCCATAGTGGATCCGGAGCTTGCGTTTACCATGCCGCCCAGGCTTGCGGCATTTACGGGCATGGATGCGTTCACCCATGCGGCGGAGGCGTATGTGTCCACGCTGCACAGCGACTATTCCGACCCGCTTGCGCTGCACGCGCTAAGCATGATAAACGAATTTCTGATTTCATCCTGCCGCGGCGACGAGACCGCGCGCGAGCGTATGCACAACGCCCAGTGCCTTGCGGGCATGGCGTTTTCCAACGCCCTGCTCGGCATAACCCACTCCATGGCGCACAAGACCGGCGCCGCGTTTTCCGGGGGCCACGTGACGCACGGCTGCGCAAACGCCATATATCTGCCCCGCGTGATACGCTTCAACGCCAAGGAGGAAGCGGCGGCGCGGCGGTATGCGGATATTGCGCTGGCGCTGGGGCTTACCGGCAGCACGGTAGACGTGCTGGTAGGGGCGCTGATAGGCCGTATAAAGGAGCTTAACCGCGAGCTGGACATACCTGCGGACCTGCGTGAATACGGCGGCGGTATGATAACCGAGGACGAGTTTCTGTCCAAGCTGCCAAACATCGCGTCGCTTGCGGTACAGGACGCCTGCACGCTATCCAACCCGCGCAAAATAGACGCAAAGCAGATGGCGCGGCTGATCGAATGCTGCTATTATGACACAGAGGTGGACTTTTAGAAAAAATATCCTACAATTTAAGTAGGGATTGTTGACATGCGCCCGCTGCGGTGTTATATTGGCATCGAAAGAAATCCGACCATATCGCTTGGGATTGGAGAAGGCACATGAAGCTGTCCACACGCGCGCGCTACGGCATAAAGGCCATGGTGGAGCTGGCGACCGAATACGGCAAGGGAATGCTGTCCGTATCGGTGTTGGCAGCGCGTCAGGGCGTGAGCGAGGCGTACCTAGAGCAGCTCATACGCGCGTTGAAGCGCGCAGGGCTGGTGGAAGCTGCGCGCGGCGCGCAGGGCGGCTATGAGCTGTCGCGCCCGCCGGAGCAGATAAACGTAGGCGAAATGCTAAAGGCGTTGGAGGGCAGCACCTCTATAGTGGACTGCGTGAGCAGTGATTCCGTAAGCTGTGACAACGCCTGCTCCTGCGCGGCGCGCCCTCTTTGGATAAAGCTGCAAAGCCGCATAAACGGCGTGCTAAACACCACGACGCTTGCGGATATGGCGGAGGATTACATAACACAACAGAATCGGAGCGCAAACGAATGAAGGTATATCTTGACAATGCGGCTACCACGGCCGTAAACGAAAAGGTGCTCGCCGCCATGCTTCCATACTACACACAGGCCTACGGCAACCCCAGCAGCCTGCATACGCCGGGGCGCGAGGCAAAAGCGGGGCTGGATCATGCCCGCGATCAGGTAGCCGCCGCCATAAATGCGGAGCCGGGTGAGATCACGTTTACAGGCTGCGGCACGGAAAGCGACAATACCGTACTGTTCGGTGCGGCGGAGCGGCTCAGGGATAAGGGCGACCACATAATCACTACGGCGGTGGAGCATCATGCGATACTGCACTCTGCGCAAAAACTCGAAAAGATGGGCTTTCGCGTAACGTATCTGCCGGTGGACGAATATGGCATGGTGACGGCGGAGCAGGTGAAAAACGCCATTACCGACAAGACCATATTGGTAAGCGTAATGTTTGCAAACAACGAGGTGGGCACCATAATGCCTATTTCGGAAATTGGCCACATCTGCCGGGAGCGCGGCGTGCTGTTCCACACGGACGCAGTGCAGGCCGTGGCCCATGTGCCGGTGGATGTCAAGGCGATGGATATAGACATGCTGTCCATGTCCGCACACAAGTTCCACGGGCCAAAGGGCGTAGGTGCGCTGTATGTAAGAAAGGGCAGCATACGCCTTCCCAGCTACATAATCGGAGGCGCGCAGGAGCTTAACCGCCGTGCCGGCACGGAAAACGTGGCGGGCATAGTGGGAATGGGCGAGGCTATATCGCTTGCCACTGCAAACCTTGATGAATCCATGGCACGCATGACCCGCCTAAGGGACAAGCTCATGGCCGGCATAGAGGCCGAGATCCCGGCTGTAAAGCTTAACGGGCATCCGACAAAGCGCCTGCCCAACAACGTCAATTACAGCATCAAATACATCGAGGGCGAGGGTATGCTGCTGTGGCTGGATATAAGCGGCATCGCCGCAAGCAGCGGCAGCGCCTGCACCAGCGGCTCACTGGACCCGTCGCATGTGCTGTTGGCGATGGGACTGGATCACGGCACGGCGCACGGCTCGCTCCGGCTCACGCTGTGCGATACCACCACCGAAGAGGAGATAGACTATGTGCTGGCGACACTGCCCGGCATAGTAAAGAAACTGCGCGATATGTCCCCGCTTTATCACGGGCAAACCGAATAGGAGGAAAACGCTATGTATACCGAAAAAGTACTGGATCATTTTCAGCATCCCCGCAACATGGGAGAGGTAGAGGACGCCAATGGCGTGGGCATGGTGGGCAACGCAAAATGCGGCGACATCATGCAGATGTTCCTAAAGGTCAACGACGACGGGATAATCGAGGACGTGGGCTTCAAGACCTTTGGCTGCGGCGCGGCCATAGCTACCAGCTCCATGGCGACGGAGCTTATCAAGGGCAAGTCCGTGGACGAGGCGCTCAAGCTTTCCAATTCCGCCGTGGTGGAGGCTTTGGAAGGCCTGCCCCCGCAGAAGATACACTGCTCCGTGCTGGCGGAGGAGGCCGTGCGCGCCGCCGTGGAGGATTACCGCAAGCGCAAGGCGGAGGCCGAGGGCAAGCAGTATACGCCTCATGAGGGCCATAACTGCTCAGAGTGCGCCGCGCACGATACCTGTGCTGGCGTGGGCGCGGACAAGGCCGTATAAAGCCAAATACTGCCAACGATATGATCGCTCCTTTCTGCGCATAATAGACGCTGAAAGGAGTGATTTTTATGATGAAGCCGATTCATTTTGCTATTGGCATCGCCTGTGGCATGGCGCTTTCCGCGGCCACGGTGTTTTGCGCATACCCGGACGTTTCGCGCCGTATGTACCGCGACTGCAAGCGGGTAGCGCGCCGCTGCAAGTGCAATGTGGAAAAAATGATGCCGTAAGTGCAACAAAACGCTCCGTTGGCCCGTTATATATATGACGGGCCGTTTTGAGCGCCGTTTCATTCGCTTCACAAAACGTTTACGCGAGGTGCTTGCAAAAGCGCCCGGGTGTTGTATACTGTAAGGGAGAACATGGAAAGGAGTACAGCCATGACCGACAATACCAACGAGACCATGCAATTTCGCAAACAGAAGGAAAAAAGCTCTGCAAACGAGGTGCTTATGAGCGTATACTCCTCCATGATGGAGAAGGGATACGACCCCATCAACCAGATAGTGGGCTATCTCATCTCGGGCGACCCAACCTACATCACCAGCTACAACAACGCCCGCTACCTCATCCGTATGCTGGAGCGGGACGAGCTGCTGGAAGAGTTGGTGCGCTATTATATCCAGCATAATGCGGAGCTGGAGTCCGAGGGCGAAACGGAGGATACGCATAACTGAATTTGCATAATGGATGCGCCCCTGCCACTTTATTGATGATATAGCCGCGGCTTTGTCGCGGCCTTTTTGGAAGGATGGAATATAGCTTATGATGCGCGTATTGGCGATAGACGTAGGGGATAAACGCATAGGCCTTGCAATAAGCGACCCGCTGGGCATAACCGCGCAGGGGCTGGAAACATATACCCGATGCGACGACGACGCAGCCGCGGACGCCGCGCACATAATAGAGGTGGCAAGCAAGTATAAGCCCGTGCGGCTGCTGTTCGGTATGCCGCGCAACATGGATGGCAGCTACGGCTTCGCAACGGAGAAGGTGCGGGCGTTTGCGGACGAGGTGCTTTCGCTGTGGGACGGCGAGCATGCGTTTTTTGATGAAAGGCTTACCACAGTAAGCGCGGAGCGCGTGCTCTGCGAGCAGGGATTGGACTGGCGGGAGCGCCGCAAGGTCGTGGATAAGGTCGCTGCGGTGGTCATATTGCAGGGCTATCTTGCGTCCAACCCCAGATTATAAGGAGGAAATACCATGCAGGATGTTATGGATAACGTTGTGCTGTTGGACGAAAACGGCGAACAGACCGAGTACGAGCACATACTTACCTTTCTTTACGAAGGTGAGCGGTATGTGGCGCTTGCGCCCGTTGACCAGCCGGAGGACGGCGAGGAGGCCGAGGTGGTGCTGCTGAAGGTACAGCAGAAAAACGGCGAGGATACCTATGTTACGATAGACAACCCCGTAATGCTGGACGAGGTGTTCAGCGCGTTTTTGGAATTTATGGACGAAGCGGAGGAGGACGGCGAAAAATAGCGCGCCAAACCCCGCATTTTCCCTTATTTTATCTTGCATTGCTAAATAATACTGTGCTATAATCCATATCGGTATGTAAACGGCGCTGTGGAAACGCCAATTACACACCCGCGTGGATTTGCTGTTTCGTGCCTTGACATGGGCTTTCGGCAAAGACGAAGCGCGGGGAGGAATAAAACGAAGGAGGATTTTGTCATGTCAGTAATTTCCATGAAGCAGCTTTTGGAGGCAGGCGTACATTTTGGTCATCAGACCCGCCGCTGGAACCCCAAAATGAAGCCGTACATCTTCACCGAGCGCAACGGCATCTACATCATCGATCTGCAAAAAACCGTTAAGAAGATCGACGAGGCGTATAATTTCGTGCGCGATCTGGCCGCAAACAACAAGACGCTGCTGTTTGTAGGCACCAAGAAGCAGGCGCAGGAGTCCATCGAGCAGGAAGCCAAGCGC
>CAZXRQ010000055.1:0-775 GCA_964642795.1 uncultured Oscillospiraceae bacterium | reverse complement strand
GTTATCAAGCTCAAGCTGGAGCAGGAAAAGCTCGAGAAGAACCTTGGCGGCATCAAGGATATGAAGCAGCTCCCCGGCGCGATATTCGTAGTGGACCCCCGCAAGGAATACATAGCCGTAGCCGAAGCGCACGCGCTGAATATCCCCGTGGTAGCCATAGTGGATACCAACTGTGACCCCGACGAGATCGATTACCCCATCCCCGGCAACGACGACGCCATCCGCGCAGTCAAGCTGATATCCTCCAAGATGGCGGACGCCATCATAGAAGGCCATCAGGGTGAGCAGATGAACGATGAAGAAGCTGCCGCGGAGCCCGAGCAGGCTGAAGAAGCCTGAACCGAGAGCAAGGATTATTATAAGGAGAGATATCGATGTTTACTGCAAAAGACGTAATGACCCTGCGTGAGATGAGCGGCGCCGGCATGATGGACTGCAAAAAGGCCATGGTCGAGTGCGACGGCGATATGGATAAGGCTATGGATTACCTGCGCGAGAAGAGCCTTGCCGCTACCGCCAAGAAGGCTTCCCGCATAGCTGCCGAAGGTATCGTGGATTCCTACATACATCTTGGCGGCAAGATAGGCGTACTGGTCGAGGTCAACTGCGAAACCGACTTTGTTGCCAAGACCGATGACTTCAAGCACCTTGTGCACGATATCGCCATGCATATAGCGGCCGCAAAGCCCATCTGTGTAAGCAAGGAGGAGGTCGACCAGGAGGAGCTGGAGAAGGAAAAGGAGATACTCAAGGCGCAGGCCATGAACGAGCCCAA